>NZ_JBDKXB010000022.1:0-55395 GCF_041197575.1 Thioalkalicoccus limnaeus | reverse complement strand
TGGGTCTGCTCCCGAGATCGATTAGGACTGAATATAGTCCTTTATCGGTCTTGTTACAACCTGCGACGCGGCCGCGCACTCGACCAGCCAAAGCTGACCAGGTCAGGCGTCGGGTAGCGGTCGACCTCGCGCTCGGTGCCGGCGGTGTAGTCGATCTCGATGATGCGGTGGCCATTGGTGGCGTAGGCGAACTTGAGCCCTAGGAGCTCCGCGTACTCCCGGGCCTGCTGCACGCCGGTTTCGGCGGGCAGGCCGATCTGCTTGGCTTCGACGACCGCCAGCGGGTAGTCCCGGCGGTAGTACAGCAGGTAGTCGGCACGCTTCTGCTTGCCGCGACGTACCTTCCCGCCCGCGACGATGATGCGGCCATTGGTAAAGCTGCGCTGCTCGCCGATGGTGTGCAGTGCCGCGCCCCATCCCGCCTCGACCAGCCGCGGTGTGACGAACTCGCGGCAGGTGTCTGCTTCGGTGATAAAGCCAGGCCGAACGGCCTGGCTTTCGTGTCGGTGGTGGCGTGTGGTTGTCGGTCACAAAACGCGCCCGTTGAGCTTACGAGCAATGCCGCGGGCATCTGCGGACTGGTGAGCACCCGTCAGCGGGAGAGCAGTTCCACATACGCCTGGTAGCTGTAGACGCGGTTCTTCTTCTGCCCAGTGAGCTCGGCCAGGATGCCAAGATCCTGCAGCAGCTTGACGGCGGCGCTGGCCGTGGGAAACGTCGTCTCCAGCCGCTGGCGAACATGCTCGACGCTGAAGCGCGGCATCATCGGCAGCAATTCGAACAGACGGTAGCTGATCGGCCCCGCCTTGGGAGATTCGAGCAGGCGCTTGCGATCCGCCGTGATCAGGCTGGCCACGTCGATGATGCTGCGCTCGGCATCCGCGGACGCCACCGCCACGCCCTCCAGGAAGAAGGATACCCAGCCCTCCCAGTCGCCGTCGCCGCGGATGGCGGATAGGCGCCGGTAGTACTCGGTCTGGTGCTGCTTGAGGTAACCGCTCAGGTACATCAACGGCTCTCTCAACAGCCCCCAGTGCTCCATCAGCGCGGCGATCAGCAGCCGCCCGATGCGCCCGTTGCCATCCAGGAAGGGGTGGATGGTTTCGAACTGGGCATGGATCAAGGCGACCCTGACCAGCGGCGGCAGGTCAGGGTCGGAGGCATGGATGAAGCGCTCCAGGTCCGTCAGCAGATTGGCCACCTGCTGCGGGGGTGGCGGCACGAAGGCGGCGTTGCTTGGGCGCGTGCCGCCGATCCAGTTCTGCGAGCGGCGAAGTTCGCCCGGCTGTTTGCCCGCGCCGCGCACGCCGTCGAGCAGCAGGCGATGGGCTTCGCACAGCAGGCGAACGCTGATCGGCAAGCCCTGCGGGTCGCGCAGTTGCCCCTGTACCCAACGGAAGGCGCGCAGGTAGTTGGTGACCTCCTCGACATCGTCGGTGTTGCTGACCTTCAGCCCGGCTTCCTCGTCGAACAGGTCGGTCAGCGTAGCCTGGGTGCCCTCGATTTGCGAGGTGAGCAGCGCTTCCTTGCGGATGGCGCTGTAGAGCAACCATTCCACCGACGGGACCAGGCCCGACACCCCGGCCAGGCGCGCCAGCGCCAGTTCGGCCTGCCGGTTCAGGTCGGCGAAGCAGGTCGGCGCCAGCGGAGGATCAGCCGGGGGCAGCGGTCGCGGTACGAAGGCGCGGACCGACTCACCCAGCGTGGTCGCGGTGTCGTAGGTGCCGGTGGTGCGGGGCATTGAAAGCGTGCTTTGATTTCCCGGATCAAATTAAAGCACGCTTTACTTTTATGCGCCAGTATCAAAGCAGGCTTTCATACGGCACGACGCCGACCTCGATATGGCTTCGAGGTGTTCCGTGCGCTCGGTCAGGACCAGCACCTTGCGGCCCTGTGCGAAGGCGTTGCGCACCTCGGCAGCGATGGCCGCGGTCCTGGCCTGATCGTTGGCGAGATGTCGGAAGACATCCTGGATGCCGGCATCCTGCGGCAGATCGATGCGAGCGTGGCTGGCGCGCGGCACGACCTCCAGATCGTGCGGCGCGCCGGCCGGAGTGGCCGCCGTGTGGCGAATCGGCCCGCACTGCATGAAGATGATCGGCTGTTGCCCGTCGCGTCGGATCGGGGTCGCCGTCAGGCCGAGCACGAACTTGGCCTTCGTCCGTTTCAGGATGGCATCGAACGACACGGCGCCGACGTGGTGGCACTCGTCGACGATTACCTGGCCGTAGTCCTCGACCAGCGGGTTCACCTCGCCCTGGCGGGACAAAGACTGCATCATGGCAATGTCGATCCTGCCGGTTGGCTTCGCCCTGCCGCCGTCGATGTAGAACTTGCGCGGCTCGGGCGATGGCTCGTTGATGAGGATTCCGGTGTCCGGGCCGATCTGCTCTTCAGGCACCTCGTACTCCAATATCCGGGGCTCGGGCGGCGTCTCGGGCTCGATCTCCGTGACACTGACCTGCTCGCCCGACTCGTCGACCGTAACCTCCTCGATGCGTGCCGGCTCGCCATCGAAGTTCGGATCGGCAAAGTGGCGGGTAGCCGTGCCGGTGAAGTCGATGATGTTGAAGTACGTCTTGCCGTAGTCGACCTTCAGCCGCGTGCCGCGACCGACGATCTGCTTGAATTCGGCGCGCGAGCCAACGACGCGGGCCAGCACCACGTTCTTGACCATCTCGGCATCGACGCCGGTGGTCAGGAGCTGGGAGGTGGTCAGGATGACGGGCGCCGGCTTGTCCACATCCTGGAAATGCGCCAGATGCGTCAGGCCAATGGCGCCCTCGTCGGCCGTCACGCGGGCGACGAAGTCCGGGTACTGCTTCACCAGATCGCTGTTGAGGTGGATCAGCTCCTGGCGCATCTCGGCGGCGTGTTCCTGGTCGACGCAGAAGACCAGCGTCTTGGCGAAGCGGTCGGTGCCCCCGAGGAAGTCGGTCAGGTGCCGGGCCATCGCCCGCGTGCGGGCGCGCAGGGCCACGACACGCTCGAAGTCCTTGGTCTGGTACTCGTCGTCCGGCACCACGCGGCCGTAGCGGTCGAGCTCATCCTTGTTCGGCCGCCAGCCCGCCGCATCGACGGTGGTAATCACCCGATGCACGCGATATGGCGCGAGAAAGCCGTCCTCGATGCCCTGGCGCAGACTGTAAGTGTAGACCGGGTTGCCGAAGTACTCGTAGCTGTCGCGCGACTCCTCGCGCAACGGCGTCGCCGTCAGGCCGAACTGCACTGCGGGGGCGAAGTAATCCAGCACGGCGCGCCACGCGCTCTCGTCGCGGCTCGAGCCCCGATGGCACTCGTCAATGATGATCAGATCGAAGAAGTCGGGCCGGTACTGCCGAAAGACGTCGGTGCTGGCAGTGCTCAACGCCTGATAGATGCCGAAGTACATGTCACGACCCTGGCTGACGTCGCCGCCGGCGATCTTGTGACGAGCATCGCCGAAAGGCGCGAACATCTTGGCCATCGGATCGTCTACCAGGATGTTGCGATCGGCGAGGAACAGGATCTTGGGTCGGCGGTACTCGCCGGCGCGGTTCCACCGGCTGCTCCACAGCTTCCAGCAGATCTGGAACGCGACGCAGGTCTTGCCGGTGCCGGTGGCCAGGGTCGCGAGAATGCGCTTCTGCCCGAGCAGGATCGCCTCGATCACGCGATCAATGGCGATCCGCTGGTAGTAGCGCGGTACCTTGCCCGACACCAGATTGAACGGCTCCAGCAGGTGTGACGCCGCTTCCTGGGGCAGATGTGACGCGGCGGTCAGGCGGGCAAACAGCTCATCGGGCGTCGGATAGCGGTCGATCTCGCGCTCGGCGCCGGTCGTGTAGTCGATCTCGATGATGCGGTGACCGTTGGTGGCATAGGCGAACTTCAGGCCGAGGATTTCTGCGTATTCCCGGGCTTGCTGCACGCCGGCTTCCACGGGCAGACCGATCTCCTTGGCTTCGATGACGGCCAACAGGTAGTCGCGACGGTAGTACAGCAGGTAGTCGGCACGCTTCTGCCTGCCGCGACGCACCTTCCCACCGGCGACGATGATGCGTCCATCGGTGAAGCTGCGCTGCTCACCGATGACGTGTGGTGCGGCACCCCACCCCGCCTCCACGAGCCGGGGTGTGACGAACTCACGGCAGGTATCTGCTTCGGTGATCACGCCATCGCGCATGGCCTGCCCCTTCATCGTCGTCCTTCAGTTGATCGATACCTTGAAGCTGGTGGCCAGCGCCATGGGCGCGATTTCGCGGACTCTCCTCCTCGAGGTCGCCAATCGGTCGCTTTCCATCATCGGCAAGGTGCGCGACAGGTTCAGCACCTAGCGCCTGTCAGGTCAGCCGATTCTCTCAACGACGCGAGTGGCTGATCTCGGATGAAGCGCAACAGAAGCTGGTTGCCCTCCGACAAGATCGCCGCCATCGTGCCCACCAAGGGAAACCAGATAGTCGGCGGGTCCTTGTCCGATGTCGGCTCAGGCTCCCCGGGTCGACGAATACCGACGCGTAGCGTTTCATCTCGAGCCGCTCGGGTGATGGCGCTGCACGACCCGCAGCGCGCGGAGACCTCCCGCTGAAGCTGGCCACCAGCTGGCCGCCGCACTGCAAGGATGCGGCTCAACGCGGGTGCCGTGGACGTCGCGAATCGAATGGGTCAAGCGGGCCAGCGCTTGCCGTCGGCTCGGCGAACGCCACCGTCACGCGCAAGCCGGGGTGGGCGTCGGCAAGCTCGATGCTGGCCCCGTGTCTCGCCGCAATCGCGGCGACCAGGCTCAGGCCGAGGCCATGCCCCGGCGAGGAGCGGCCGCGATCGAGCCGATAGAAGGGCTGCGTGACCCGCGCCCGCTCCGGGGCGGGGATTCCGGGCCCCGCGTCGGCGACCCAGAGCAGGGTGCGCGCGCCCTGCTGATGGGCACCGAGGCGGATCGGCGTGCCCGGCCCTGTGTGGCCGATCGCATTCTCCAGCAGGTTCACGAGCAATTGCACGAGCAGGCGGCGGTCCGCGAGGACGCGGACGGGGGCGGGGATCTCCAGCGCGAGCGTCTGGCCCTTGTCCTGGACGATCGGCTGATAGAGCTCGTCGAGCTCCTGGAGCAAGGGACCGACCTCGATCCACTCCCTGTTCAGCGCGGCGTTGCCGGACTCGATCTCGGCCAACCGCAGCAGCGAACCGAAGAGTCCTAGGATCTGGTCGAGCTCGGTCAGCGCCGCGTCGGCGAGCGTTGCCGCCTCCGCCGGCAGGGGCAGGGCCTGCATCCTCTCGAGCTTCTGGCGCAGGCGCCCGAGCGGCGTGCGCAGGTCGTGGGCGATGTTGGTCGAGACCTGCCGCACCTCGCTCATCAAGCGCTCGATGCGGTCCAGCATCTGGTTGATGGTCGCCGCCAGCTGGGCGAAGGCATCTTGCTCGCGGCCGATTGGAATGCGCAACGACAGCGACTCCTCGCCGATCGCTTGCGCAACCCGCTTCAGTCGCTCGACTCGACGCAGGAAGCGGCGGCTCACGACCGTGCCGCCGCCGACGCCGACCGCGAGCGTGACAAAGAAGACGGTCAGCAGCATCCGGCTCAACGCCTGGGTCATCTCCTGCGCAGGGCCGCGATCGGCCCCGACGCAAAGACGATAGCCGGCCTCCAGCGCGGTGCAGAAGAGCAGCAGCTCGCGGCCATCGGCCGTTTGAGCGGCCTGCCAACCGTCCCTGTCGGCGTATCGCACGGGGTCGAAGATGGCACGCCCCGCGGGGTTGATCAGCACGTAGCGGAGCCGGCTGGACGGATTGGCCTCGATCCGCTCGCGAATGTCGTGACGCAGCTCCTCGAGCCCGTCGTCGCGATAGTCGCCGAGCAGCTGCGCCAGGTCGGACTCGACGTGCGCCTGAAGCTGCCGCTCGAGCGAGAGGCCCACACCCCAGAGCACCAGGGCCCCGACCACCGCCATCGACAGCGCGAAGACGGCGGCGAAAAAGGCCATCAGCCGGACGTCGCTGCGCCGGGCGAGGTCCCTAAGGCGGGTCATCGATCCGATATCCCGCCCCCCGCACCGTCTTGATCAGCGGGACGGGCGCATCGCGGTCGATCTTGGCGCGCAGCCGGCTGATGTGCGTCTCGACGATGTTGGTACGGGGATCGAAATGGATGTCCCAGACCGCCTCGAGCAGCATGGTGCGCGTGACCACCTGCCCCTTGTGACGCAGCAGGTGCTCGAGCAGGCGAAACTCGGTCGGCTGCAGCGCGATCGGCCGCGACCCGCGCTGCACGACGCGCCCCACCAGATCCATTCGCAGATCGCCGGCCTGAAGCAGCGTCACCGGCGCCGCGGCGCGCTGGCGCCGCGTGATCGCCCCGACGCGGGCATAGAGCTCGGCGAAAGCGAAGGGCTTGACCAGATAGTCGTCCGCCGCCGACAGCCCCTGCACGCGGTCCTCCAGGCCGCTCATGGCCGTCAGGAGTAGGGCCGGGGTCGCCATGCCGCCGGCGCGCAGCATCTTCAGCAGAGCGAGGCCGTCGAGCCGCGGCAGCATGCGGTCGATGATGAGCACGTCATAGTCGGTGCCACTCGCGAGCATGAGTCCTTCATGGCCATCCGCGGCCAGGTCCACGACGTGCCCCTGCTCGCGCAACCCCTGCGCGATATAGCGCGCGGTTTCGGCATCGTCTTCGATCACCAGAATGCGCATGGCTCCTCGCGCGCCGCCCCGGCCCGCGGAGCGATCCGAACCGGGGCGGCCATCGATCGCGTCAGTCAAGCGGCCAGACCGGCCCCGCTCGCGGGTTGCGGGTCCGCCCGCGCGGCGAGTGCCGTCGCACGACGCTAGTCATCGAGGTCTTCGCGGACGCCAAACACCGCGCCGTTGACGGCATCGACCTGGACATCGAAGACCCGGCCGTCCTTGACGACCGTGACCTCGTAGGCGGGGCGGAAGCTGTCGTCGTCGAGCCCCGCCTCGATCGCCTGCCCGCCCTGATGGGTCTCGGCCGAGCGAATCGCGTCGATCAGGCTGATCTTGGCCTCCGACAGCATCCGAATCGCATCGCGATCGGCCCAGACGGGGCCGCCGACCAGTAGCATCGCCATCAGGATAGCAATCGACAAATGGGTGAGAGGGGACTTCATTGGCCTGTCCTCGGATTGATTGGATGCGGGTCGTGTGGCTCGGCGAGCGGCCGAGCTGGTAGCCAGTCTAGGCCCCATCACCTCACGGGCGAATGTCCAGATCTATACGATCCTGTAATCTTGGCGCCGACGGGAAAACCAGCTCGGCCAGTTCGGCCAGTTCGGCCGCGTCAATCTCGACGGCGCCAGGATTCACGCCAACATCAGCCGGCACAGTGCGCTGTCTCAAGGCCGCGCCGCGACCATCGGGCGGCGCGCCGACTGCGGCACCAATCTGCGGGGATTCGATCCTGTCGATGCGGGAAATCGGCATTTGTCTTGCACGCATCGGTCATCCAAGCCCTCAGTCCTCGGGCAGCGGGAGACGCAGAACCAGGTCGTCCCAAGCGATCGCCACACCCGGCAGGACCGCCACCGGCGTCTCCCCGACGAGCTCGCAGATCTCGGGCTTGCCGAACCGGCCCTCCGCGAGACGATAGATGGTCACCATCCGGTCGGTCGGGTGCACCAGCCAGAATTCGCGCACGCCGGCCCGCTCGTAGACCTGGCGCTTGCGCCGATGGTCATGGCTGGCGGTCGCCGGCGACAGGACCTCCACGACCAGATCCGGTGCCCCGCGCACACCGCGCCGGTCGAGCTTCGCCGGGTCGCAGACGACCAGCACGTCCGGCTGCACCACCGTGTCGACGAACTCATCGGCCTCGTCGGCACGTGGCAGGCGGACATCCACCGGGGCAATGAAGGGACGGCAGGTTTGCTTCGGGCCGGCCAGAGCGTTCGCCAACTGACGAAAGATCTCCCCGGCGACATCCTGATGCTCCAGCGTAGGCGCCGGGGCCATCAGATAGGCCTCGCCATCGATCAACTCGTAGCGCACCTCATCTGGCCACGCCAGATAGTCGGCATAGGTGTGACGATCGCGTGCGTGTCTTGCCGCTTCCATTTGAGACCTCCAGGTAGTCGTTCTCACCCGGTAGACCGCCAAATGATAGCCGGGATCGGCGTCGTCGGATCAGCATGAGACGATCCACCCGTCGTACGGGCCGCCCGCCGCGCTGCTCGGGGCCGTCCCCTATCCGGCTGGCCGCGTCGCTACCTCTGCCTCTAGCTGCGTCAGGCGATCCAGCGCGACGTTTCTGTTGGGATAGATGTTCTCCTTGCCGAGCAGGGGCAACAGGCCAGCGCGCTCGAACGCATTGAGGACCGGCTTCTTCAGGCCCGAGAACATCAGCGTGCAACCGGCGGCCCCGAGGTCGCTGGCGAGCGCCTTGATCGCCTCCGTGCCCGAAGCATCGATCCGGTTGATGCCGCTGCCGATCACCAGCACCGCCGTCGCCTTGGGGAAACTCGCGACGGCCCGGCGGACCGCCTCCTCGAAATAGGCGACATTGACGAACACCAGTGAGGCGTCGAAGCGCAGAACGACGAAACGCTCGCTGAGCGGAGGCAGATCATGTGTGAAGGCGCCGCCCAGCGAGCCCGTTGGCAGCCGCCCGAGCACCTCTGCGCGCGGACGCATCGTACCGATCAGGAAGGCCAGCGCCGCAAGCACAACCCCCACGAGCACCCCTCCGGCGAGGTTGGGGGCGAGGGCAAGTGTTGCGAGGAAGGTCACTAGCCCGATGACACCGTCAGCGCGCTGGACGCGCCAGGCGCCGACCAGCGCCTTGACATCGATCAGCCCGAACACCGCCGTCATCACAATCGCTGCGAGCACAGCCTGAGGGAGGTGATAGAGGTAGGGGGTCAGAAAGAAGATCGCGGCCACCACCGCGAGCGCGCTCACCACCGCATAGAAGCCGGTTTGCGCCCCGGCGCGCGCGGCCACCGCAGAGCGCGAGAAGGAGCCACTGACCACGTAAGCGTGGAATATGCTGCCGATGATGTTGGCGAGCCCCTGGCCGATCAACTCCTGGTTCGTATCAAGCTTCTCGCGCTTCTGGGCGGCTAGGGCGCGGGAGATCGCGGTGGCTTCCATGAAACCGATCAATGCGATGACCAAGGCCGCCCCGAACAGCGACGGGGCCACCTCCCAATCCACTACCGGCAGGGCCGGCGCTGGCAGTCCGCGCGGGATGTCGCCGACCACCTGGCCGCCGCGGGCGAGCAGAACCTCATCGATATCGACCCGCACCACTCGCCAGCCGCCTTCACCGGGCGATGCCTTGCGGTACCCGACCACAGCGCCGCCATCCGCCACCGGCGCCAGCACGAAGCTGTGCGCAGCGATGCGCTGGGCGTTGAGCTGTCGCTCGAGGATGCGCTCGGCCGCTGCCAGCCGGGCTTGCTCCACCTCGAGCTCCGGCATGAACTCTCCGCGGCGCTTCGCCTCCCGCAGCTCGTCCCCGAGCCCAGCGAGTCGCTCGCTGGTCGCCCCGAGCTCGGCACGCGTCCGAGCAAGCGCCTGGTAGGCTTGGCGAGCCGTCGTGTCGAGGATACCGTCGAAGGGCACGCTGGCATTCTGCTCGAAGCCGATCACGGCGCTGACGCTGGTCCCCAGCAGAACCGCCAGCAAGACGGCCGGAACCCGCGGTGCCATGCGGCGCATGAGGAGCAGGAAGGCGAGTGTCGCCACGCCGAACACCACCGTCGGCCAATGCGCATGCGGGAATTGGGCCACCACGGCAGACAGGTCCACCACGAAGCTGTCCGAGCGCGGCATCGGCACATTGATGAAGGTGTTCAGGAGCGACAAGCCAATGATGAGGGCCGCGGCGTTGGTGAAGCCGAGGGTCACCGGGTGCGAGGTGAAGTTCATCAACACGCCGAGACGGAACAGGCCGAACGCCAGGCGCAGGACGCCGACCATCAGTGCGAGCATCACAGAGAGCGTGATGAACTGTTCACTGCCAGGTGTCGCGAAAGGCGCTATCGCCGCCGCCGACATCAGCGACAGCATTGCGACCGGCCCCGTGTGCAGGAAGCGGGAGGACCCCCACAGCGCGGCCACCGCGACGGGTAGCGCCGCTGCATAGAGCCCGTAGACAACCGGGAGCCCGGCCAGCCCCGCGTAGGCCATGCTCTGGGGGATCAGCACCATGGCCACGCTGAGGCCGGCGATCAGGTCGGCGCGCAGGCCTGCACGACTCATTGGGAACCATCGCAGGAAAGGGAACAGGATCGATAGCCAGGCGGACACGAAGTGGCGACCTCTAGAGGAAGGAAAACGATCGAAACGGGCTAACAGCTAACCCTGGACGGCTAGCGCCCGCCCGCCACTGCGGCGTTCGTTCGGGGGCGAAGCGTCCCGACCACGCCTGTGTAGAAGGCGTTCGGCGGGCGCTCGACTCGCCCTTGTCTGGAGGGCGATGGTGACCCGGAGCCCACTACCCCCTGGATACGAGGCGTGTCCGCCCGAGCGGCAGCGCCGTGCCCTCCGCCCTGACGATGACAATGGGCAAGCCGAAATCCATCCGGCGACGCCCGCCACCGCGCACCTCGTGGCCGAAGAAGCCGGCGTCGCTGCACGCCAAGAACAGCATGCGTCGCTCTTGGCGCAGGTAGCGCACGAGGCTGGAGTGTGGTTCCCCCTGCAGGCGGGCAATCCGCCAAGGCACGCCTGCGCCTTCCAACTCGGGGAGATGCGGCGCGAGCAACTCGCGGACAGTGTCCTCCGACTGGAAGGTCACGAGCGTCAGGGTCGACTGGATTTCGCGACAAGTGTCGGCGGCATAGCGGATCACTGCCGGGTCCAGGGTCGCCCCGAGGTACAGACCGACCTGCTGCCTGAGCCCCGGCAGCGGGGTGACTGTCGCGGCCTGGCGCAGCAACATCGAAGTTGCGGTTGGTGTTGCAGGGACGGGTTTGACGGACATCCCGAGGACCCTGTCCTTGTCGATGCCCGGGAGCATCTCTCCGACATCGGCGTAAGCGAGGGCGGCCAAAGCCTTCTTCAGCTGGGCGATGAGTCGCTTCATCGTGTTTCTCCAGAGAACTGAGCCGAATCCAGCCCTATTCCAGCAATCCGCGCGCCAATGCGCTTCAATGCGGCAACCCGCTGTTTCTGAATGCGGCCTTGGTGAACTGCGAGAGGGTTCAGTCGTTGCGTAACGCAACGCCGTTAGCATTCAGATCGGTACGCACTCAAGCTTGCCTAGCGACTCGCCGGAGTGTTACAAAATGCAACGTCCAATGTTGCATGCTGCAACCGATTACCGCGCGCAATCCATGACCAGCCTGCGCCGCAAGATCACCTTCGGCTACTTCCTCGCCGCCGGGGCCGTGCTGGCGTTGGCGCTTCTGCAGTTCGCGGTCCTTGGCCTGGTGGAGCGAGGCCTGGCGAGAGGCGAGGCGGTGGCCGACCTGCTCCAGGACAGCCTGGAGATGCGCCGCAACGAGAAGAAGTACTTCCTCTCCGGGGATGACGCGGACCTCTCGGCCGCGCTCGATCATGCCGAACGAGGGCTCGCCCGCCTGCGGGACCAAGCCAAGCTGTTCAACCGACTGGCCTCGCCGGCTGAGCTTGGGCAGCTCGAAGCGAGCCTGACCCGCTACCACGAACTCTTGACCAGCTACGCGACCGCCTCGCGCGCCGAACGGGAGGGCATCAGCGAGCAGGCGCGCAGTGCCGGCCACCTCGCCTCCCAAACGGCGAAGATCCTCAGCCGGCGCGAGCGTGACGAGCTCACGGCCAAGGTTGAGCGGTCGGTGAACGCCCTGATCGCTTTCTCGATCCCGGCGGTGATCCTGGTGCTGGTGGGCGGGCGAACCCTCGCGGCCCGTATCCTCTCGCCAATCAAGGCACTAGAGACGGACCTCAAACCGATCGGCGAGGGGCGCTATCGGCACCTCGCGCTTCCCACCATGGACCGCGAGATCGTCTCCTTCACCCGCACCTTCAACAGCATGCTGGCCGAGCTTCAGGCCCGCCAGGATCAGCTGCGTCATTCCGAGCGCCTCGCCTCTCTCGGCACCCTGGTCTCGGGGGTTGCCCACGAGCTCAACAACCCGCTTGGCAATATCTCTTCGTCGACGCAGCTGCTCATCGAGGGGGGCGAGGCCACCCCCGCTGAGCAGCGGTGTACCTGGCTCAGGCAGATCGAGGGCGAGACCGAACGCGCCCGCGGCATCGTGCGCACCCTCCTCGATTACGCAGGCAAGGAGCCGCTGCGCCCCCGCCAGATGGAGTGCGTTGCCCTGGAGGAGATTCTCGTCGCCGCCCGCGCCTCGGTGGCCCGCAGCGCCACGTCCATCGCGCGAATCGTGCTCGATGTGCCGCCCGAGCTGGTCCTGATCGCCGATGAGGAGCGTTTGCGGCAGGTCTTCATTAACTTGATGAAGAACGGTCTCGATGCCTGTGGGCCGACAGGTGCTCTGCGGGTCAGCGCCCAGCTCAGCACCTGGGCCGCGAGCACACCCGACGCCGCCGCTTGGACCTTGGGGGGCGAGCCGCTGGCGCGCGACCCCGAGCAGCCCCTGATCCTGATCCGCGTCGAGGACGACGGCCCGGGCATCCCGCCCACGATCCTCCCGCGTGTCTTCGATCCCTTCTTCACCACGCGCGAGACGGGGCTTGGCACCGGCCTTGGGCTCTACATCGTGCAGGAGATCGCGCAGGAGCACGGTGGCTGCGTCAGCGCCGAGAACCGCCCGCAGGGCGGCGCCCGCTTCACGCTCTGGCTGCCGACCAGCTGCGATCAGGCGGACGCGTGACCCAGCCGCTTGGCGTCCCGACCCGCCTCCTCGTGATCGACGACGAGGCGATCGCCCTCGAGAACCTGGTCCAGATCTTCGAACGCGAGCCCTACCAGGTTGTGCCATGTCCGACCGGGACCGCGGCGCTCGCTGCCCTGGAGCGCGAGCCCTTCGATGTGGTCCTGACGGATCTGCGCATGCCGGAGGTGGACGGCATGAGGATCCTGCAGCACGCCCGGGCCCTTTGGCCCGACATCCAGGTGATCCTTGTCACCGGCTATGCCACACTGAACTCCGGGATCGAGGCGATGAAGCAGGGCGCCTACCATTACATCGCCAAACCCTATCGTCTGGACGAGGTGCGCGAGGTCGTGCGCGGCGCCGCTGAGATGGCACGTTTGAAGCGCGAGAACCGCGAGCTGCGCGAGCAGGTCGCGTCGACCACCGGCCAAGGGACCATCGTCACCCAAGACCTGGGCATGCAACGGCTGTTGGCAACCGCGCGCCAGATCGCGCCAACCGACTGCAACGTCGTGATCACCGGCGAAAGCGGCACCGGCAAGGAGCTCCTGGCCCGCTATCTGCACCGCCACAGCAACCGGGCGGACAGCCGCTTCTTCGGGGTGAATTGCGGGGCACTGCACGAGGACCTGTTGGCGAGCGAGCTCTTCGGGCACGAGAAGGGGGCCTTCACCGGGGCCATGGCTCGCAAGCTCGGTCTGATCGAGGCGGTATCCGGCGGGACCCTCCTGCTCGATGAGGTCGCGGAGATGCCGATGGCGATGCAGGTCAAGCTCCTGCGCGTCATCCAGGAGCGCGAGCTGCTGCGTGTCGGCGGTCACGAGCCGGTGCCGGTGGACGTGCGGTTGATCGCCGCCACCAATCGCCCGTTGGAGGCCGCGGTCGCTACCGGGCGGATGCGCGAGGACCTCTTCTTCCGCCTGAACGTGGTCAACCTGGGGGTACCACCGCTGCGCGAGCGACGCGACGACGTGCCGCTGCTGGCCTACTATTTCCTGCGGCGCCACGCCGTCACCATGGGGAAGGAGGTCGACGAGATCGCCCCCGAGGCGATGCGTCTGCTTGCTGGCTACGACTACCCGGGCAACGTGCGCGAGCTGTCGAACTTCATCGAGCGTGGCGTGGCGCTCGCCACCGGACGCGAGCTGCTTCCCACCCATCTCCCCGAGGCCCTCACTCGGCTGGAGGTGCGGGTGATGCACCCGATCGAGGCGGGCGGCCTGCCGACCCTGGAGGCCCAGGAAGAGCAGTTGATCCGCGCGGTCCTCGTGCGCACCTGTGGCAACCGCACCCGTGCCGCCGAAATCCTCGGGATCGACCGGGTGTCCCTGTGGCGCAAGATCAAACGACTGGGCATCGATGTGTGAGCCTGTGGACTGCGCAGTCGTGAAGGTGATCCGGCCACCTATCGAGACCCACGACATGGCCGATCTGCCTTGGGGTCGGGCTACTGCGCGACTGGCCTGGCACACCATTGCTCGCTCCCGGCGGTCGCTTGGCTTTGGCGAACGTCGGCGAGCAAGATCGCGCCGTCGAGTCGAAGGTTGTGTGTCGACGGCGCATCACGTAACGTCAACCAGCCCCATTGGAAACCTAAGGATATTCGACGACGAACACTGTTATGCTCTAGGAGTCGAGAATCCCTGACGCCACCCGCGCTGACCGATGAGCCTGCTCGAGAAGATCCACGCCTGCAACCATTGGGATCCCGCCGATTACGTCCCCTTCGTCGTCGCCGGTGAACGACTGGGGCTGACCCGCCGGGGCTTCGCCGAGGCCCTGGCCGCCGAGGACCGCGACTTTAGGCTTGACCGCGACGGCCTCGTCTGGTGGTCGGCGCCGACCGAGTTCGACGCGCGCTCGGCGCAGTTCGCCGCGATCCTCGCCCGGCTGGTCGACGCCGGCCTGATCGGGCCGCTGCACCGCGAGCCCTACCCGGTCACGGCGGGCGGGCGCGGGCAAGCCCGCTTCCTGATCGATCGCGCCGCGGCCCCGTGCTTCGGAGTCCGGGCCTTCGGCCAGCATCTGAACGGCTACGTGCGCACGGCCGCCGGGCTCGAACTCTGGGTTGCCCGCCGCGCGTGGGACCGGCGGCACTATCCGGGGCACCTGGATCACCTGGTCGCCGGCGGACTGCCCTGGGGCGTGTCGCTGAGCGAGAACCTGCGCAAGGAGTGCCACGAGGAGGCCGGACTCGACCCGGAACAGGCGGACCGCGCGCGACCGGTTGGCGCCGTGACCTACTGCCGGGCCTCGACCTCCGGGCTCAAGCCTGACGTGATCTACTGCTATGACCTCGAGTTGCCGGCCGATTTCGTGCCCCACTGCACCGACGGCGAGGTCGCGGCTTTCTATCGCTGGCCGGTCGACGAGGTCCTGGCGATCGTCCGCGATAGCGACGACTTCAAACTCAATTGCAATCTGGTCATCATCGATTTCCTGATCCGCCACGGACTGATCGGCCCCGAGGAGCCGGACTATCTGGCGCTGGTCCAAGGGCTGCGCGCACCGCTACCATAGCCGGGGGCCGGACCGCGGCGGCCCCATCCCGAGCCGACGCGGACCCGCCGGTCCGGATCGGTTCCTTCCCGCCGACCATCACAGACAGCCACCATGAGTACCTCAGCGATCCAACGTCACCCCACCCTACCGGTCCGCATCGGCGACATCGTCGTCGGCGGTAACGCCCCGATCGTCGTGCAGTCGATGACCAACACGGACACCGCCGATGTCGCGGCGACCGTGACCCAGGTCGCCGACCTCGCGCGCGCCGGCTCCGAGCTCGTGCGGATCACCGTCAACAACGAGTCGGCCGCGAAGGCCGTCCCGCGGGTCCGCGAGGCGCTCGACGCGCGCGGGATCGGGGTCCCGCTGATCGGTGACTTCCATTTCAATGGGCATCGGCTCCTGACCGATTACCCAGCCTGCGCCGAGGCCCTCGCGAAGTATCGGATCAACCCGGGCAATGTCGGTCGCGGCGAGCGCCGCGACAGCCAATTCGCGACCATGATCGAGATCGCGTGTCGCTATCGGCGGCCGGTCCGCATCGGCGTCAACTGGGGCAGCCTGGACCCGGAGCTCATCGCGCGGATGATGGACGAGAACGCCCGGTCCGCCTCGCCGAAGCCGGTCGATGCCGTGATGCGCGAGGCGATGGTGCAATCGGCGCTCGAGAGCGCAACGCGGGCCGAGGCGCTCGGCTTGCCGCGCGACCAGATCCTCTTGTCGTGCAAGATGAGTGGGGTTCAGGACTTGATCGCCGTCTACCGTATGCTGGCAGCGCGCGGGCCTTACGCGCTGCACCTCGGCCTGACCGAGGCCGGCATGGGCTCGAAGGGTATCGTCGCCTCGACCGCGGCGCTCGCGGTTCTGCTGCAGGAGGGGATCGGTGACACGATCCGCGTGTCCCTGACGCCGGAACCCGGCGCATCGCGGACCAACGAGGTCGTCGTCGCCCAGGAGATCCTGCAAACCATGGGCCTGCGGTCCTTCACGCCGATGGTCACGGCCTGCCCCGGTTGCGGACGGACGACGAGCACGCTGTTTCAGGAACTCGCCCGCGACATCCAGGACCACCTGCGTGCGCAGATGCCGATCTGGCGCGAGCAATTCCCCGGGGTCGAAACGATGCAGGTCGCCGTCATGGGATGCGTGGTCAACGGACCCGGCGAGAGCAAGCACGCCAATATCGGCATCAGCCTGCCCGGCACCGGCGAGCGCCCGTCGGCCCCGGTCTTCGTCGACGGCGAGAAGGTCACGACCCTGAAGGGCGACAGCATCGCCGAGCAGTTCCTGCGTCTGGTCGACGACTATGTCAAGACGCGCTATCGCGTACGCTAGCGATCAGTAATGGTTTATCCTGACACCAAGCCACGACCAACACGACCTGAAAGCACATGACCGACACCGCTTCCCACGAAGACCCATTGCTCGTCGCCGGCCAGAGCTACGGTTCCCGCCTGCTGGTCGGCACCGGCAAGTACCAGGATCTCGAACAGACCCGGCTGGCTGTCGAGGCGAGCGGCGCCGAGATCATCACGATCGCGGTACGCCGCACGAACATGGGCCAAGACCGCGACCAACCGAACATCCTCGACGTCCTGCCGCCCGATCGCTACAGGATCCTGCCCAACACGGCCGGGTGCTACGACGTCGATTCGGCGGTCCGGACCTGCCGCCTCGCGCGGGAACTGCTCGATGGCCACAACCTGGTCAAGCTCGAGGTCCTCGGCGACGAACGCACCCTGTTCCCGGACGTGGTCGCCACGATCCAGGCCGCCGAGACGCTGGTCAAGGAGGGCTTCGACGTCATGGTCTACACGAACGATGACCCGATCGTCGCGAAACGGCTCGAAGAGATCGGCTGTGTTGCGGTCATGCCGCTCGCGGCGCCGATCGGCTCCGGGCTCGGGATCCGCAACCCACTGAACATCCGCACCATCGTCGAAAACGCCCGGGTCCCGATCCTGGTCGACGCCGGGGTCGGCACGGCGTCGGACGCCGCTGTCGCGATGGAGCTTGGTTGCGATGGGGTCCTGATGAACACCGCGATCGCCGCGGCGCGCGACCCGATCATGATGGCCGGGGCGATGCGCAAAGCCGTCGAAGCGGGGCGCGAGGCCTACCTGGCCGGCCGCATGCCAGCCAAGCGATTCGCGTCGGCCTCGTCGCCGATCGAGGGGCTGTTCTTCTGATCCGCTCGCTGACCATCCGCTCCGCCATGCCGGAACCGCCTCGCGCTCTGGATCCGCGCCCGCACCGGCCGATCCGCAGCTTCGTGCTGCGCGAGGGGCGTTTGACCGCGGCCCAACAGCGTGCGTTCGTCGACCTGTGGCCGCGATTCGGCGTCGACTGGGGCGGCGATGGGCCACTCGACCTCGGCGCCTTGTTCGGCAACGATCAGCCGGTCGTCGTCGAGATCGGATTCGGTAACGGTGCCGGGCTGGCCGAGCTCGCCGAACGCCACCCGGAACGCAATTACCTCGGCATCGAGGTCCACCGACCGGGTATCGGCCACCTGCTGCTCGAGGGCGAACAGCGCGGCCTGCAAAACCTGCGGATCCTGCGCCACGACGCGGTCGAGGTGCTGACGCAGGGTCTAGCGCCCGCCAGCCTGGTCGGCGTGATGCTCTACTTCCCCGACCCCTGGCCCAAGAAGCGCCATCACAAACGCCGGATCCTGAATGAGGCCTTCGTCGCTCAGGTCGCCCGCGTACTGCAACCCGGCGGCCTGTTTCACGCCGCCACCGATTGGGAGGCCTACGCCGAGCAGATGCTCGCAATCCTGTCGGCGTCCGCCGCCTTCGAGAACGCCGCGGGCCCCGGCCGCTACGCGCCACGACCCGACGAGCGCCCAATGACCCGTTTTGAACGGCGTGGCCTCGGGCTCGGTCACCCGGTACGCGACCTGGTCTTTCGCCGCCGCTGACGGCCACCCAACGGAACGACCGCGACATGGCGGCCGTCTCGCGCACCGGCCCGCCCCGCCCTTTCCCGCTGGCCGGCGCCTGTCCGCATCTGGTCGCGGACGCGGCGCCAACGCCCTTCCCCGCGCAACGGGACGTTCGGGGTTAGAATGACGCCATGACCGCGTTGAACCCGACCCCCTATACGAACCTGACCCCGGACCGGGTGCTCGATGCTATCGAAGACCTCGGGCTCGTCCCGGACGGGCGTCTGCTCGCGCTCAACAGCTACGAGAATCGCGTCTATCGGATCGGCCTCGAGGACGGATCCCCGGTCGTGGCCAAGTTCTATCGCCCCGGGCGCTGGTCGGACGAGCAGATCGAAGAGGAGCATGGTTTCACGGCCGAATTGGTCGAGCGGGAGATCCCAACGATCCCGCCTTTGGTCATCGGTGGACGCACCCTGCACCACTTCGAGGGCTTTCGCTTCACCCTGACACCCATGCGCGGTGGTCGGACGCCGGAGCTCGAGGACACCCAAGTCCTCGAATGGCTCGGACGCTCGATCGGGCGCATCCACGCGGTCGGCGCGCGGGTGCCGTACCGCCATCGCCCGACGCTCGACATCGCGACCTTCGGCGAGGCACCGCGCACGCTGCTGTTCGCCGAAGGCTGGATCCCGGCCGATCTGGACACCGTGTTTCGCAGCGTGCTCGATCAAGCACTGGACGGGGTACGCACTCGGTTCGGGCTCGCGGGCGAGATCCGCACGCTGCGCCTGCACGGCGACTGCCACCTCGGCAACCTGCTCTGGAACCAGGACGGCCCGCTGTTCGTCGACCTCGACGACACACGCATGGGACCGGCGATCCAGGACCTGTGGATGCTGCTGTCGGGGGACCGTTTCACGATGAGCGGACAGCTCGCGCATGTGCTCGCTGGGTATGAAGCCTTTCACCCTTTCGACTACCGGGAGCTCCATCTGATCGAGGCCCTGCGCACGCTGCGCCTGATCCATCATTGCGCCTGGCTCGCCCGCCGCTGGGAAGACCCGGCCTTCCCGATCGCCTTCCCCTGGTTCAACACCCAACACTATTGGCAGGACCTGATCCTGCAACTGCGCGAGCAGATCGCCGCGATGGAGGAGGGTCCGTTGTGGCCAAACTGAGAGGGTGTGAGCAAACCCCGACTGACCGCGGACGCTGGGCAACGGCGCCGGCTCGAACCGTCGTGCGACAACGACCATCATGTCCGGGCACGCCTTGACGATCACCTCGAAGCTCATGTCCGTCGTCGGATACCTGGTCCTCGGACTGGTCCTGCTCAACGGCTTGATGTTCCTGGCTCAGCCCTCGATGGTCTTCATGCCGCACAGCCGGATTCATGCCACGCCTGGGGACTGGCGGATGAGCTACGAGGACGTTTGGTTCACCGCGACCGACGGTGTCGAACTGCACGGCTGGTACATCCCCGCGCCCGTGCCCCGAGGCACCCTGCTCTTCCTTCATGGCAACGCCGGAAACATCTCTCATCGGCGCGATTCGATCGCGATCTTCCGGCGACTCGGCCTGAACGTCTTCATCCTCGACTATCGCGGGTACGGTCAGAGCCGCGGCGCACCGAGCGAACGCGGCCTCTACGCCGATGCGCTTGGAGCTTGGATCTACTTGACCGAGGAACGCGGCATACCGGCGGACGATATCGTCATCTTCGGCCGCTCGTTGGGCGCCATCGTCGCGACGCACTTGGCCTCGCAGGTCGACAGCCGGGCCCTGATCGTCGAATCGGGTTTCACGTCGGCGGCCGACATGGCCCGCCACAGCTTTCCGGTCTTGTCCAGCCTGGTGTTCTTGCGCTTCGACTTCGATGCCGTCGGCCGAATCGCTCATGTGGATGCGCCGGTCCTAGTGCTGCATAGCCCGGACGATGAAATCATCCCTTACGAGCTCGGTCGAAAGCTTTACGCGGCAGCGCGCGAACCGAAGGAGTTCGTGGCGCTGCGCGGGGACCACAACAGCGGGTTCTTGCGATCCCAGCCGGCCTACGAGCAATCCCTCGCGGCGTTCCTTGCAAACCATCGCGGGAGCGGCGGGACCCCTTGAACCCGACTGACGAACCCAATGCCAAGGAGTTTTGCCATGTCGAATGAGAATCCACGCAACCGCATCGTCGAAGAAATCACGGTCTCGGGTCACGAACTGGTCGATAAGGTCAAGCAGTTGATCGCCGAAGGCAATGTTCGGCGGCTCATCGTACGCAAGCCGAACGGCGAGGAGCTGATCGAGATCCCGTTGAACGCCGGCATCGCCGTCGGTGGGCTGATGACGGTGATGGCCCCCGTGTTGGCCGCCCTCGGCGCGATGGCCGCGCTGGTTGCGAACTTTCGCGTCGAGATCGTTCGCCGGACCCCCGACGAACCGCCGAAGGAGATCCCGGAGCGGCTCGACGAGCATGATCCCCGTTGACGCCTTGCCGGCCCGTGCGGCGAGTGCAACCCGAACCCAACGGAGCCGGTCACGTCCGCGGGTGGCGAAGCGCACTCGCAAGGTTTAGTATCGACTCCCGAATTTTTCGCCGGATCCAGCCAGTTCCTGGTCGGATCCGGCCCGACTAGACCACAACGAAGAGGAGAGGCCTGCCATGTCAGAACAAAAAATCTATGCGATCCGAGAGTCGATCGCCGCGAAGGCCCACATCAACCAGGAACGGTACGAGGCGATGTACCAGCGCTCGGTCGACGACCCGGAGGGCTTCTGGGCCGAGCAAGCGGAACAATTCGTCACCTGGTTCAAGAAGTGGGACAAGGTGATGGATTTCAGCTTCCAGGCCGATGACCTGCACATTCGCTGGTTCGAAGGGGCCAAGCTCAACATCGCCTACAACTGCCTCGACCGGCACCTCGAGACGCGCGGCGACCAGGTGGCCATCATCTGGGAAGGCGACGATCCGACCGAGGACCGGAGCCTGACCTACCGCGAACTCCACGGCGAGGTCTGCAAGCTCGCGAACGTGCTCAAATCGCGCGGCGTCGCGAAAGGCGACCGCGTCTGCATCTACTTGCCGATGATCCCCGAGGCGGCCGTCGCGATGCTCGCCTGTGCGCGGATCGGCGCGGTGCACTCGATCGTCTTCGGTGGCTTCTCCCCCGACAGCCTGCGCGACCGGATCCTGGACTCGGACTGCCGCACCCTGATCACGTCCGACGAAAGCGTCCGCGGCGGCCGGCACGTGCCGTTGAAGAAGAATGCGGACACCGCGCTCGCCGAGTGCCCGAACGTCAACACGGTGCTGGTCGTGCGGCGCACCGGCGGTCAGATCGCGTGGGATGCCGCGCGTGACGTCTGGTACCACGAGGCAATGGCCAATGCCGCCACCGAATGCCCGGCCGAGGAGATGGACGCCGAGGATCCGCTGTTCATCCTCTACACCTCCGGCTCCACCGGCAAGCCGAAGGGCGTGCTGCACACGACCGGCGGCTATCTGGTCCATGCGGCGATGACGCACAAGTACACCTTCGATTACCAGGACGGCGAGGTCTACTGGTGCACGGCCGATGTCGGCTGGGTCACCGGTCACACCTACATCGTCTACGGTCCGCTGACCAACGGCGCCATCTCGCTGATGTTCGAAGGGATTCCCAACTACCCGGACGTCTCGCGCTTCTGGCAGGTGGTCGACAAGCACAAGGTCGCGATCTTCTACACGGCCCCGACCGCAATCCGGGCTCTGATGCGGTCCGGCGAGGAACCGGTCAAGGCCACCTCGCGCGCGTCGCTGCGGATCTTGGGCTCGGTCGGCGAGCCGATCAATCCCGAGGCCTGGGAATGGTATCACCGCGTCGTCGGCGACGAGCGCTGCCCGATCGTCGACACCTGGTGGCAGACCGAGACGGGCGGCCATCTGATCACGCCGCTGCCCGGCGCCACGCCCTTGAAACCGGGCTCGGCCACACGGCCCTTCTTCGGAGTCGTGCCGGCGCTCGTCGATCCCGCCGAGGGTACGCTGATCGAAGGTCCCGGCGAAGGGGCCTTGGTACTGAGCCGCTCCTGGCCCGGACAGATGCGCACCGTCTATGGTGACCATCAGCGCTTCATCGAGACCTACTTCAAGCAGTACCCGGGCTACTACTTCACCGGTGATGGCGCCCGGCGCGACGAAGACGGCTACTATTGGATCACCGGCCGCATCGATGACGTGCTGAACGTATCCGGGCATCGGCTCGGCACCGCCGAGATCGAATCGGCGCTGGTGCTCCACCCGCATGTCGCCGAGGCTGCCGTCGTCGGCTACCCGCATGACATCAAGGGTCAGGGCATCTACGCCTATGTGACCCCGATGACCGGCGTCGAACCCACCGACGCGCTGAAGAAAGAATTGGTGGCGCTGGTCCGCGGCGAGATCGGCCCGATCGCGACGGTCGATATCATCCAATGGTCGCCGGGGTTGCCGAAGACCCGCTCGGGCAAGATCATGCGGCGCATCCTGCGCAAGATCGCCTCGAACGAAGTCGACTCGCTCGGGGATATTTCGACGCTGGCCGACCCGAGCGTCGTCGAGGATCTGATCAACAACCGCGCGAACAAGTAACCGATCCTCACCTCCTCACCGCTCGCCGAGGCCGATTCAGCCGCCTCCGCGCGCGGCCCGTCCCGAGAGCGGATCGGGCGACCAGGTTCGTCGCCCCTTCCGCGATCGGCCTTCTCGGTTTGCCCCGCTCGACATTCGACCCGGCGTACTGGTGATCAGTCGGTCGATTTACTTACATCAAGCACCGGGGCATCCGGCCTCTCGACCCCTCTTGACACACTGATCGATAGCTCTCAGGTAAACACGATTCTTTATCTTCAGAGGTTTCAAAACTTGAATTCCGGACTGCGAGTGGGCGTTTTCGTCGACGCCGAGAACGTTCGTTACAACGGTGGTTATCAGATGCGTTACGACGTGCTGCGGCGCTACGCGGCACGCTCCGGTGGCGAACTGCTGCGATTGAACACTTACATGGCTTTCGATTCGGAACGGGCGCGCGAGGACTACGAGTACGCAAAAAAGGCGCGCGCCTACCAGCAAATGGTCCGCGACTTCGGATGGAAGATTACCGTCAAGACCGTTCGGCGCTACACCGATGACAATGGGAATGTCACGACCAAGGCCAACGCCGATCTAGACATGGCCGTCGATGCGATGCTGCAAGCCAGCATGCTCGACAAGGTTCTGCTGGTCACCGGGGACGGTGATTTCCTGCAGGTCGTCAACGCGCTACAGAACCGCGGGTGCCGCGTCGAACTGATCGGCTTCAAGAACGTATCGCGGCAGCTGCAACAATCAGTCGACACCTTCTACTCGGGCTATCTGATACCGGATCTGCTGCCGATCCCCTATGAACCGCGCAATGAATGGGGCAAGGTCGGTTCCTGCGTCCGCGGGGTCTGCACCAAATGGTTCCCGGACAAGGGCTATGGGTTTCTGCGTGTCCTGGACCACATCTCGCCCAATCTCTGGATCACCGATCCACGGGATGAAGGATCTCCGTACATCAGCGTCTTTTGCCATGCCAATGAACTGGCCGAAGACGTCACCGAGGATCTGGTGTTGAATCGCGAAACCATCCTGGAGTTTTATCTGAGCGAGAGCGAACAAAAGGATAATGGCTTCGTTGCCAGTAATGTCCGCCTGGCCTTCTCGATCAATCGGTAGAAGCCGGCGCGTCCGGTGGGTGGGCGGACTGACCAGGTAGAAGTCCGGGTCTTGGGGTGAGACAGGCTTCACACCCGCATCCTTCGACTCAGTCTATGGGCACATACACCGATGAAATTGATCGACAACCTGGAAAGACTCCTCGAACAAGGCCAGGACACGCCGCTGATGCGGTACGGCCTTGGCAACGCCTACTTCAATCAAGGTGCCGCGGCGCAAGCCCTTCCACATCTCGCCGAAGCCGTCAGACAGGATCCCGGATATTCCGCGGCCTGGAAGCTCTACGGCAAGGCGCTCGCCGCGACCGGAGAACATGAACAGGCCGTCGCGGTCTTCGACCGCGGGATCGCGGCGGCCGAGGCGAAAGGAGACATCCAGGCCGCGAAGGAGATGCGCGTCTTTCGCCAGCGCTCGGCGAAGGCCTTGGACTGAGCCGGCCATCGCAAGCACGCGGAATGCCCCACACCGGTTGAGAAAATCCGAACTACCCCGGACGCACCAGCTCGCACGCGCAACTTCGCCCGGCGACCACTCCGGCGCGGCCCGGACAGTGCGTGCCAGGCCATTTTCGCATCAGAGCCAACCCCATCATTCCCGCGAATCGGGTATGCTTGGGCGCGTCATCGTGCGAGGAGCGACCATGTCCAAAACCGAGGAAACCATCCGCTTCAGCGTGTCTCTGCCGCGCTCGCTGCTCGAGGAGATCGATCAGCGCGTTGTCGGACGAGGTTACGCGTCGCGCTCGGAACTGGTCCGCGACCTGATCCGGGAGCGGATGGTCGAGGATGCTTGGACGGCTGGCACCGAGGAGGTCAGCGGGGTATTGACGATCGTCTTCGATCACCATCAGCGGGATCTGGCGCAGCAGGTCCTCGATATCCAGCATCGTGACTACGTGCACGTGGTTGCAACCACCCACGTCCACATGGACCACCACAACTGCCTGGAAGTCATCATACTGCGTGGCCA
Source organism: Thioalkalicoccus limnaeus (assembly GCF_041197575.1). NCBI lineage: Bacteria > Pseudomonadati > Pseudomonadota > Gammaproteobacteria > Chromatiales > Chromatiaceae > Thioalkalicoccus > Thioalkalicoccus limnaeus. Next base: position 30,572 of record NZ_JBDKXB010000022.1, on the reverse strand, counting down.
GGCCGATCAAATCGAGCGCTTGAGCATCGAGATCGGCGGCCTGCGCGGTGTGCGACTGGCGAAACTGACGAAGGCGTCCCGGCTCACCGCTTGACTGTCATGCCCGCTGCCGAGGCACCCCAAAGGATGAAAGGAGCCACGGAAACTCACGGATCGAATCAGCCATGTGCCGACTTGTCCGTTACTTGGTCTTATTCCGTGTCCATCGGTGCGCATCCGTGGCTTTGTGTTCACGCTGAGGACAGAGGAGGCCCTGATCGGCACGGAAGTCGACAGCGCGGTATCCGGCTGCCTATCTTTTGGTCGCCGATCGCGACGGAACGGGGTATCCTTGCCCCGCGCGGGCAGCTTGTAACGTTACCAAGCGCCCTTACAGGGCGCACCCGGTGAGCCCCCGGCTGTCGATGCCGAGCAGGAAGAGATAGCGATTGACGATGCTCTCGGCCGCCGGCAGCGCGTTCGGATCCTCACCGGGATACAGGCGAACCCGCAGCCCGCTGCGGACGGCGCCGGGATCGAGGCTGTTGACCCGGATGCGGCCGGCCGAGCGGGTCTCGTCGGCAAGCGTCTGCATCAGCCCTTCGATGCCGAACTTGGCCGCGCCGTACGCCCCCCAATAGGCCCGTCCCTGTCGGCCGACGCGATCGGCGCTGAAGACGATCGAGGCCTCCTCCGCCGCCCTCAGCAACGGCAGGCAGGCGCGCGTGAGCAGGAAGGGAGCGGTCAGATTCACGCGCAGGACCTGCTCCCAGTCACCGGCGCCGAAGTCATCGATCCGGCTCAAATAGGGGGTGTAGGCCGCGCAATGCACCAGGCCATCGAGTCGCCCGAATTCCTGCGCCAAGGTCTCGGCGCACCCGAAATAGGTCGTCTCGGTGGCCTTGTCGAGGTCCAACGGCAGGATCGCGGGTTGCGGATCGCCGGCGGCCTCGATCTGATCGTAGACCGGTGCCAGCGCTGGCTCGTCGCGATCGGACAGGACCAAAGTCGCCCCATGCCGCGCGCAAGCGACGGCCACGGCGCGGCCAATGGTATCGGCCACGCCAGTGATCAGGATCACGCGACCCTTCAACAGGTCCGCGGCCGGCTGATACGCGGCGATCCGGCTGGTTGCTTCGGCTTCCGTCTGCATCGGATCTCGCCTCCTCAGGTGTCGGCGTCGAGCCGGCAGGTCGCCAGGTAGTTCACGTCGAGTCGCCGCTTCTCCAGCCTGTATTCCTGGTTCAGTGGGTTGTAGGTCATGCCCGTCAAATCGGTGACCTGCATGCCGGCGTCGCGGACCCAAGCGGCCAATTCCGCGGGGCGAATGAAGCGCGCGTAGTCATGGGTGCCCTTCGGCAACATCCCGAGGATGTACTCGGCACCGACGATCGCCATCAGGTAGGATTTCGGGTTGCGGTTCAGCGTCGAGAAGAAGACGTAGCCGCCCGGCCGGACCAGGGTGGCACAGGCGGCGACGACCGCGGCCGGATCCGGCACGTGCTCGAGCATCTCCATGCAGGTGACCACGTCGAAGCTCGCCGGACGCTCGGCGGCCAGGGTCTCGACCGGCACCAGGCGGTAGGTCACCTCGACGCCAGATTCGAGCGTGTGCAACTCGGCGATGCGCAGGGGCATCTCGCCCATGTCGATGCCCATGACGCGCGCACCGCGCAGCGCCATGGCTTCGGCCAGGATGCCGCCGCCGCAACCGACATCGAGGACGTCGCGCCCTTGAAGCCGCGCCGCCTGATCGATGTAGTCCAGACGCAGCGGGTTGATGTCGTGGAGGGCCTTGAACTCGCTGTGAGGATCCCACCAGCGCGAAGCGAGTTCCTCGAACTTCCGGATCTCGGCGTGATCCACGTTGTGGCTAGTCTGTGTCATCGTCTGCCTCGGCTGGCCGCCGGGCACGGGCCGGCGGTACGAAATCGGGGTGGTTGGCCGTGAGTCGGGTCACTGATCGACGAATTCTAACCCAAGTCGGCGGCGGACCCCGGCATCGCCTAGCAATCGGCATCCGGTCTGTCGATGAGGCTTGCCTTCGCCGTGAGCGACCCTGACACTACAAAGGCTGTGTATCGCCTTGCGAGCCGTTGTGAATCGCCTACTCAAGTTTTTCATCCCCGTCCTGATCCTGGCCCTCGGTGTGGGCGTGTTCCAGTACCTCCAGCAGACGCGTCCGGAACGTCCAACGCCGGAGATCCGCGAGCGGGTCTGGCGCGTCGAGACCGAACGGATCGAACCACGCCGCCTATCGCCGACTCTGGAGCTCTATGGTCGTGTCGAGACGCCCGATCGCTTGCAGGTCGCTGCCCCCGCGGCGGCCCGCGTGCTGCAGGTCGCGGTCCGCGAGGGCGACCGGGTCGCGCCGGGACAGCGGCTGCTCGAGCTCGACCCGCGAGATTTCAGCCATCGGCTGGCGCAGGCCCAGGCGCAGGTCGATGAATTGCAGGCTCAGATCGACAGCGACACGCAACGCCACCTCGGGGATCTCGCGGCCATGGAGCAGGAACGCGCGCTGCTGGCCATCGCCGAGGACGGCGTCGCGCGCGCGCAGCGACTGGCGACACAACAGGTCGGGTCGCAGACCGACCTCGACACGGCGCGCCAGGAGCTCGCTCGACAGACGCTCGCGGTCGCGCAGCGCGATACCAGCTTGGCGGACTTCCCCGCCCGCCAGCGCGCCCTGCTGGCTCGGTTACGGAGCGCGCAAGCCCGTCTCGACGAGATCGCGCTCGAGATCGAACGGGCGCAATTCGCCGCGCCTTTCAGGGCCATCATCGCAGAGGTGAACGTCACCACCGGTGACCAGGTGCGCCGCGATGATGTGCTGCTCAGCCTGTACCCGCTGGCCAGCCTCGAGGTCCGGGCGCGCATCCCCACCCCTTTCCAGGAGGAACTGGCGGCATCGTTGGACCAGATGGGTTACCTGCCGGCCAGCGCGCACGTCGGAGAGCAGGTGCTCCCGCTGCGGCTGGTTCGGTTCGCCGGGGATGCGACGACCAGCGGGGTCGATGCACTGTTTCGGCTCGAGGGTGAGACGGGGCTGTTGCGGGCCGGCCAGATGTTGGTCGTGCACCTCGAGCGGCGCGCCGTCGATGATGCCATCGCGGTGCCCTTCGGTGCCGTCTACGGCGGCGAGCGCATCTACCGGCTCGTCGACGGTCGCATGGAGGGCGTCCGAGTACGGCGCCTCGGGAGCTGGTACGACGAGCACGGCGATGAGCGGCTCCTGGTCCAGGCGCCGGCTCTGACGGCCGGCGACGAGCTGATCGTGACCCACATGCCGAACGCCATCGACGGCCTGCGCGTCGAAGCCCGGCGATGAATACCAACGCACGGGATACGGGTCATCGCCGCGACCTGATCGGGCTCTTCGCTCATCACAAGGTCGCCGCGAACCTGTTGATGGTGCTGATGATCCTGAGCGGCGTCTTCGCGCTCGATCGCCTCAACGTCCAGTTCTTCCCGAGCTTCGACCTGGACGTCGTCACGGTGCGGGTGATCTGGAGCGGGGCCAGCGCCGAGGACATCGAAGAAGGCATCACGACGCCGTTGGAGCAGCGCTTGCGCGCGGCCGACAACCTGCGCCGGATGACCTCGACCTCGACGCAGGGGATCTCCGCAATCACGCTGGAGTTTCGCGAGAACATCGATCCGCTGCTGGCGCTCGATCAGGTGCGGCGCCTGGTCGATGATTTTCGCAACCTGCCGCAGGACGCCGAAAAGCCGGAAATCGCGCTCGTGACCCGGTACGAATCGGTCGCGCGTTTGGTCCTGACCGGCGTCGACCGGCCCGACGAGATGCGCCACCTCGCGCGTCGCTTCGAGGCCGAGCTGCTCGAGCGCGGCATCGACACGATCGATCTGCGCGGGCTACCGCCGGAAGAGATCAGCATCCAGGTCGATCACGCCCGCCTCACCGAGCTGGGGGTGGGGCTTCCGGAGATCGGCGAACGGGTGGCGGCGTCGAGCCGCGATCTGCCGGCGGGCGCCATCGGTCGCGGCGAGGCGGCGCGCGAGCTGCGCAGCCTCGATCGCCGCCGGGACGAGGTCGAATTCGGCCAACTGCCGGTCAAGGCCAGCGAAACGCTGACGGTCCAGCTCGGCGACATCGCGACGATCGAACGGGTCCCGCGCGACGGCACGCTCCGGCTGTCGGTCGACGGACGGCCGGCGGTCGAGATGGTGTTGCAACGAGCCGAATCCGGAAACTCGCTGACCGCGGCCCGGATCCTCGAGGACTGGCTGGCCGAGACCCGCCCGCAGCTGCCTCCGGGGGTCGAGCTGCTCGTTTACGACGCCTCGTGGGAGCTCATCCGCGATCGCATCATGCTGCTCGTGACCAACGGGCTCGGTGGACTGGTGCTGGTGGTCGCCATCCTGTTCCTATTCTTGAGCGGCCGCGTCGCCTTTTGGGTGGCCTGGGGCATCCCGGTCTCGTTCCTGGCGACCCTGTTCATCCTGTACCTGTTTGGCGGCAGCATCAACATGCTGAGCCTGTTTGCGCTGATCATGGCGCTCGGCATCATCGTCGACGATGCGATCGTCGTCGGCGAGGATGCGATGGCCCATCACCAGATGGGCGAGGCGCCTTTGCTGGCGGCCGAGGGCGGCGTGCGGCGCATGCTCGCGCCAGTCGTCGCCTCGTCGCTGACGACGATCGCCGCCTTCCTGCCGCTGATGCTGGTCGGCGGCACCATCGGCAACATCCTCGGGGTCATCCCCCTGGTGATCGTGGCCGTGATCCTCGCCTCGCTGATCGAAAGCCTGCTGGTGCTGCCGGGGCACCTGCGCACGGCCTTCGTGCACAGCCACAAGATCCAACCGCGGTCGCTGCGCGCGCGGCTCGATCGCGGCTTCGAGCGCTTTCGTGACCAGGTGTTCCGACCCCTGGTCACGGTCGCCGTCCATCACCGATTCGCGACCATCGCGGCGGCGATCGCCGCGCTGCTGATCGCGCTCGGGCTCTTTGCCGGCGGCCGCCTCGCCTTCGTCTTCTTCCCGACGCCGGAAGGCCAGATCATCACCGCGAACGCGACCTTCGTCGCCGGAACGCCACGCGCCCAGGTCGACGCCCTGTTGCGCCACCTCGACGAGACCCTGTGGGAAACAGAGCGGGCGCTGGATCAGGGGCAACTGGTCAACCTCGCCGTCGCCTACCATGGTGGCCGCATCGCCGGCGGCACCGGCGATCAACTCGGCGCGCTGCAAGTCGAGCTAGTGCCTTCGGATGCGCGCGAGATCCGAAACGAAGCCTTCATCCGCGCCTGGCGCGAGCGGATCGAGCTCCCACCCGGAATCGAGAGCTTCACGGTCACCGCCCGGCGCGGCGGCCCTCCGGGACGCGACCTGACGGTGCGGCTCTATGGGGCCGATTCCGAGACCCTGAAGGACGCAGCGCTCGACCTGGCCGAGGTCTTGAGGGGCCTGCCCGGCGTCTCGGCCATCGAGGACGACATGGCCTTCGGTCGCGAACAGATCATCTATTCGCTGACGCCGGCGGGCCAAGCCCTGGGCCTGACGATTCTCGACCTCGGAACCCAACTGCGCACGGCCTTCGAAGGCCAGCTGGTGCAGATCTTTCAGGACGGTGCCGACGAGGTCGAGGTCCGCGTCAAGCTGCCGCGAGCCGAACGGGACCGGCTCGGCAGCCTCGAACGGATGAACATCCGGTTGCCGGACGGCTCGTCCGTCCCGCTGACGACCGTCGCCGACTGGAGCACGCGACGCGGCTTCGAGGTGCTGCGCCACGCCGAAGGGCAGCTCGCGGTCGAGGTCTCGGCCGATGTCGACGCCGCGCTGAACAACGCCGTGGCCATCACCGAGGACCTCGAGGAATCCGTGCTCCCGGCGCTTCAGACGCGCTACGGGCTGCACTATTCGTTCGAGGGCCGGTCCGCCGATCAACGCGAGACGCTCGAGGATCTCCGCAAAGGCGTCGTGCTGGGCCTGATCCTGATCTACGTGATCCTGGCCTGGGTCTTCGCGTCCTACTCCTGGCCCCTGGTCGTCATGACCGCGATCCCGTTCGGGTTGACCGGTGCCCTGCTCGGCCACTGGATGATCGGCATCGACGTGACCATCCTGTCGTTGTTCGGGATGTTCGGCTTGTCGGGCATCGTCATCAACGACTCGATCATCCTCGTCAAGTTCTACCAGCAACAGCTCGAACAGGGGCTTGACCCGCGCGAGGCCCTGATCGAGGCTGCCTGCCAACGGCTGCGCGCAGTGCTGCTGACATCGCTGACGACGATCGCCGGGCTGACACCCCTGTTATTCGAGAAATCCGTGCAGGCCCAGTTCCTGATCCCGATGGCGACCTCGATCGCATTCGGGCTCGGGTTTGCGACGCTGCTCATCCTGCTCGTCGTTCCGGCTATGCTATCGATTCATGAGAGTCTGCACCGGCGCTTGGGCCGACTCGTCGGGGCCGTGGCATCGACCCGCTGACACGGCACCGGCGTGATTACGGCAACGCCAACCAACTACCCACAGATTTGGAAGCACACGCGATGTCCCTGACCGAACGCCAAAAACGCTGGCTGAAGCCACGAGTCCACCATCTGCGACCGGTCGTGATCCTCGGCCACGCCGGTTTGACCGACGGGGTGTTCAACGAGATCGAGGCCGCGCTCGATCATCACGAACTGATCAAGATCAAGGTCAACGCCGGTGACCGCACCGAGCGCGATGCGCTGGTCGGCGCGATCGCGGAACGCGCCGGCGCGACGCTGATCGCCCGGATCGGCAATACGGCGGCCTTCTTTCGCGCGAACCCGACGAAAAAGGACCGCCTGATGCCCCCGGCTCTGTGACGCCGGCAACGACTCACGCGCGTGAGTCGCATGATTAGAGACCCGCCTCGATGACCAAGACGCCTGATGAGATCCGCTTGACCCGCCCCGATGACTGGCACCTGCACCTGCGTGACGGTGCGCAGATGGCTGCGGTCGTCGGTCACACGGCGGCGCGCTTCGCGCGCGCGATCGTGATGCCGAACCTGAAGCCACCGGTCACGACCACGGCGCTGGCCCGGGCCTATCGCGAGCGCATCGTCGCGGCCGTGCCGCCGGGACTCGCGTTCGAGCCCCTGATGACGCTGTACCTGACCGATCGCACATCGGTGAGCGAGATCCGGACCGCAAAGGCGAGCGGGATCGTCCAAGCCGCCAAGCTCTATCCGGCCGGGGCCACGACCAATTCGGACGAAGGGGTCACCCGGCTCGAGGCGCTCTTCCCGGTGCTCGAGGCGATGGAGCGCGAGGACCTGCCGCTGCTCGTCCATGGCGAGGTGACCGACCCGGCCGTCGATGTCTTCGATCGCGAACCGCGTTTCATCGACGACCATCTGGCCCGGATCGTCGCGCGGTTCCCGGGGCTACGGGTCGTCTTCGAGCACATCACGACCGCAGAGGCGGCCGATTTCGTCCGCACCGGCCCACCGCGGCTCGCGGCCACGATCACGGTCCATCACCTCCTCTACAACCGCAACGCGATGCTCGCCGGTGGGATCCGTCCGCACTACTACTGCCTGCCCGTCCTCAAGCGCGAGCGTCACCGCGAGGCGCTGGTGGCCGCCGCAACCAGCGGCGATCCGCGCTTCTTCCTCGGCACCGACAGCGCGCCTCACGCGGTCACGGCCAAGGAGAGCCGCTGCGGTTGCGCCGGCCTGTTCACGGCCCACGCCGCGATCGAGCTCTACGCCGAGGTGTTCGACGAAGCCGGCGCGCTCGATCGGCTCGAAGGCTTCGCGAGCCATTTCGGCGCCGACTTCTACGGGCTGCCCCGCAACCGGGACCAGATCCTGTTACGGCGCGAGACCTGGACGGTACCGGAGGCCTTCGCGTTCGGCGACGACCGGGTAATCCCGCTGCGCGCCGGCGATCAGATCGGTTGGCGACTGGTCGCGACGACCGGCGACGAGACCCGCTGAAGGGGACCGGCCCCGAGCTCGTGCGGGCTCAGAGCAGCGTCTCGACGTGCCCGCCACGCGCGAGGATCGCGGCCTTTGCCGTCTCGAACGCCGTCGCGTGCAGCGGCCGCGTCGCGTTTTCGATCAGCGTCGCGTCGAACCCTTCCTCGAGGGCATCCATCAGCGTGTAATAGACACAGATGTCGCCGGCCAACCCACACAGGCTCAGCCGATGGACACCGCGATCGCGCAGATAACCGGCCAGGCCCGTACGCTTCCTGTGGCCGTTGTCGTAGAAGCCGCTGTAGCTGTCGACGTCCGGATCCGTTCCCTTGCGGATGATCGCCTCGATCCGGTGCTGATCGAGATCCGGGTGGAGGTCGACGCCGGCGCTCAGCTGTACACAGTGATCGGGCCAAAGCACTTGCTCGAGCCCGTGTAGCTCGATGACATCGAATGGCCGCTTGCCGGCGTGATTGGAGGCGAAGCTCCGGTGCTCGGGCGGGTGCCAGTCCTGCGTGGCCACGACCAGGTCGAACCGGTCGAGAAGGCCATTGATGACCGGGACCACGGCGTCCCCGTCGGGAACCGCCAGCGGCCCGCCGGGCATGAAGTCCTTCTGGACGTCGACGATGATCAAGGCGTTCATGATGACGGCTCGCTTCGGTGTGCGGCGATGAGCCGGTTGCGCTCTTGGTCGAGCCGCGTGCTGAGCCCGACCTTGTACAGATGAGGGTACTCGAATCGCTTGTACTCCGCCGGCAACCGAGCCAGCCGCTCCTGACTGTAGCGCTTGATCTCGGTCAGACTCGCCGGCTCATGCCGACGCCGGCCCTGCGCCATGACCGGGTGTAACAAGGGTTCCTGCGGACGCCCTACGAGCACGAGCGATTGATGCGGATCCGACGGATGATGCATGCGCTCGACATCGGTTTCATCGGCCATCGCGATCGCGTCGGCGCCCCAAAAGCCGCCCGTCTCATCGAGCACACGGAACACCTGTTTCGCGCACGGCACCGTGATCTTGTCGGTCGACTCCGAGAGCTTGAGGCAGGGCCGACCCTCGACCTCGGCCAGCTTGTAGACACCATCGAGCGCCCCGTCGGGCTGACCGGTTGCCAGGCTGGTGCCGACACCGAAAAGATCGATCGGGGCACCCTGCTCGCGCAGGCTCCGGATCACGTACTCGTCGAGCTGGTTGGACGCGGCGATCTTGGTCTCGGTGAGACCCGCGGCGTCCAGCATGTTGCGCGCCTGCTTGGAGAGGTAGGCCAGGTCGCCGCTGTCGAGGCGAATCCCGCGCAGCCGCTGACCGCGTTGGCGCATCTCCTGCCCCACGCGGATCGCGTTGGGCACGCCGCTGTGCAGCGTATCGTAGGTATCCACCAGCAAGACACAGTTGGTCGGGTGCGCGGCAGCGAAGGCCCGGAAGGCCGCGAGTTCCTGATCATGCGCCTGGATGAAGGAATGCGCCATGGTGCCGGAGACCGGGATCCCATAGTCCCGTCCCGCGCGCACATTGCTGGTCGCATCGAAGCCGCCAACGATCGCCGCGCGACTCGCGGCATAGCCACCGAGGCCCGGGGCACGGCGCAGCCCGAAATCCACAAGCGTCGCCTCGTTCCCGGCCGCGAGCCGCATGCGACTCGCCTTGGTTGCGACCAGCGTCTGAAAGTTCAGGATGTTCAGCAGCAGCGTCTCGACGATCTGCGCCTCGATCAGGCTCGCCTCGACCGTCACGACCGGACAGGTCGGAAAGACCAGATCGCCCTCGCGGACCGCCAGCACGCGTCCGCGAAAGGCAAAGCCGCGCAAGGACTCGACGAAGGCCGGATCCATGCCCTGCTCGCGCAGGAAGCCGAGGTCCGCCTCGTCGAAACGCAGCCGCTCGAGCACCGTCAGCAAATCCTCGAGCCCGGCGAAGACCGCGTAGCCGCCACCGAAAGGCAGCTTGCGGAAGAAATAATCGAAGCGCGCCGACTCGCGCCCGCGGCCACTCAGGAAGTAGGCCTGCGCCATCGCGAGCTGGTACTGGTCGGTATAGGTTCCGGTGATGTCGATCATGTCATGCACCCGCTCGTATCCCGCCTTGATCTGCGATGTTACGCCCCTTCGCACCGCGATCAAGGGTCGGGGCAACATCTACCCTGAATACGACGATCTCATCTGCAAGACCTCCGACAGGTCGAGCCGATCGATCTTGCCGAGCAAGATCACTGGCGAGGCATTGGCGAGCCAGCGGCTAGTCGCCATGGATCTCCTCCGACAGCTGGTCGGGGGTCACCCGGCAGGCGGGAACGCGGCGCCGGTGCAACTCCTCGAAGAACTCGACCCGGCTCAGCCCGGCCAGCTCCGCGGCCTTGCCCTGCGAGACGATCTCTTCGGCGCAAGACGCAAGCGCGCCGACTCCGTCAAAGCGTTCCGGTGTCGTCGGCAAAAGCCAACGACGCACGCCCCATCTTGCTCGCCATGACCGCGTCCCACGCCATGGACTTCGCAAACACGGGGAGCATGCCTTATTGTAGGTGCATTGCCAGAACGAACTATGCGACAGGCGGCCGCCCTCGAGCATCCGAGGGCGGCCGCCGAATCGATGCTGGCCCCTGGTGGCCCGCGTCAGTCGCGAAGCCATCGACGCAAAGACGGGAGGCCGTATGCTGGCATCATCGACGGGCATGGAGCAACGAGAGAGGCTTCGGCTTAAGTTCCAACAGGTCCGTACCTTCAGCGAGCGACTCTGCGAGCCGCTGGCCATCGAGGATTACGGGCTTCAGACGACCCTGGAGGCCAGTCCGCCCAAGTGGCACCTGGCCCATGTCTCCTGGTTCTTCGAGACCTTCCTGCTGCGTCCGTATCAACCGGGATACCGGGTCTTCCACCCGCGCTTCGAATACCTCTTCAACAGCTACTACGAGCAGACCGGGACCGGCTTCTGGCCTCGCCCGGAGCGGGGACGGCTGTCCCGCCCCACCGTCGCCGAGGTCTACGATTATCGGCACCACGTCGATGAGGCCATGTCGCGACTGATCGTGTCTTGTCCGGATGCGGATTGGCCAGCGCTCTCGCAGCGACTCTTGATCGGGCTCCACCACGAGCAACAGCACCAAGAGTTGCTAGTGACCGATATCAAGCAGCACCTGGCCTACAATCCGCTACGACCGGCCTATCGGGCCGATCTGCCGCAGGCGCCGCTGAAAGACCCCGACCCGATCGCATGGCAGACCTTCGACGGTGGCCTGATCGAGATCGGAGCCCCGCCCGAGGCCTTCGCCTACGACAACGAACGCCCGCGCCATCGCGTCTTCGTCGCACCCTTCGCACTCGCGGACCGGCCCGTGACGAACGGCGAGTATTTGGCGTTCATGGCCGATGGCGGCTACGAGGATTCGGTTCACTGGCTCTCGGATGGTTGGGCAACGGTCAAGGAACGTGGCTGGCGGCATCCGCCTTACTGGGAGCAACAGGACGGAACCTGGCAGATCTTCACGCTGGCCGGGATGCGACCGCTGAATCCCGCCGAGCCCGTCTGCCACCTGAGCTACTACGAGGCGGAGGCCTTTGCGACCTGGGCCGGAAAGCGTCTCCCGACCGAGGCGGAATGGGAACTCGCCGCACGAGGACGGACCCTATCCGGCAACTTCGTCGACGCCGGGTGGCTGCATCCGCGGCCCGCGGGGTCCGAGGATGGCCTGCGACAGCTGTTCGGGGATATCTGGGAGTGGACCGGCTCGGCGTACCTGCCCTATCCCGGCTATCGCGCCCCGGCTGGGGCGCTCGGGGAATACAACGGCAAGTTCATGTGCAACCAGATGGTGCTGCGCGGCGGCTCCTGTGCGAGCTCCCAAGATCACCTTCGGCCCAGCTACCGCAACTTCTTCTACCCGCACGAGCGCTGGCAATTCCAGGGGCTGCGGCTGGCGGAGGATCTCGCGTGACGTCTCGGACCACAAGCCATCGCGCCCAGTCCTTCGGCGACCGCAACGCCGGCGCCGAGCAGCGAACCGAGGCCAGCCGCCACGCGGATCAACGGACCGCTTCGATCGCCTTCTACGATTATCACCCGACACCGGCCGATGTGCGCAGCGAGGTGCTCGCGGGCCTGGCCCAGCCGGTCAAGCGTTTGCCCCCGAAGCTCTTCTACGATCAGGAAGGCTCGCGACTGTTCGATGCCATCACGGAGCTGCCCGAGTACTACCCGACACGGACCGAGATCGGCATCCTGCGGCGGCATGGCGCCGAGATCGCGGCCTGGCTGGGCCCGGATGCGGTGCTGATCGAGCTCGGCAGCGGCAGCAGCCTGAAGATCCAGACCCTGCTGGCCGCGCTGCGACCGCGCGTCTACCTGCCGGTCGATATCTCCCGCCAGCATCTGCGCGAGTCGGCGCACGCGCTCGCGGCGCAGTTCCCGGCCCTCGCGATCCGCGCGGTCTGCGCCGACTACTCGGTGCCCTTCGAGCTGCCGCTGGAGCCGCACTGGGATCACCTGGCTGCGTTCTTTCCCGGATCGAGCATCGGCAACTTCGAGCCGGCCGATGCCCGGCGACTACTGCGGCAGGTGGCCGAGCGACTCGGCGACGGCGGTCGTCTGCTGATCGGTGTCGATCTGCGCAAGGATGCGCGCATCTTGGATGCCGCCTACAACGACGACCAGGGGGTCACAGCGACCTTCAATCTGAACCTGCTCTGGCGCATCAATCGCGAACTCGACGGCGATTTCGACCCGCACCAGTTCAGACATCGGGCCTTCTTCAACAGTGCCGCCAGCCGCGTGGAGATGCACCTCGTCAGCCAGGTCGATCAACAGGTGGAGATCGCCGGGCAAGGCTTCGGCTTTGCCCGCGGCGAGAGCATCCACACCGAGAACTCCTACAAGTACGGCATCGAGGATTTTCGCGAGCTCGCACGCGGGGCCGGCTTTCGGCCGGAAGAGGTCTGGACCGATCCCGATCGGTACTTCAGCCTGCACGGCCTGCGCGTCGACGACCGGCGCTGACCCGGAGCCTCGACCCGCCCCCCTCCGATACGGCCAGGCGGGCGGGTCGTCACGCTCGAGCGCCGCACGGTAACGCCGACCCAAGGGCTCCGGAACGCGCCCAACCGAATCCGAGGTTCTAGCGCATTCGTCGCACTCATGGCTAGGGCCTCTGGGAAAGCCCCTGGTCTCGACCATCCGAAGAGCCCAAGCACAGATACCCATACGTTGGGGTCCATGCGCCGGCATGGCAGGACAATTGGCTGGCGTCGGGACCAGGGGCCGCCCGCGGCTTGAGATCAGAAATCCAGATTCACCGCCGCGTACAGGCTGAGCGGGCTATGGATGGTGTTGAAGCGGTTGCTGAAGGCCTCGGTACCGGGTCCCGTGCAGCCGGCGTTGGTGCAGCGCGTATAGCTTCGGTAATCGTTGAAATCCTTGTTCAGCAGGTTTTGCACGACCCCGGTCACGCGCAGGTTACGGTTGACCCGATACGTGGCCCCGAGATCGAGGATGGTGTAGCCGTCAAAATCGCCGAGCACGATGTTGCTGTCACTCCAGCTCTCGTCGACGCGACCCTGGGCATTGCCCCCGTTCTGTGGCTCGTGGAAGTTGCGCGGCCGGAACGCACTGCTTCGGTATTCCGCGTTCAGGAAGGTACTGAGGCGCGGTGTCGCCTGCCAAGTCAGGCGCGCGTTCAACATGTGGTCAGGCACGCTGACGAGCGGATCGCCCTTCTTACTGGCGATGCGCTGCGCCGGGCTGCCGGTGTCGAGTTGAGTCTTCGTGACCTCGCTGTCGATGTAGCTGTAGTTGCCGGACAGGTAGAGGGTTTCGGTGATGTCCCAGCCCAGGGTCAGTTCGACGCCCTGAATGCGCGCCTCGCCGATGTTCAGATCCTGGCCCGCGTTGGCCCCGGTGCCACGCTCGACGAGATTGTCGAGCTCGTTGCGAAAAACGGTGGCCTGCGCGCGCACCGTCGCGATGGGACGGAAGACCGCGCTCACCTCGTAGTTCACCGCGGTTTCCGGCCGCAAGTTTGGATTGCCTTGAAGCGGAACCGTGCCCTGATCCCCGAACCCGATGATGCCATCGGTGAGCTGCTCCAAGAACGGGGTGCGGAAACCTTTGGCGACGCCGCCCTTCAGAATCCACTGATCGGTCGCGTTCCAGACCGCGTAGAGCCGTGGCACCCATTCGCCACCGTACGCGTCGTTGTTGTCGTAGCGCAAACCGCCGGTCAGCGCGAGCTGATCGATTGGCCGCCACTCGTCCTCGACGAACAGACTGTACTGATCCAGCGTATTGTTACCGCCGCCCCAGAGGCCGTCGGTCATCTTCGCATGGATGTACTGGCCGCCGACCGTCACCAGATGGTTGCCGATCCCAGTCAGGAACTTGGTATCGAAGAGCCAGGTATCGAGGTCGAGCCGCCGCGGGGAACCCTCCAAGGCCGGGTTGAGACCGCTGTTCAGCGGTATTGTCCGACCCTCGGTCTCCAGCGAATCCCAGGTCAGTTTGGAGACCAGTGTGCCGAAATCGAAGCTACCCTGATGGCCGAGCGTCACCTGATCCCGGTTGAAGCGCAGGGTCTGCTCGTAGCCACGACAGAAATTCGGCGCGGGCACGGTATTGCAGGCGCTGGCGGCAGGGTTGCCGGTGCGGTGCAGGGCCCCGATGTCGCCTTTGGAGTTGTCGAACTTCTGGCGCGTCGTGTTGAAGCCGACGGAGAGGTCGTTCGCAAAGTCCGGGCTGAACCGAACCTCGCCGCCCAAGGTGTAGTTGTCGGCGGCCACCGGATTCTGTCCCATCGTCGGGGTATCAGCCGTGATCGCGCGTGGATACTCGACCCCTGGAATCCGAATGTCGGACGCTTGCCGGTCGAAGTAGCGGCCGTACAACTGCATCGAAACCCTGTCCGCGACGAGCGGCCCGGATGTGTAGAGTTCGACCTTGGTCTCGTCGCCGAAGTCACCGTCGGTCTGGAAGGTGCGGCTGACTGTTGCCGACACACCCCATTCGGTGCCCGGACGGCGTGTGATGATGTTCACGACGCCGCCTAAGGCGTCCGAGCCATAGAGCGTGGACATGGGTCCCCGGATCACCTCGATCCGTTCGATCGCCGCGACCGGCGGGATGAAGACCGACTGACTATCGTTGAACGAATTCGGGGTGATGTTCCCCATCGGGTTCTGCCGTACCCCATCGATCAGGATCAGCGTGTATTCCCGGGGTAAGCCGCGCAGGCTGATGGATTGATTGCCGGTCTTGCCGTCTCGGGCATCGAGTGGTGACACATTGATGCCTTCCACGCCCCGCAGCGCATCGGCGAGGCTGGTGACCCGCCGTTGCTCGAGTTCCTCGCGGGTGATGATCGTGATGCTGGCGGGGGCCTCGTCGATCTCCTGCTCGAAGCCAGTGGCGGTGACCACGAGCGCCGCCATTCGCTGCACCTCCTCGGCCGACGCCAAGGTTGCCGTCGTGGCGACGCCCAGCAGGGCGGTGGCGGCAACGGCCAGGCTCGCTCGCAACGGCCGATCGAAACGGGACGACGCGCCCCGGCCAGGATGCGCTTCGCGTATAATGCACCTCCTCGGAGATCAAGGTCTTGTTGGGCTTTTGGCTGGCTCAAGACCCGCGAGGGGACATTTGGCTGGCTGCTGGGACGTTAGACTATGCGTTCGTGCGCTTCAATGATCAAGCCCGGATACCGACGGGCAGGGGCACCTTGGCCCAGCGACCGACCCACTGACCCGTCGCTTTACACCGCAATTGAGCGGGTGGGGCCACGGACGGCGGGCAATCACGAACAAGCCGCGAGGAGTCGACCATGACCCGGCCATCCTTCGATCGAAGCCGCTTCGAGCGAGCGCGTTGGACCATCTTCTGGCTGCTCGTCGGCTCCTACATCATGGTCTATTTCCACCGCATGGCCCCCGGGGTCATGGCCGCGGACCTGATGCAGACCTTCGCGATCAGCGGCGCGGCGCTGGGTTCACTGGCCGCGACCTATTACTATGTCTACACGGTCATGCAAATCCCGGCTGGCGTGCTGGCGGACACGTTGGGACCACGCCTGAGCGTCGCCAGCGGCGCCCTGGTGGCCGGTGTCGGGTCGATCCTGTTCGGCCTGGCGCCGGATTTCGCGACGGCGAGTTGGGGGCGGCTGCTGGTCGGGCTCGGCGTCTCGGTGGTCTTCGTCGGACTGATGAAGAGCAATGCCGTGTGGTTCGCCGAACACCAGTACGGGCGCATCAGCGGGCTGACGCTGATGCTCGGCAATCTCGGCTCGATCCTGGCGGCCGGCCCCCTCGCGTTGCTGCTGATGGGGCTATCCTGGCGCCAGGTCTTCGTCGCGGCTGGTGTCCTGTCGCTCCTGCTCGCGATCGTAACACTGTGGCAGGTCCGCAACCGCCCGGAGGACCTGGGTTTCCCATCGCTGCGCGAGCAGAGCGGCCTGCCGCCGCATCCACCCCGTCACCGACACTGGTGGCACGACCTCAAAGAAGTGCTGATGCGGCGTGACGCCTGGCCTGGCTTCTGGGTCAACTTCGGCGTCACCGGCACGCTGTTCGCGTTCGCCGGGCTCTGGGGGGTTCCGATGATGCGGGACCTGTTCGACCTCGACCGAACCGCGGCCTCCCTCTATACGACCTCGGCCCTGGTCGGGTTCGCGGTCGGTTCGATGGCCGCGGGCTGGCTGTCGGACCGCATCGGCCGGCGGCGACCGGTCATCGTCGGCGGCGCCGGGCTCTCGGCCCTGGCCTGGCTGGCCCTGATCGGGCTGCCCTGGCAAGCCGGCTGGAGCGGGTTGCTGCTCTACGGCGTGCTCGGCCTGGCCGCCGGTGGCTTCGTCGTCACCTATGCCGCCGCCAAGGAGTGCCTCCCGGCCGGCGTCTCCGGCATGGCGATCGCGCTGGTCAACACCGGCCTCTTTCTCGGCGCCGCGATCATGCAGCCGGCCTTCGGCTGGGTGCTCGATCTGACCTGGGATGGCACGCTGCGCGACGGGGTCCGGGTCTACGCGGCAACCGACTACCGCAATGGGTTGTGGCTATCCTTCGCCTTCGCGGTCATCGCGCTGCTCGCCGCCTTGCGGATCCGCGAGACCCATTGCCGCCACCTGTAGATCGGCAGGACGGGGATCTGCGCGAAAAGGGACGCGCACGGGACGGGCGGCCGTCGTCGCGCCAGCAGTAGGTGCGGCTTCAGCCGCAAGACGGCCAGGACGGCCCGGCCGTCTGCGCCAATGGCGTTGCGGCTAAAGCCGCGCCTACACCGAGCGTTGCGGCTAAAGCCGCGCCTACACCGAGCGTTGCGGCTGAAGCCGCGCCGACAGTCCCGCTCGGGAGCGCTGAGCCGTTCAGCGCTCCCCTAGACCTCGTCGAAGCCGGCCAGGCGGAACCACTTGCGTGCCAAGTCGTCGTCTTTCGGCACACCGCGGCCTTCCCGATACATCATTCCAAGCGTCGTCTGGGACCCGGCGAGGCCCTGCTCGGCGGCCCGCGTGAACCACTCGACGGCCTTCGCCGGATCCTTCTCGGTACACTCGCCCTCCATATACATGAAGGCCAGTCCATGCTGCGCGACATCGAGCCCGGCCTTAGCCGCGGCCCGCATGTACTTGAAGGCGAGCAGCGGGTTGGCGTGCATCCCCAGGCCATTCTGAGCCATGATCGCGACACGGTACTGAGCCTCCGGACGCCCGGCCTCGGCAAGCGGTGACAACAGACCGACGGCGCGCGAGAATTGCTTGGACTCGAACGCGGTGATGCCGCTCGCGAGGGCCATATCATCGTCGGAGATGGGTTCAGCCATGGTCGGACTCCTGACCCGGGCGGCCCGGGCATCGTGATGGAACGAACCGCCTAGGGTGCGGCTCTGAAGATTCGGATGCCGCCAAAGCTGAGGGTCGGCACCGCCGATTCAAGCGGTCCACAGACGGAGTCGAGCGGCAACGCGCGGCGGGCGCGATGACGGCATCTTCCCGGGTATCCTCAGATCTTGTGAGCGAGCTCGACACTTGATCTCGTCACTTTCGGTAAACGATGTTGAGAACTAGCCGCGCCGACGAGTGGTCATCGGGACCCCGTTTTTCGCGACACCTGCTGGTGTGGCTGCCGTCGCTGCTGCTGTTGGCCCTCCCGGCGCCTTTGGGCGACGGCCACCTCTCGGATCGCATCGAGCGACAACGCGAGGCGTTCGTCGAACTGGAGACCTTCCTAGCCCAGGGAGTCGTCCCGGACGCCGAGATGGCGGCCCGGATCGCGGCCCTTCAGGACTACCCGCTCGCCCCCTATCTGCGCTACGCCGAACTGACCGCGAACATCGCGACGGCCGACCCATCGTCCGTCGCGGCATTCCTCGCCGAACAGGCCGGCACGGCGTTGGGTGAGCGATTGCGCGATCAGTGGCTCGAGCAGCTCGCCAGGCGTGGCCGATGGTCTGAATACCTCGCGTACGATCGGCCGGACCCGGCGCCGACCCGCCAATGCCGACGTCTGTTCGCGCTGTTCGCCACTGGGCGCCGCGATGAGGCCTTGGCGCAGATCCCCCCGTTGTGGCTCGTCGGTCGGTCGCAACCGGCCGCCTGTGATCCGGTCTTCGATGCCTGGCGGGCCGCCGGGCTCCTGACCCCGGATCTGGTCCGACAGCGGATCGACCTCGCGATGGACGCCGACGACAGGCGTCTGGCGCGGTACCTGGGCCGCTACCTGCCGGACGAGGAACAGCCCCGGCTGGCCGACTGGCTCGCGGTGCGAGCCGACCCGCGACGCGTCGCCGACCTCAAGGTCGGCGAGCCCGACGACGCCTGGCAAGAGGCCATCATCGTCGATGGGATCGCACGGGTCGCCCCGCTCGATATCGAACGGGCGATCGCGATCTGGGCCGCGAAGGCGGCAAGCCAGATCCTGTCGGATGAAGCGCACGCGGCCATCGAATCGGCACTCGCGATGGCCCTGGTCCGTGATCGGGATGACCGGGCACTGGCCTTCTTCGATCGCATTCCGGCCACTGAGGCCAATCTGCCGCTGCAAGAGCGACGGCTGCGCGACGCGCTGGAGCGGCAAGATTGGATGCGCGTCGCCGATTGGGTCGCCGCGATGCCGGATAGCGACATCAAGACCGAACGCTGGCTCTATTGGCACGCTCGCGCGGAGGAGGCCCTGGGTCGACACGAAACGGCCCACGACCTCTATCGACAGGCCGCCAGCGTCCGCGGTTTCTGGGGGTTTCTCGCCGCCGACCGGGTCGGGGCTGCCTATCACCTGGGCCATCGACAGACCCCGTTCGACGAACGCGTCGGGCGCCTGATCGAGGATCCCGCACGCGTGCGGATCGAGGAGCTCCTGGCACTCGGCCGGGAGGCCGACGCGCACTGCGAGTGGACCTATCTGACACGCGAGCTGGCCGGTGACGAGCTCGCCGCCGCGGCCGTCATCGCTCACGGCCTCGATTGGCCCGATCGCGCCATCCGGACGCTGGCGCGCGCCGGCCGCTGGGATGATCTCGCGTTGCGTTTCCCGATCCACCACCGGGAACTGGTCCAGTCCCAGGCCGCCGTGACCGAGCTCCCGGAGAGCTGGATCTATGCGGTCATCCGTCAGGAGAGCGCCTTCGCGACGACGGCGGGCTCGTCGGCCGGCGCCGTCGGCCTGATGCAGTTGATGCCGGCGACCGCGCACGAGGTCGCCGCGCGACTCGACCACCCGCCCCCATCGCGCGCCGAGCTCGTCGACCCGGCGACCAACATCAGGCTCGGCAGCCACTATCTCGCGCAGATGGCGCGCTGGTTCGACGGTCATCCGGTCCTCGCGACCGCGGCCTACAACGCCGGACCGGGCCGGGTACGCCAATGGCGGGCCGGTGGTCCGGCCGAAGCGGATCTGTGGATCGCGACGATTCCTTTCTACGAAACCCGCAGCTACGTGCAGCGGGTGCTCGCCTACCGGATCATCTACGCCGACCGTCTCGGTCTCGACGACGGCCCGCTCAGCGCCTGGTTGACACCGATCGTTGCACGCGCTGGACATCACGCCCAGTTGACAGCCGAAACCGCCTCGGACGGTGGATGAGGATGCGCGATCCAATGACAGACCAACCTCCGCTGACGGCAAGCCATAGAAAGGGCAGCGCGCCCGCGCCGCCACACCTGGCCCTGATGGTCACCGATTTCGGCGACGGCGGCGTCGAGCGCACGCTGAGCAACCTGGCCGCGGGTCTCGTGAACCTCGGCGCGCGCGTCGATCTCCTGGTCGGACAGCCACGGCATCCGTACCTCGGCGACCGGCCCGGCCAGGGCACGATCATCGCGATGCGCGAGCCATACCCTGGCGGATTGGAGCGCTACCTCGCCGACGCCCGCCCGGACCTGCTGATGACCGGGAAGCGTCGGGACGATGCGCTCGCGTTGGCGGCTCGAGACCGCCTCGGGGTACCAACCCGCCTTGTGACGACCGTCGGCACGCCATTGTCGGCACTGCTCAACGAGCGGGGCTGGAACCCGATCAAGCGTTATCGCGAGGCCCGTGATCTGCGCGGCCTCTACCCGCGGTTCGACGGCATCACAGCCGTCTCGACGTCCGTCGCGGCCGATCTGCGACGACACTTCGGCGTCGCTGACCGAGCGCTTCGTGTGCTGCCGAACCCGATCCTCCCCGCGGACCTCGAGACCCTGGCGGGCGCGCCCACCTCGCACCCGTGGCTGGCGTCCGGCGAGCCCCCGCTCATCATCGCCGTTGGTGGACTGCGGAAGGTCAAGGACTTCGACACCCTGATCCGGGCCTTCGCCAGGATCGCCCCGCGGACGAATGCCCGCCTGCTGATTCTTGGCGAAGGGCGACAACGAGCCCAACTGACAGCCTTGATTGTGCGGCAGCGCCTGGGTACCCGAATCGACTTACCGGGGTTCGTCGCCAATCCGTTTCCATACATCGCACGAGCCCGGCTGCTCGTCGTGTCATCGCGACGCGAAGGCCTGGCCAACGTCCTCGTCGAAGCCATGGCCCTGGGGACGCCGGTGGTGGCCACCGACTGTCCAGGTGGCATCCGCGATTTACTGGCCGACGGCGAGCTCGGCCCCTTGGTCCCGGTTGGCGACGAGCGGGCGCTCGCTAGCGCGATGCTCGACACTCTGGCGGCACCGCGTACACCAGAACGGCTTCGGCAGGCGGCTGAGCCGTATCGGATTCTGTCCGCAAGCCGCGCTTACCTCGGGTTCTTCGGGGAGATCCTGGGTCGTCGATGATGCAAGATGCTATTCTCGGCCTGGGATGACGCCGCCATCAACGACGCCTTTCACGACGCCCCCTGCTCTGCTAGGCTCCGCAGCAGGCCACCCCGAGCGTGCAGACCAATCGATCATGATTCGCGCCCAAGCCAGCATTCTCATTGCCAGACCCACGGCCTTGGTGTTCGACTTCGTCGCGGTCGGCTTCTTCGAGAATTATCGACGCTGGTCGCCCGAGGTCGAGCGCCTCGATGTCCTCACGCCCGGCCCGATTCGCGTTGGCAGCCGGGCCCGGCAGGTGCGCACGGACCAGGGCCGACGCACCGAGACGAGCTTCCGCGTCGCGGTCCTCGAGCCCCCGCGACAGCTTGAGTTCGTCGAGTCCGGCAACCAGTTCCAGATCCGTTACCGATTCGATCCGCTCGGTGACGCGACGCAGCTGGGTTTCGCGTTCGAGCTGACCCGCCTCGACCTGTTCATGCGCCCGTTCGAGAAACTGATCCGGGTCACGGTGCAGGACGGCGCCGATCGTGTGGTGCGCAACATCAAGCGGCTCGTCGAGGCCGAGGTTACGGTGCAGGCCGCCAGCGACTGATCGCCGATGGCAGTGCCCTGCCCCGCCGTCCGGGCTCGGGGGACCGTAAGTCGGTGCCGAGTTCGCCCGGCCTCGACCAGAATCCGGTGCGGATTGACCTATTTGGAGTAACCGATGGACTTCGTTGCCGAAAAAGACCAAGACACCATCCCGTTCATCCTGTCGCAGATCCTCGATACCTGCGTTAACGGGATCACGCTGTCGGACCCGGATCAGGAGGACAACCCGTTAGTCTACGCCAACGCCGCCTTCGAGCTGATCACCGGCTACGACCGACAGGAGATCCTCGGGCGCAATTGCCGTTTCCTGCAGGGCGACGACCGGGATCAGCCGGAGATCGAGCGGATTCGCGACGCGATCCGCGAGCAACGGCCGGTGACGGTGACGCTGCGCAACTATCGCAAGGACGGCACCCTCTTCTACAACCGGTTCTCGATCCGCCCGCTGTTCGACCGTCAGGGCCGGCTGATCTACTACCTCGGCATACAGCACGACATCAGCGAGTCGATCCGCGCCCAGGAGGAACTCGATCGCATCAATGCGCTGCTGACCTCGCTCGGCGAACAGCCCTAACCCCTCTGAAGGCCAGGGCTGCGAAGACCCACGTCGGGTCGGGCGGCGCTCGCCCGACATGCCGGCTCTGAATCGGCCCCTTAACTGTCGTTGAACAAGATACCGGATGCCCCCTCGACCGCCCTCCGCCGACAGCCAACGCCCGCTGTCGCGCAATCTCATCCCGCTGGTGCGCTTGCTGGCCTTCGTCCGGCCCTATCGCGGGCGCGTCCTGCTCGCCGCCGTCGCGCTGTTGATCGCGGCTGGGTCCGTGCTCGCGTTCGGCCAGGTCATCCGGACCCTCGTCGACTCGGGCTTGGGCAGCGAGGCGCCGGGGGCACTGGACCGCGCGCTGCTGAGCTTCCTCGCGGTCGTGCTGGTCATGAGTCTCGCGGTCTTCGGCCGCTCGTTCCTGCTCAACTGGCTCGGCGAACGGGTCGTCGCCGACATTCGCCGCGCCGTGTTCGAGCGGGTGCTCGCGCTCGATGTCGGCTTCTTCGAGACGACCCGCACCGGCGAGGTCATCTCGCGACTGACGGCCGACACGGCCCTGCTCCAGGTCGTCGTCGGCTCGACGCTGGCGATGGCCCTGCGCGCCTTGCTGCTCGTCGCCGGCGGGATCCTGATGCTGGCCGTGACCAGCCCCAAGCTGACCGCGCTGGTCCTGCTCGGCACACCGGCGATCCTGGTCCCGGTCTGGCTGCTCGGGCACCGGGTCCGGCGTTTGTCGCGCGCGAGCCAGGATCGGCTGGCCGATGTCGGGGCCTACGTCGACGAGGTGCTGCATGGGATTCGGACCGTGCAGGCCTTCTGCCACGAGCCGATCGACCGCCGCCGTTACCGCGACCGGGTCGAACAGGCCTTCGCCGCCGCCCGGCAGCGCTCGCTGCTGAGCGCGCTGCTCGCGAGCACCGTGATGGCCTTGACCTTCGGCGCGATCGGGCTGGTGCTCTGGTTCGGCGGCCAGGAGGTCCTGGCCGGCAACATGACCGGCGGCGAACTGTCGGCGTTCCTCTTCTACGCGCTGTTGGTCGCGAGCTCGGTCGGCGGCCTGAGCGAGGTCACCGCCGAGCTGCTGCGCGGCGCCGGGGCCAGCGAACGCCTGCTCGAACTGCTCGGCCAGGAACCGCAGATCCAGCCGCCGCGCGAGCCGCGGGCGCTGCCCAGCCCCGGGATCGGACGGATCGAGATCCGCGATCTGACGTTCGCCTACCCGGCCCATCCGGACAACCCGGTGCTCGAGGGGCTGTCGCTTGGGATCGCGCCGGGCGAAAAGGTCGCCTTGGTCGGCCCGTCCGGCGCCGGCAAGTCGACCCTGTTCCAGCTGCTGCTGCGCTTCTACGACCCACAACAGGGCGGCATCCGGCTCGACGGCCTCGACCTGCGCGACCTGCATCCGACCGATCTGCGGCAACGGATCGCGATCGTGCCGCAAGACCCAGTCATCTTCGGCGCCGATGCCTGGGAGAACATCCGCTACGGCCTCGCTGACGTCAGCGACGACGCGGTCCGGCAAGCCGCCGAGGCGGCGCAGGCCACGGAATTCCTGGATCGGCTGCCACAGGGCTTCGGCACCTTTCTCGGTGAACGGGGCGTGCGTCTGTCCGGCGGCCAGCGCCAACGGATCGCGATCGCCCGCGCGATCCTGCGCGACCCGCTCGTGCTGCTGCTCGACGAGGCGACCAGCGCGCTCGACGCCGAGAGCGAACGGCTGGTCCAGCGCGCGCTCGAGACCCTGATGGAGTGCCGCACCAGCCTGATCATCGCCCACCGGTTGGCCACGGTGCGCAAGGTCGACCGGATCCTGGTCATCGATCGTGGGCGCCTCGCCGCCAGCGGCCGCCATGACGAACTGATGGCCGCCGACGGCCTCTACGCCCGACTGGCCCGACTCCAGTTCCACGCCGACCAGGAGCTCGACCCACGGCTCCCGATCACGGCCGAAACGCAGCCGAGTGAGAAGGCGGGGATCGAGGCAGCCTGACCGCTGGGATCTTGTTGCGACGAACGGCTCTCGAATGGGCGGCCGGGTCTACCAGGACCGCACCTGCCGTGCACTCATGCAGCTGCTGTACGCCCGATCGTAGGCACTGCGCATCTCGCCTCGATTCGCCAGGTAGGCGGCCGACGCGCCCCCGACAGCACCGATCGTGGCGCCTTCGATGGTGCGGTCCTTCTCGAGGTTGCGGCCGACCAGGCCGCCGACCGCGGCGCCGGCCGCCGCGCCGACTCCCCCTTGCGCCATGTTCTGGCGTTTCACCCGATCGGCTTCGGATTGCGCCACGCCTTGACAATAGCGTTCACTTTCCGTGGCGAAGCCTCCGGCTCCATATTGCGGCGACGTCTCGAGGGTCGAGCAGCCAACAAGGCCAGCCAACGACAACAAGCAGGCCATTCTGCGGTAATTCATCGAGCGCATGGCTCTTCTCCCAAGTAGGGTTGACGACAAGACGCGATTGCTTGGAGAGACCGATCGGCTCGACAGCTGCCCCATCCGACACAATCGACCAGGCGAGTCCCCTTGCCGTCGACGGCAAGCACACCAGCTCGCCAGCGCTTTTCCGCATGCCGGGAACTCGGGATCAGGCTAGCCTGATCACCCTGAACGAAGGCTGAATGGCGCGCCAGGGGTTCGTCGCAGGTGTCGAACTCGGCCAATCTGGCGTTCTCGGTCGCCGACGCCGCGCTCCCGACGAGCCCGGAGGCAATCAGCGATCAGAGATGCGCGATAGCGAAGCGCTGAACTATTCAGCGCTTCCCATGCGGGGTAGGAGCGCTGCCGTGGGCAGGCGCGATCAGCGACGGAACACGAAGGAAGCCGGAAACCGCGTTGTCGACTTCCGTGCTGGTCTTTGGCCAGGACGGCTAATCGATCAGCGTCTCCATAGGAAGGAGCGGGCGCAGATCTTTGACGAGGAGGAACAGATGAAGCGGATCGGTCGAGGAGGGCACAAAACCAAAGTGGGCGTAGAAGCATCGGGCGTCGTCGTCCTTGGCGTGGACCGCAAAGGCACGGATACCGCCGATCTCGGCAGCCTGGAGCGTGCGGCGCATGGCGTCTTTGAGCAAGCCCGCGCCGATCCCACGACGCTGCCAGGGGACGGCGACCGCGAGCCGGGCGAGCAACATGATGGGCACGGGATGGCGGGCGAGCCCCTTCGTCAGTCGCTCAGGAGCATCGTCGTAAGCCACCTCACCCACCACGAGGGTGTAGAACCCGATCACCTCCTCATCATGCAAACCGAGATAGGTCTGCGAGGCGTTGGCCTGCTGATTGGTGTAGGCATAGCGGAGGAGGAAGCGATCGAGCGCCTGACGGCCGCTCGAGAACCCGTCGAGCGGATGGTCGCGGCGCAGCTTTTCGATCCGGAAGCCGGCGGTCACGTCGAGTCGGGCGGATCGAAGGGCGTTGGCTCACGTAAGAGGCGCTCGAGGCGCGGCAGCGCACGGGGCGGCCTATCGAGCGCCGCGATGAAGGCGCTCCAGCGCTCGGCATCGAGCCTAAAATGTTGCCGATCGGCCAGGGTCTCGTCAGCACGCTCCAGTGCGCTGCTCAGTACAAACTGGCTCACCGACTGGTGACGCTCCCGGGCCGCGGCACTGAGCCGCGCCTTCGCTTCGGGCGTGAGCCGCAGATCGAGCTTCGTGCTTCGGGCCTGAGGGTTCGACATGCGCGTCTCCTGTTGACAAGTCGTCAGGATACCTGGCAGACATTGTCATGACAATGTGCGATTCATGTCGCACCGATGGCCGGTGGTCGAAGACAGACAAGCCGCAGGCCAGTCGATCCTGCTACGTCGAGGAGGAAGAATCGCCCTCTCCTGCCGGGAAGTTGGTCGATCAATCACCGCTGCGGGCGGCCTGGCTCGCCATCAGATCCTTCATAAAGCTTGAATTTCCGGTCGCGCGCCGCCAACGCTGCCAGGTGAGGATGGGGGCGGCAGGATTCACCGGCCGCTGGGAATCGACGAGCGCAAAGGCCCGAAAAGCATGATTAACGACTTCGAAGACCTGCTGACGATGGCGCATGCGATGGATGAGCCGCAACGCCTGCTCCTGCTGCTGGCGAAGACCGAGTCCCACGGGGGCAACGGGAGCGAGACCCAGACCGGGACCCTCACGCCGGTGATTTGCGTGGACAAGGCACCGGAGGAGCTCACGGATTTCCGATCCCTCGTTGCCGAGGCCGATCAGGTGACCCGCGACTGGGATCTGATCTTGGTCACCAGTCTCAGCGGCACCGCCGACAATCCGCCGACCAGCGAACAGGCCGAACCACACCTGCACAAGATGACCAACGACGTGCTCAGCGGACAAGACCTGAGTCGCTACGTCATCTTCGACCGTAACGAGAACCTGGTCTTCATCCATCCGCGCGACGGCATCTGGACGGTTTGACGCGACCCGGGCGCCGCCCGACTCACACCGCAAGTCGCCTGGAGGAGCACCGCCCACCCGACCTTATTCGGCTCGCGACAGGCAAGGGATTGCCGAAACCTAGGGCCACATCTGGCAACAGATGGGGCACGTCTGGCCGGATGGCCGTCGGTGCGACCGCCGAATCCACCCGCGCGAGACACGGACGGCGGCGCAAGATGCGCCGCCGTCCGTGGTTGGGCAAGCATCGCGGGCGCGGTCCGGACCACGCACCGGACGCGACAGGATCAGAGTTCGAACCGATCAGCGGTCATGACCTTGTGCCACGCCGCCACGAAGTCCGCGACGAACTTCTCGCCGGCGTCGGCCGAGGCGTAGACTTCGGCGATCGCGCGCAGCTCGGAGTTCGAACCGAAGATCAGGTCGACCGGGGTGGCGGTCCACTTGACCTCGTCCGAGGCCCGGTCGCGGCCTTCGTACAGACCATAGGCGCCGTCGGTCTTGGCCCAAACGTTGTCCATGCTCAACAGGTTGACGAAGAAGTCAGTGCTGAGCACACCCGGACGGTCGGTAAAGACGCCATGCGCCGCGCCACCAGTGTTGGCGTTGAGCGCCCGCATACCGCCGATCAGCACCGTCATTTCTGGTACGGTCAGATTCAGCAGCGCGGCCCTGTCGACCATGGCGGCGGTCGGCGCGAAGTAGTGCCGATCGCTGTAGTAGTTGCGGAACGCGTCAGCTGCGGGCTCGAGTTCATCGAACGAGGCGACGTCTGTCATGTCCTGGGTCGCATCGGTACGGCCCGGGATGAAGGGCACGGCCATCTCGTAGCCGGCATCCGCGGCGGCCTTCTCGATGGCGGCAGCACCGCCGAGCACGATCACGTCAGCCAGCGACACCCTTTTGTTACCGCTCTGGCCATCGTTGAAGCCCTTTTGCACGCCTTCGAGCACGCCCAGCACGCGGGCTAGCTCGTCGGGATCGTTGACTTCCCAGTCCTTCTGCGGAGCCAGTCGCAAGCGCGCACCGTTTGCGCCGCCGCGCATGTCGGAGGCGCGGAAGCTCGAGGCCGAGGCCCAGGCCGTGCGCACCAGCTCCGGCACGCTCAGGCCGGTATCGAGGATGGCGGCCTTGATCGTGGCGGCATCGCCAGCATCGATCAACTCGAAGTCGACCGCCGGCACCGGATCCTGCCAGACCAGTACCTCATCAGGAACCTTGCTCCCCACGTAGCGGGCACGTGGACCCATGTCGCGGTGCGTCAGTTTGAACCAGGCACGGGCGAAGGCGTCCTCGAACTCCGCCGGGTTGCTCAGGAAGCGCTCGGAGATCTCGCGGTAGATCGGGTCTTCCTTCAGCGACAGGTCCGTCGTCAACATGATCGGTGCATTGAACTTGCCTTCGACGTGCGCGTCGGGCACCGAATTGTCGAGCGCGCCGTCCTTGGCCACCCACTGGATCGCACCGGCCGGGCTGCGGGTTTGTTCCCACTCATGGTTGAGCAGGTTGGCCAGGTACAGCATCGACCAGCGCGTCGGCATCTGGGTCCAGGCCCCTTCCAGACCGCTGGTGACTGTGTCCTCGGCATGGCCCTTGCCGCAGCTGTTGATCCAACCCAAGCCTTGGTGCTCGATCGCGGCGGCGGCGGGCTCGGCCCCGACGCAGTTCTCTGGATTCATCGCCCCGTGAACCTTGCCGAAGGTGTGGCCACCGGCGATCAAGGCCACCGTCTCTTCGTCGCCCATCGCCATCCGGCCGAACGCGGCACGGATATGCTCGGCAGCGGCCAGCGGATCCGGATTGCCGCCCGGGCCCTCGGGATTGACGTAGATCAGGCCCATCTGGGTCGCGGCCAGGGGCCCCTTCAGCTGGCCCTGCTCATCGGTGCGCTCGCCGGCCAGCATCGCCTCTTCCGGCCCCCAGTAGACCAGGTCCGGCTCCCAGTCATCGGCCCGGCCGCCGGCGAAGCCGAAGGTCTTGAAGCCCATGTCTTCGAGCGCAACGTTGCCGGCCAGCACCATCAGGTCGCCCCACGACAGCTTGCGCCCATAGGCTTGCTTGACCGGCCACAGCAGCCGGCGGGCCTTGTCGAGGTTGGCGTTGTCGGGCCAGCTGTTGAGCGGATCGAAACGCATCTGGCCGCCGTCGCCGCCACCGCGGCCGTCGAGCGAGCGGTAGGTGCCGGCGCTGTGCCAGGCCATGCGAATGAACAGTGGGCCATAGTGGCCCCAATCGGCCGGCCACCACTCCTGCGAGTCAGTCAGGACCCGGCGGATCTCGGCCTTGACCTCATCGAGGTCCAGCGTCGCGAACTCGGCGGCGTAGTCGAAGTCGGCCCCGTAGGGGTTGGACTGAGGGGAATGCTGACGCAGCGGAGTCAAGTCGAGCTGCTCCGGCCACCAGAACGAATTGGGTTTGGCCTCGCCCATGGCGAACGCCGCGCCGGGCACCGCGGCGACCGCCAGAGCCGTCACCAGGGCCTTGATTTTCATACGCATGAATGTACTCCTCCAGATTTGAAGCCGAGCCTTCGGCGTGCACGATTAAAACCGATCAAAACTCCGATTTCAATCGAAAATACCTATCACTGCGATTGACGGACGCCGTGCGCGAATCCGCGATGGGAAGGCGGCCCTGATCAGTGCCGCCATTACCAAAAGCGCGCCGGTCTTGTAGACTCTCGCCCATGAACGAGACAGATGATTTCGCGGCGCTGTTGCGCCAGTACGAGGGGGCGCCGAGCGCCTCGACGCCATCGCGGCCGAAGGTCGGCGATCAGGTCGAGGGCCAGGTCGTCGCGATTCAGGCCGACCTGATCTATGTCGACCTCGGCGGCAAGACCGAGGGCCTGATGGAGACGGCGGGCTTCCTCGATGACGAGGGTCACCCGACGATCGCGGTCGGCGACCGGATCAAGGCCCGAGTCGCCGCCATCGATGCCGACAGCGGGCAGCTGCGGCTCGGTGTTCAAGCCGGCCGCCGCTTCCATGACGTCGCCGAATTGGAGCAGGCCTACCGGGAGCGGCGGCCGGTCGAGGGCCTGGTGACCGGCCTGATCAAGGGCGGCGTCGAGGTCCAGATGGCCGGGGTCCGCGCCTTCTGCCCGGCATCGCAGATGGATCTGCGCTTCGTCGACGACCTGTCCGAGTTCGTCGGCCAGCACCTGGCCTTCCAGATCACGCAATTCGAGGGCGGCCGCCGGACGAATCTCGTCCTGTCGCGTCGCGCCCTGCTCGAAGAGGAACGCCAGCAACAGGCCGCCGCGACGCGCGCCCGCATCGAGGTCGGGGCCGTGCTCGAGGGCACGGTGACCAGCATCAAAGACTTCGGCGCCTTCGTCGACCTCGGCGGGATCGAGGGCATGATCCATGTCAGCGAGCTGGCATTCGGGCGCATCAAACACCCGAGCGAGCTGCTGTCGGTCGGCCAGCCGGTGACGGTGTCCGTCCTGCGCATCGAGCCCAGCCGCTCGCCCCGGCAACCGGAGCGTGTCGCACTGTCGCTGCGGGCGTTGGCTCAGGATCCCTGGGCCGAGGCCGCAACACGCTTCCCGGCCGGCGCCCGGGTTGCCGGGCCGGTGACCCGTGTCGAGGCCTATGGCGCCTTCGTCGAGCTGGAACCTGGGGTCGAGGGATTGGTCCACATCAGCGAACTGGGCGCCGGACGGCGGATCGGCCATCCGAACGAGGTCGTCAAGGTCGGAGACCAGGTCGCGGCGACCCTTCTGTCGGTCGACCCGGCCAAGCGCCGCATCGCGCTGTCGCTGGCCACCGCGGATACACCAGACGAACCGGCCGCGCGGCCGGAGGCCAGCGAGCCGAAAACCGGTTTCGGGACCTTCGGTGATCTGCTGCGGGCCTCGCTTGCCGACAAAAAGTCAGCGGGCCAATGATCTAACTCTCGACGGCGATCCGCCAACACCGCGCCTGATCCGGGTCGGGACCGGTTC
>NZ_JBDKXB010000021.1:0-55513 GCF_041197575.1 Thioalkalicoccus limnaeus | reverse complement strand
TACACATCGTTCCGGGGCGAACGTCAGGACGTCTAGACGATGGCGTAACTCGTTTGTGTAACGGGATAGGGTATAGCAAGTAATGTCCGGGATCAAAGAGAGCCGAAAAATCTCAATCTCGGAAAGAGTGTTTGGTCTCAGCGATATTGTCCGCGTCGCGAGGTTGTTCGAGTCGGAACTGCAAGCACTCAGGGATGCAGAAAAGCTTGAGTATTCGAACGGCAGCGCCGTGTCATTAAAATTTGTTGTGGAGATTGTCGACGGATCGCAGTTTGAAAGCGAATCCATTGCCCTGTTTGATAATGATGCAGTCGTCTCTGAACGTCGAGTAAAAAGAATCGAAATAGAGTTGACCGACTACGAGGCTCAGAAAAGCGCAAGACTCTCGATAACGCACGGCGATTACCTTGGTTCGTTAAACGAGCTGATTGTGTCCGGCTATGATAACACTTGGGTCAATGGAATAACTAGGAAGTTGGAACAAGCCATCGGCGGCGCGAGGACTCAAAGCTCTTTCGTTAAGAAGTACTGCGAGGGCCTCCGCCTACTGTTAGCGTTTCCGCTTGGATATGTGGTTGTATATGTAGTTGCAAAAGCGTTCGCTTTCTTGGCACCAACGCCCGAAAAAGGGGTCGCGGAGAATGAATGGGCGTTAGCACACCCTGAACTTGTGATGTTCCTTGCATGGCTATTGGTCTTCGCCTTTGGGTACTTCCCGGCGGAGCTGCTGGTTTGGAAGCTGCGCTCGCTTTGGCCATCTATAGAGCTACAAATTGGGCCGGAGCATTCGCTACTTGAGATGCAGCGTAGACTCTGGATTTGGTCAGCAATTACGGCGTTTTTCTTTCCAGCGTTCTTAGCGTTCGGTCCGCAGATTCTCAGCCGCTTGTTGTAGTCATCTGGTAACCGTTCACGGGCTCATGAGCCAGCAGCAGCGAACCCTGTTGGGGCTGGACTCAGAAGCCAGAACCGGCTACTGTCGGGACCATGCACCCGATCATGGTCACGATCCAAGGCCGGCGCTGCACGCCTGACATCAGTGTCATCGAGCGCCTGCTCGCAGAGCACCCCGACTGGGGGCGAAGCCGACTTTCGGTGGCGCTCTGCGAGCAGTGGAACTGGCGCGCCGCCAATGGTCGACTCAAAGATATGGCCTGCCGCAGCCTGCTCTTGCGCTTGGAGCGCTCGGGGGCGATCCGGCTCCCGCCGCGGCAACGCAAATCGCCCAACGGCTACCGCAACCACATGAAAACGGCACATGAAAACGGGGTCAGACCCCGCTTTCTTTCTGCCGCCCGCATCGTCACGATAGATGGCCTCACGCCGATCGCCGCGCGAGGTCACGTGGTAGAGCCCGCCGGCTAGCTCGATACGAAGAGGTCTGGCCATGGGCTAAGTGTTGTAGTCGGGCGGTGCTGGATTGCAAAACCTGACCCTAGGACCCTCGCTAGGACCCTCGTGGGTCGGGGCGACGAGCTGGCCTGGTTGCCGGAGAAGGACCGTCCAGTGCTGGCGGCGGCGATACGCCTGGGCTGCGACGCGCTCGTCACTGGCGACCGCACGCACTTCGGCGCCGGCTATGGACGGGTGTTCGGCGATGTCGCCATCCACTCGCCGCGGTCGCTGGCCGAGCAGATCCTCGCCTGACCGCTGAGCACACCCCCCCGGCCCAGAAGCTCTGGAGCTACTGCAACGCGCGGATGCGCGGATGGTGTCAGGTCTCGCGTTTTGCCTTTTCGGCGGCGTGAACGACGCGGCTGATCCGTGCGTAATGAAGACCAAATCGTCCCCGATGGCTTTGATCGTGTACCCGCCGCCGGCGTAGGCTGCTGCTATGCCCTGGTTTCGATCGGCGTGCAGGCCCAGGGAATCGATGTCCTTGCGCGCATCTCCGCGCGAGGAGATGTGGGACAAAGCGCCGGGAAATTCGAGTCTGAGGGGGCGAGCCATGGATCAAGCGTAACCCGAAACGGGCAAAAGACAAGACCTGACACCCTCCTTGCCGGAGGGCCGAGCTGTTAACAAGGAGGCAATCCATGGGTTTATTGGCGCTCTGCACCTAAAGGGCGCGAATAAGGGCGTATTCATTACCACCAGTCACTTCACATCAGGCGCCGCTAAGGCGGCCAGCGAAGTCCGAGCACTGAGCCTACGGCTCGTTGATGGGATGGAGTTAGCTCGCCTGATGATCAGATATCAGGTCGGGGTGCGTCATGAATCCATCGCCATCCCCAAGGTGGACCTTGATTTCTGGGATGAAGAATAGTTCGAACGGGGAACGTGACAACGTAAGACTTACGGTGACAGTTTACTAAATACACCAATTACGCCGGTCGATGGCCGTGTTGTGCTTGCGCCGAATGGCATGTGATCCTATCTGGGTGGCGGGGAGCCGGGGCGACCCAGACCGCCCAACGAGTGGCTCGGCCCAACCGCCCGATGCCGCACCGTCGCTTCGCCTCCCGCACAGGGAGACGGGGTCAGGTCTTGCAATCCAGCACCGCCCGACTACACTGAGCCCATGGCCAGACCCCTTCGTATCGAGCTAGCCGGCGGGCTCTACCACGTGACCTCACGCGGCGATCGGCGTGAGGCCATCTATCGTGACGAGGCGGACCGCAGCGCTTGGCTGGCGCTCTTAGGCGATGTCTGTGAGCGGTTCCACTGGCGGTGCCACGCCTACTGCCAGATGACGAACCATTACCACGTCGTCGTCGAGACACCTGAAGCCAACCTGTCCAAGGGTATGCGCCAGCTGAACGGTGTCTACACCCAAAGGAGCAACCGACGCCACGGGCTGGTCAGCGCAGACGGGGTCAGGTCTTGCAATCCAGCACCGCCCGACTACACTTTGCCCATGGCCAGACCCCTTCGTATCGAGCTAGCCGGCGGGCTCTACCACGTGACCTCGCGCGGCGATCGGCGTGAGGCCATCTATCGTGCCCAGACGCGCCCGGATTGTTGTCGCCCGTTGTCCAGTACGAGGGATCAATCTCCCCGCAGTGTTCTTCGACGAGGGGTAAACCGGGGTCAGACCCCGTTTACATCGTTCGCGTCCCTCGTCGCTATTGCTCCAGTGTCCGGTATGTTCAGCTATACCGTCAGCGTCGAGCGTGAGTGGTCAGCACGCGCCTGACATCAGGCCGCATCGCGGAGGCCAGCATGGATCAGGATTTCGTCATAAGGCGCGACCAGCACGCCATCGTTGCCGCGCTCCAGGAGTCCAAGCTCGACCAGCTCGGTGACATCCGTATGCACGTTTTTGTAGTCACGCCCCAGCGATTGGGCGAGCTGGCGCACATTGAGCCCCTCGTGCGACGCCACGTGGCGCAAGAGATCCAACCGCTTCTCGGTAATCGCCGAGAACAGCTCCCGAAGGCTGCCAAAGGCGAGCCGATGCCTGATTTCCTCGCCGGCCCCAGCCTGCTGCCAGGTATCTGCGAAGGCCTGCAAGGCCGCTTGCGGTCTCAATACACTGATCTCGATTCGGTTCATTCCCACCTCCAGCCAGCGAGCCGCACGCAGTCGTCTCTGAAATCAGCCAGCAGTTGCTCCACCGACAGGAACCCATAGGGCTCCTCGCGCTCGCCGTAGTGGCGATGATCGCCCTTTCCCGCCTCGTTGTCGTAGCGCACCACACAGGTCCCGGTACGACCGCAGAACAGCCGGTATTTCAGGCCGTGGGGTCGACCCGCTGTCGTGGCTGGCAACGTCCAGATCACCATCTCGCAGATGAGATCACCCTGGCGGGCCTTGTAACGGAAGAGCTGACGCGCCTTCATGAAACTGCTTGCCACATCTAATTATGGCATTTTATACCATAACCCAAGTTGCCCCAGACGGGGTCATGCCCCACAGACGGGGTCAGGTCTTGTAATCCAGCACCGCCCGACTACACTTACTTTGGCCATGGCCAGACCTCTTCGTATCGAGTTAGCCGGCGGGCTCTACCACGTGACCTCGCGCGGCGATCGGCGTGAGGCCATCTATCGTGACGATGCGGACCGCAGCGCTTGACTGGATCTCTTAGGCGATGTCTGCGAGCGGTTCCACTGGCGGTGCCACGCCTACTGCCAGATGACGAACCATTACCACGTCGTCGTCGAGACACCTGAAGCCAACCTGTCCACGCGTGAACGGGGTCAGGTCTTGCAATCCAGCACCGCCCGACTACACTTATTTCGCCCATGGCCAGACCCCTTCGTATCGAGCTAGCCGGCGGGCTCTACCACGTTACCTCGCGCGGCGATCGGCATGGGGCCATCTATCGAGGGGAGGAGTCGGGTCTTCCCTTTTGACTTACTCTCGAAGATCGGATGATTCGCCTAACATGAGGCTGCAGGCGACCCAATGCCGCGCCGCGGGTTCTGTGCTAAGTTCTACTCAATGCGGGGCGGCATTGGATCGCCTGAGCCAAACGTTGGGCGTGAAACAACGCAGCGGCTGGAGCAGGACGCGTCATCGGTTCCGAAGAAGAAGCATCTCGCCCCACCGTGAAAGTCAAAGAACTGATCAGAATGCTGGAAGACGACGGCTGGTTCTTAGTACGTGTGCGCGGCAGTCACCGGCAGTTCCGTCATCCTATGAAGCCGGGCACTGTTACCGTTGCAGGTAAGCCCAGCGTAGACGTCCCGCCAGGGACTTTGAACAATGCCCTCAAACAGGCCGGGCTGAAAACTTGAGGTACGTCGAAGTGCGCTTTACCGTGATTCTTGAGCAAGGCCCATCAAGCGTTGGCGCATATGTGCCAGACCTTCCAGGATGCATTGCTGCGGGCGAAACAAAGGCAGAGGCGCTGGAACTCATAGCTGAAGCAATCGAGCTCCACGTGGAGGATCTCAGAGAACGTGGTGAGGAGATTCCCCCGCCAAACAGCGTCTTTGAAACAGTGGAGGTTGCGGCATAAGTCCGCCCAACAAGCGGCTCGGCCCGACCGCCCGTTGCCTCGCCGTCGCTGCGCTCCAGCGCGTCAACGGGCGGTCGGGCCAGCCTGAACGTTGGGCCTGAGAATCGGCAATGGCATTTAAGACATTTGAGCGCATTGCCCTCGCAATTCTGCTAGCGGCAACGTTGGCGGCGTTAATAGCTAGCTTCTATTCTCTCAGCGTCGGCGCAGCCACAGCTGGGAAATGGCTCGCTTCCACCGGCTTATTGGCAACTGCTGCGGGAGTGTTTCAGCTAGAGGTAAGCGGCCTCTTCCGAAAAATCATGGACTTCTACGCCGATGAAGAAAGATCCTCTTACGGACCGCCGTCCCACATCACACGCCAGCTAAGGGAGACGGGGTCAGGTCTTGCAATCCAGCACCGCCCGACTACACTTCTTTTTAGCGCATGGCCAGACCCCTTCGTATCGAGCTAGCCGGCGGGCTCTACCACGTTACCTCGCGCGGCGATCGGCGTGAGGCCATCTATCGTGCCCAGACGCGCCCGGATTGTTGTCGCCCGTTGTCCAGTACGAGGGATCAATCTCCCCGCAGTGTTCTTCGACGAGGGGTAAACCGGGGTCAGACCCCGTTTACATCGTTCGCGTCCCTCGTCGCTATTGCTCCAGTGTCCGGTATGTTCAGCTACACCGTCAGCGTCGAGCGTGAGTGGTCAGCACGCGCCTGACATCAGGCCGCATCGCGGAGGCCAGCATGGATCAGGATTTCGTCATAAGGCGCGACCAGCACGCCATCGTTGCCGCGCTCCAGGAGTCCAAGCTCGACCAGCTCGGTGACATCCGTATGCACGTTTTTGTAGTCACGCCCCAGCGATTGGGCGAGCTGGCGTACATTGAGCCCCTCGTGCGACGCCACGTGGCGCAACAGATCCAACCGCTTCTCGGTAATCACCGAGAACAGCTCCCGAAGGCTGCCAAAGGCGAGCCGATGCCTGATTTCCTCGCCGGCCCCAGCCTGCTTCCAGGTATCTGCGAAGGCCTGCAAGGCCGCCTGCGGTCTCAATACACTGATCTCGATTCGGTTCATTCCCACCTCCAGCCAGCGAGCCGCACGCAGTCGTCTCTGAAATCAGCCAGCAGTTGCTCCACCGACAGGAACCCATAGGGCTCCTCGCGCTCTCCGTAGTGGCGATGATCGCCCTTTCCCGCCTCGTTGTCGTAGCGCACCACACAGGTCCCGGTACGACCGCAGAACAGCCGGTATTTCAGGCCGTGGGGTCGACCCGCTGTCGTGGCTGGCAACGCCCAGATCACCATCTCGCAGATGAGATCGCCCTGGCGGGCCTTGTAACGGAAGAGCTGACGCGCCTTCATGAAACTGCTTGCCACATTCAATTATGGCATTTTATACCATAACCCAAGTTGCCCCAGACGGGGTCAGGTCTTGCAATCCAGCACCGCCCGACTACACTTCTTTTTAGCGCATGACCAGACCCCTTCGTATCGAGCTAGCCGGCGGGCTCTACCACGTTACCTCGCGCGGCGATCGGCGTGAGGCCATCTATCGTGACGATGCGGACCGCAGCGCTTGGCTGGAGCTCTTAGGCGATGTCTGTGAGCGGTTCCACTGGCGGTGCCACGCCTACTGCCAGATGACGAACCATTACCACGTCGTCGTCGAGACACCTGAAGCCAACCTGTCCAAGGGTATGCGCCAGCTGAACGGTGTCTACACCCAAAGGAGCAACCGGCGCCACGGGCTGGTCGGACACCTGTTCCAGGGACGCTTCAAAGCCATCTTGGTGGAACGCGATGCCTACCTGTTGGAGCTCGTGCGCTACGTCGTGCTGAATCCCGTGCGCGCGGGAATGGTACCGGCGGCGGAAGGGTGGGCATGGAGCCGCTACCGGGCGATGGTCGGGCGGGCGTCGGCGCCGGCGTGGTTGGAGACGGATTGGCTGCTCGGGCAGTTCGGCGAGGAACGCGGCGTCGCGCAGGCCGGGTATGCGGATTTCGTTCGCCAAGGGGTCGGCGGTGCGAGCATCTGGGAAGGTCTGCGTCATCAGGTCTTTCTCGGTAGTGAGGATTTCGCCGAGCGCCATCGCGCGACGACCAAGCCCTTGGAACGGCTGCGCGAGGTCCCACGCGCGCAGCGCCGGCCGTTGGCGGAGCCGCTCGCCGGCTTCGCGCGCCGGTATCCCCACCGTGACGAGGCCATGGCTCGAGCCTTCGCCACCGGCGTCTACACGATGCAGGAGATCGCAGCGTTCTTCGGCGTGCATTACTCGACCGTGAGCCGCGCCGTACGACGCCTCAAGGCCGCACCAGACTGCAACGCGCCGGCAACCTCAAGCAAGCAAGGTGCTTGAATGCAAGACCTGGCCCCTTTGCCCGTGCTTTGCCCCCGATCTTTTTTTTAAGGCCGGCTTCCGGCAGGGGATCGGTCTGCCCTCTCACTCCGGATCTTTCATAGTAACTCTGCCGTGCCCTCGCTGAGAGACGGCGGTGTCAGCCAAAGATACGCCTAGCTCGCCGCGTTTTCGCCACTGGGCCCGGCCCCCTCGACCATCTGCTTACGACCCACTGATGGCGCTCAGTACGCAGACCTGGGCGGGAGGTTTGGACGCATAGCGGTCAGCGATCGACGCGAGGAGGGCATGGCCAGTCCGCAGGAAGCGGACACCGACCCACCGTGGCGGTCGGGACTCCCATCGACTCGCGCGAGAACTGGGCCGGGTAGGTGGTGTAGGGCCATACCCGGCCAACACCGATAGACCCGGCCCATCAGCCTTGTTGCTTGCGCGCGGCCATACGGTTCGTGGCCTCCGCGCGGAGCGCCGTCCAGTCCTCCGCGGCCAGCGGCGCCTCGGGACTGTTCAGCCCTTCGAGGAGCGCCGTCTCCAGTGCCTCCTGAGCCTTGCGCCGCTCGTCAGCACGAATCAGCTCGCGCACATACTCGCTCGCGCTGCTGTAGCGCCCCTGGGCCACCTGCCCGTCAACGAACGCCTTGAGCGGATCGGGCAGCGAAATGTTCATGGTCTGCATCGGGCACCTCCATTTGCCCTTAGGTTGGCACGGTCGCCAAGGGTTGGCAAGTCTTGCCATGCGGCGCTGGCCTTCGGTTAGGCAGGTGTCGAAGGCGGCGGCGCCCGGGACTTTCGCATGCGAAAAATCCCCGCTCCCTGGGGCACAGACGGGGTCTTGCAATCCAGCACCGCCCGACTAGGGAATTACGGTGACACTTTACTAAATGCACCAATTATGCCGGTCGATCGCCATGTTAAGCTTAAGATCTGAACCAGGACACACTATGTTAGATTCGTCCAACAGGGTGCTCCAACCGCAGCCGGTTTCGCTCTCGCTTAACCAGCTCTGCTGAGCGTGGCGTTCGGCTCTAGACAGAGAATGACATGCCCACTGTTCTAAGAGTCAGAGGCTTGAGATTTCACTTTTACTCTGACGAAGGCACGGAGCCTGCTCATATTCATATTCGCAGCGCCGAGGGTGAGTGTAAGTTCTGGTTGTCACCGATATCGCTAGCGCGGAACAGGGGTATGCCCGCGCATAGGATCAGGGAAATCGAGAGAATCGTCTACGAAAATCAACGGTTTTTTCTGGAGAAATTTTATGAATACCATGTGGATTGAAAATGAGCCTTGCGCCCTACGTGCTTGGGCCGAGGGCCGAATGATCTACCTCGAACTCACAGATGGACGTATCGTTGGCTTCCCTGCGGATCGCTTTAAAATTCTAAGAGCAGCCCCCGAGGAGAAGCTGAAAAAAGTGAGCGTTGAGGTAAACGGCTATGCTCTTCGATGGGAAGAACTTGACGAGGATCTAACTGTTCAGGGTGTAGTCGCCGGAAGATTCCAACTTCCTCTTCCGGAACAAGCTGCATAGCGTTTCCGGCAGGACTTCGCCGAACAAACGCACAGTTGATTATTAACATGCCTCCGCCATTTTCAGGAGGTGATGGGGAAACCGGGGTCAGACCCCGTTTCCACGCTATGTTAGATTCGTCCAACAGGGTGCTGCAGCCGCAGCCGGTTTCGCTCTCGCTCAACCGCCCCGGCTGAGCGTAGCGTTCGGTTAGAAGGGCTCCACATACATCACTGCGAAGTCATAATGAAGGTCTATCTTGATAATTGCTGTTTCAACCGACCGTATGATGATCAGTCGCATCTTCGGATACGACTTGAGGCGGAAGCAAAATTGAAGATTCAAGAAGAAACACGAAATGGAGTATATGAACTCATCTGGTCTTACATATTGGATTACGAGAACAGCAAAAACCCATTCAAGGAAAGAAGAGAGCAGATCGCAGAATGGAGAAAATACGCTGCTCAGGATGTCGCTGAAAGTAAAGAGATTCTTGTTATGGCGACGATGTTACAAGAACAAGGGATCAAGAAAATCGATTCGCTGCATATAGCTTGCGCCATCGAGGCTCACTCAGATTACTTTCTAACAACAGATGATGGAATTTTGAAAAAGGCGACACTTTTTCAAGAAGTAAAGATTACGGATCCAATTGGGTTTATCAAAGAGGTGTTGACGTGATCACCGATACAGAAATCAAAATCAAAGGCTTTAAGGTGCTTGCAAAGCACTTAGGGAATGTCGAAGCAGAGCGCTTTATCGCCTTAATCCAGCGAGAGCCTTTTGATTACACCAGCTGGCGCCAAGACATGGACGAAGATCTGAGTCTCGAAGAAATCAGTCGAAAAGCAATGGCGTACAGAAACGAAATCACCGAACAATAACGGCAACCTGGCCGCGTACTGATCGGATCAGAGGGGCGGAAGCCGCGTCCAGAAAACGGGTAGAAAAAGCGCAAGCTTCTCCTCAAACTTCTCACCGGCTCCTAGAATGTGCGGTTTTCGGAAGCAGTAGCGATAGCTGAGGCTTTCGGCTTCCGATTGGACAGAGTGAACGGAAGCCATCATATTTTCGTTCATCCGAAGATTCCGGAATTGTTGAATTTGCAGGATTTGAAAGGCAAGGCTAAACCCTATCAAGT
Organism: Thioalkalicoccus limnaeus; assembly: GCF_041197575.1. Classification (NCBI taxonomy): domain Bacteria; kingdom Pseudomonadati; phylum Pseudomonadota; class Gammaproteobacteria; order Chromatiales; family Chromatiaceae; genus Thioalkalicoccus; species Thioalkalicoccus limnaeus. Next base: position 45,609 of record NZ_JBDKXB010000021.1, on the reverse strand, counting down.
CAAGCAATTGCTCCAATTGGCGGAGATTCACAACCTGCAACTGGAAGACGAATCATGAAGGATTACCACGTTAACATCTTCTATAGCGATGAAGATGAAGGCTACATTGCTGACATTCCGGATTTGAAAGCGTGTTCTGCATTCGGCGAAACGCCTAACGAAGCTTTCGCTGAGGTTTTGAAAGCTAAAGAGAGCTGGTTGGCATCCGCAGCGGCGAACGGCAAGCCAGTTCCGCCACCAGAATACCGTCCCGTGATCTATCGCGTTGCATGAAGAAGGCGAACAAGCAAGAATAGAGCGGGGTCAATAGCGGGAAAAATGGGGACAGACCCTGAGGTATCCCCACAAATCTGACCGCCCCGCGGTCATACAGCGAGCAGCGCATCATGGTCCCTCGCGACCCATTGATCCGGCGACCCGATCCCATCGACCAGCTCGGCGATGCTCGTGCGGCAATCCTCCAGCGTCAGCAGCAGCCGGGCCAAGAACAGACGCGAGTAGGCGCGACGCTTGCGAGTGCCAGGTCGCAGACGCTCGTGCAGGCCGCAGCGCTCGGCGGCGGTACCGATCAGCCAAAGCAGGATCGCCGCCAGCGCGACCTTCGCTTTGAAGGCCCCCGTGTAACTCTTGCGCTTCGATTCGCCCATCATCTCTCTGCCCCTTATCGGTTGGGGACCAGCTTAGACTATTGTCCGATTTTCGGGGTCCACTATAGAGACTATGCGTTGTACCTTGATGTTCTGAGCGAAGCGGCGCTTGAGGCCGAGAAGGAAATCTGGGGCTACTGCCTCATGCCCAATCATGTCCACCTGATCGCAATGCCCGCCCTCGCCGACCCCGCCGACAGCGGCCTCGCCCCTGGCGCCCATACGGCCCTGCCCTGAGGCAGGTCGCCGACGGCCACCACCCGGGTCTTGAGCAGCGCTACTTCGACGGCTGGATCGACGATGGCCGCAAGATGCGCTACAAGAGAGGCTTGCGGCTGATCGAGGCCTGAGACGGCCGCCAATGGCCATGGCGGCGATAGCGACGCGGCGAAGCCATCGGCCAGGGGCCGAGCGCCAAGGACAACGCGGGATGCACGAGGATCGCATTCACCAGCCGCTCGCGCGGAAGCTCAGCAAGGGTCCGGGCAAATCGGGTTGGGCACCATGACGCAGAACCAGAGGCCGGCGACGCGTGGCCGCGGAGCCGTGACGAACGAGATTCTCCGGTACGCCGAACATCGGCGCGAGGCGATCGATGATGGCTGGGGGGCCGATGCGCCGAGTCCGATCGCCACATCGGTCGACATCGATCACAGCCGCGAGATCATCAGTTACAACGATTCGCCGGATATCCCGTTCGACCGTTCGGTGAATCCCTATCGCGGCTGCGAGCACGGCTGCATCTACTGCTACGCGCGGCCGTCGCACGCCTGGCTCGGACTCTCGCCGGGGCTGGACTTCGAGACCCGCCTGTTTCAGAAGCCCGATGCGGCCGCACAGCTCGAGCGCGCGCTCGCGGCACCGCGCTATCGGCCGGCGACGTTGGCACTCGGTGCGAACACGGATCCCTATCAGCCGATCGAGCGCCGACTGACACTGACCCGAGCGATCCTGCGGGTCCTGGCCGATTGCCGCCACCCGGTCGTGGTGACGACCAAGTCGGCGCTGGTCTTGCGCGACCGAGAAATTCTCGCCGAGATGGCCGCCGAGGGGTGCGCGGCGGTGATGATCTCGCTGACGACGCTCGACCTGGACCTCGCACGCCGGCTCGAACCCCGGGCCGCGACGCCCACGCGACGGCTCGCCGTGATCGAGGCACTGGCCAAGGCCGGGGTGCCGGTGGGGGTCCTGGTCGCACCCGTGATCCCGGCCCTCACGGATGCCGATCTCGAGCGTATCCTCGACCAGGCAGCCACGGCCGGCGCGATCCGGGCGTGCAGTCAACTGATTCGCCTGCCGCACGAGGTCGGCGAGCTGTTCACGCAGTGGCTCGCCACCCACTATCCGCAACGCGCCGCGAAGGTCCTCGGCTTGATCCGCCAGTGCCGCGGCGGCCGGCTCAATGACCCGGCATTCGTCGCGCGCCACCGCGGCCAGGGGCCGATCGCCGACCTGCTGCGGCAACGCTTTCTGCTCGCGGCACGCCGCGCGGGGCTTGCAACCGACCCGGATGGCTGGCGATTCGAGACCGACCGTTTCAGACCGCCGCGCGGACCCCAACTGTCGCTCTTCGACTGAGCCTTGGCCCTCGCGTTGGCCCCGCGGCGCAACGCTAGGGCACCGCATCGGCCTCCCGAGCGCACCGGCGGGATGCCGGTCAAACGCGCGACCGGGCCACCGGCCTTGGCGATGCTGATCTCGTCGCCGCGACTGGCTCGATCGATGAGTCGGGATAGTGCAGCCTGGCAAGGCATCGCCTGATCAGCGGCGATGGTGGTTCAGCGTCTCGCGTTCGATCCGGCCGCCGAGGCGTTGCTGGTCGATCCGACGCTGTTCGAGTTGACGACGGCCGAGCCCACCGGCCGTTTCCTCCAACCCGGAGATCGGCCGTCCAACCGACCCTCGGTCGAATTCGGTCGCACGCCAATCCGTCTGCTGGCGCTGCTCGATCCGCCGCAGGTTCTGGTCTGCATAACCCGATAAGGGACCGACGCGCTCCCGATACACCCGCTGGTCATGTCGCAACTGAAGCCACCCCGCATCCTGCGCGACCTGACCGGACCCGGCGGCATCCGCAAACGGCATCACAGGTACCGATCCGAACAGCAGGACGGCACAGAGGCCGGCGGACCGCGTGAAGGTGGTACGGGCCTCGCTCCAGCGTCGTGGAGACGCCGCCGCATCGAGCCGCGGACGCGCCCACCGATGCGCCCTGAGACCCCGGCTAATCAACAGCTTGACCATGAGGGCACGGATCTCGTGATTCATCCCGTCAATCGGGCTTGATCTTGAGATTAGAGATGCCCGGCGCGAGAAGGAGTTCCTGCCACCGGCGGGTTCTCGAGAAAGTCCCATCTGCCGACGCGAAGGCCGCAGAGGAGTCAATGGGGTGACATCCGGCTCAGGCTATCGCAGGGCGAGCAGGAACTGCTCGGCCGTCTCCATCGATGCCAGGGAGGGTTTCCAGATCACGAAAAGCCCGGCGGGTGTTCGAATACCCGCCGGGCCAGCCGCCACACGGCAGACGAGCCCTGTCGGCTCGCCCCTCGTGGCGGATGCACGTCCGAGTTAGCCCTCGGACTTGATCACGACGCGGCGCTGTTGCAACGCGAAGGGGTCGAAGTTAGGCAGCAGGTCCCGCTTGCCCATGCTCTGGGACGGTCCGATCTGCCGCTCCGGAACGCCGCGAGAGATCATATAGTCACGAACCGTGTTAGCGCGACGCAGACCCAAAGCGTCGTTATACTCGTACGAGCCTTTGGCATCCGTGTGACCGACCACGGTCAGGAATTCGCCGGCCGTCGAACGCTTGACCGTTTCGATGTAGTCATTGAGCCGGGCCAGTTCTTGGTCGTTGACGATGTTCTCCAAGCGGTACTTGTCGAATTCGAAGTTCAGCCGCACCACGAATTCTTTCGGCACAACCGCGGCTGGCTTCACGCACGGCTCGAGATCCGTTGGGCCGCCGGCACTGTTCCAGCACTCGCCGTAGCCGGTCACCCAAGCGGTGCCAGTCGGCTGGGCAGACCAGAAATGCTCCATCATATCGGCCTTGACCGCGATGGGGGCGACCAAGGCGACCGAGACCAACGCGGGTGCAGCAAGGCGCGCGGCGCGGAGAGCTGAGATAACTTTCAACATGATGTGTTCCTCGATCAGTATTAACAAAATGCGGTCAAGACACGGCAACCCGATGCATCGCCCCTCGCAGCAAGGCGGAAGACTGACCAACCCCCTCCCGAGAGTCATCTACGCAGGCTCAGGCACCCAGGACCACATGTTCCAGCCGCCTGTGATGAAGGGTTTACCCGCCCCATAGTGTAACGTATGTTGCCAAAGTCGGTGCAACCTTTTCTGTCTTTTCCGGTAAATTCGCAACGTAGCCCATCGCGGCTCACACCTCAGAATACGATAAGTATTTGACGGAAATAGCGCCGCTCTTCGTGACCGCAATGCGACTGTTGCCATCTAACAACACATTACCCTAGTGATGAGCACCACTGACCGGGTCGATCAACTCCTGCAACCCATCTCCGAGCGGATTCTGCTCGAGAAGTACGCGCGCGGTGACGAACGAGCGCCGCACGCGATCCGCGAGCGCGTCGCGCGCGCGCTCGCGCGCGTCGAATCCGACCCGGCCACCTGGACACCGGTCTTTCTCGCCGCGCAGGAACGAGGCCTGATCATGGCCGGTCGGATCAATGCCGCGGCCGGCACCGAGCGGCGCAGCACCTGGATCAATTGCTTCGTGCAACCGGTCGGTGACAGCGTCTCGGGTCATGACGCCGACGGGGTCCCAGGAATCTATGTGGCGCTTCAGCAAGCGACCGAAACCATGCGCCTCGGCGGCGGCGTCGGCTACGACTTCTCGCGGCTGCGCCCGCGCGGGGCGTTGGTCGGGGGAACCGGCGCCGAGGCCTCCGGCCCCGTCTCCTATATGCGGGTCTTCGATCGCTCCTGTGCGACCGTGGTCTCTGCTGGTGCCCGCCGCGGGGCCCAGATGGCGATCCTGCGTTGCGACCATCCGGACATCCTCGACTTCATCCAGGCCAAGGATCAGGCCGGCGAATTGACCCATTTCAACCTGTCGGTGGCCGTGACCGACTCGCTGATCGAGGCGGTGATCGACGATCAGGACTTCGCGCTCGTGCATCGGCAACCACCGACCCCGGCCTTGGCCCGCTCGCTCGACGCCTTTCAACGCGCCGATGGCCTGTGGGTCTATCGGACGCTGCCGGCACGCCGCCTGTGGGATGCGATCATGGCCTCGACGTACGACCACGGCGAGCCCGGCGTCTTCTTCGTCGATCGCGTGAACGCCGACAACAACCTGGCCTATTGCGAGACGATCGCCGCCACCAACCCCTGCGCCGAGGAACCGCTCCCGCCGTACGGCTGTTGCTGCCTGGCGAGCATCAACTTGGCGGCCCTGGTCGAGGCGCCGTTCACCGCGCACGCCGCGTTCGACTGGGACGGCCTGGGCCGATTGGTCGAGGTCGGCGTGCGGATGCTCGACGATGTGCTCGAGGCGACACCCTGGCCGATCCCGGAGCAGGCCGCCGAGGCCCGCTCGAAACGCCGGATCGGTCTCGGCCTCCTTGGCCTTGGCGATGCGCTGATCATGCTTGGCCTGCGCTACGACAGCCCGGCGGCCCGCGAGCTGGCCGCCGCGATCGCGCGCAGGATGCGCGATACGGCCTATCGTGCGAGCATCGCGCTGGCCCGTGAACGCGGCCCGTTTCCGCTGTTCGATGCGGAACCCTATCTGGCCAGCGGTTTCGCGTCGCGCCTACCCGACGAGATCCGCGATGCGATCCGCCGTGACGGGATTCGCAACTCGCATCTGCTGTCGGTGGCCCCGACCGGAACCATCTCGCTGGCCTTCGCCGACAATGCCTCCAACGGCATCGAACCGGCCTACAGCTGGTTCTACCAGCGCCGTGTGCGCGAGCGTGACGGCGGCTGGACCACGCACCAGGTCGAAGACCATGCCTTTCGCTGCTACCGCGCGCTCCATGACCTGACCGACCAACCCGCCGACGAGACGGTCACGCGGCTGCCGACCGCCTTCGTCTCCGCGCTGGAGATCTCGGCCCAGGATCACGCGCTGATGGTCGCGGCCATCCAGCCCTATGTCGATGCCGCGATCTCGAAGACCGTCAACATCCCGACCGATTACCCGTTCGCCGATTTCAAGGACCTATACCTCGACGCCTGGCGCGCCGGGGTCAAGTCGCTGGCAACCTTCCGGCCGAATCCGATCACCGGCAGCCTGCTGTCCGCGGCCAAACCGAGCCCGGAGATTCCGGCGGATGCGGTCGAGGACCTGGTCCAATCGGACCCGGATCGGCGCGTGCGCCTCGAACGGCTGCCGGAGATCACGCTGAACAGCGTCCGCTGGCCATCGCGCCCGCGCTTGACCGCCGGCAATCCGGCCTGGACCTTCATGGTCCGCCACCCCGGCGGGAGTCGCTTCGCGGTCTTCGTCGGCCATCTCGAGAACGAGACCCCCTACCCCTTCGAGGTCTGGGTCACCGGCGAACCGCCGCGCGGCCTGGCGGCGCTGGCGAAGACGCTGTCGCATGACATGTATTCGAGCGACCGCGCCTGGCTGAAGCTCAAGCTGTTGGCCCTGATGCGCACCAGTGGCGATGACGCCTTCGCGCTGCCGATGCCGCCGGATGGGGAGCTGGTGCCGGTGCCGAGCATCGTCAGCGGCTTCGCGCGTCTGGTCCATTACCGGTGCGAGGCCCTCGGCACCTTCGATGCGCTGGACGGAAGCCCGGTAAAGGACGCGCTCTTCTCGCCGAAGGAGCCCAAGACCGGCCCGGACGGCACCCTGTCCTGGACCGTCGATATCGAGAACCCGGCGACCGGCGACGATGCCGTGCTGTTCCTGAAGGAACTGGTGCTGCCGGACGGGCAGCGGCGCCCCTACTCGGTCTGGCTGTCTGGCGAGTACCCGCGCGTCCTCGACGGCCTGTGCAAATCCCTGTCCTACGACATGCGTGTGATCGATACGGCGTGGATCGGCCGCAAACTGCGCAAGCTACTGAACTTCGAGGAACCCCAGGGCGATTTCCTGGCACCGGCCCCCGGCGATCGCCGGCAGCGCCGCTATCCGTCAACGGTGGCCTACATCGCGACCCTGATGATCCACCGCTACCGAACCCTGGGTCTGTTGGACGACGACGGCTATCCGGTCGCTTCGATCGGCGTCATCGAAAAGCCCCAGCAGGTACCCGTCCTGACATCCGCACCGGGGCTGGTGTTCGGCAGCCGCTGCCCCGAGTGTGGCGCCCTCGCCGTGGTTCGAATCGACGGCTGTCAGCGCTGCCGCGCCTGCGGTTGGATCGGTGACTGCGGATGATGACGGCCGGCGCGCTGGGCTACCGGCGCACAGCCGACGGGCACCATGTCAGAACCCCTCCGCACCAGCGGAACCAGGGGCTCTGTGCAGCCAAACGCGAGGCGCGGCTCGGGGGCGATTAGGGAGCCGTAGAAGCGCCGAATCCTTCTGCGCTTTCCTGACGATCCAACTCCCCGATCAGGCACTCGAGCCCACCCGCCAGGTGTTCCGATGCCGCACGCACCTTTTGTCCGAGCCGATAGAGGTCCAGCACGCAGCGGGGACGAGCGAGCACCGCGGCCAGCGCGGTCCTCACCCGCATCGCACCGGACTCGGGATCGAACAGCGCCAGGATCTCGGCCGGCAACGCCTCGTCGACGGCGTCGCTGATCGCACGCAGCGACAGCAGGGGCACCTGTTCGCGGGCGCAGACCTGCGCGACGGCCAGGGTCTCCATATCGACCGCCAAGGCGTCGTGCTCGGCGCCCAGCGCGCGCTTCTCCGCCGGGCAGCCGATCGGCCGATCCATCGTCAACAGTTTGCCACGATGCATCGTCGAACCGGCGGCCACGAGGGCCGCGCGCGACGCATCGCGCAGGCCAGGCAGCGGGATCTCGATACCACCGCCGACGACGGCGTCCGCGAGAACCAGATCCCCTCGGACCAGACCCTCGCGCAGCCCCCCGGCGACACCCGCCGAGATCAGCCAATCGGGGCGATACTCGGCGAGCAAGACCTCCGCTCCGCGGCGAGCCGCCTCGCGGCCGACACCCCCGTGCAAGACGACCAGCTGCCGCCCCGAGAGCCACCCCTGATCGACCCGCAGACCCATGCGGCGACTGCGCCGGACATCGGCCAATCGGTCGCGCAGCGCCCCGGCCTCGAGGCCGAGCGCAACCAGGATCCCGATGCAACCACGCTCGTCGGGCGGGTGACCCGACTGGCCTTGCCGCGGGACACTCGTCATCCGATCGCCCTACCCGTCGGCGGTTAAAGAGACGATGGGCCTGTCCATCGGCACGGGTGAGTGCGGAGTCCTTTCGGCATCGGCTGTTTCTCGCGGTTGACCGCTCGCGTCCCGCAACAGCCGCGCGGCGCCGACCATGTTGCGCAGCGAGGCCTCGACCTCCTTCCAACCACGCGTCTTGAGCCCGCAGTCCGGATTGATCCACAGCCGTTCGGCCGGGATGCTTCGCGTCGCCTTGACGACTCGCCCCACGATCTCTTCGGTGGCTGGAACGTTCGGCGAATGGATGTCATAGACCCCCGGCCCGATCTCGTTCGGATAGTCGAAGTCCGAGAAGGCCTCCAGCAGCTCCATGTCGGAGCGGGCCGTCTCGATCGTGATCACGTCGGCATCGAGCTCGGCGATCGCGGTCATGATGTCGTTGAATTCGGAGTAACACATGTGCGTGTGTATCTGCGTGCTGTCGGCGACCCCGCCCGCGGAGACGCGAAACGCCCGTGTCGCCCAGTCGAGGTAATCCCGCCACGCGGCGCGGCGCAGCGGCAAGCCCTCGCGGAAGGCCGGTTCGTCGATCTGGATGATCCCGATGCCGGCCTTCTCGAGGTCGATGACCTCGTCGCGCAACGCCAGCGCAATCTGCATCGCAATCTCGTCGCGGTCGAGGTCATCCCGAGCAAAGGACCATTGGAGCATGGTCACCGGGCCGGTCAGCATCCCTTTCATCGGACGCTCGGTCAAGGACTGGGCATAGGTCGTCCAGGCGACCGTCATGGGTCCGGGGCGGGCCACGTCACCGTAGATGATCGGCGGCTTCACGCAACGCGAGCCGTAGGACTGGACCCAACCGTTACGGCTGAACGCGAAGCCATCGAGTTGCTCGCCGAAATACTCGACCATGTCGTTGCGCTCGGCCTCCCCATGCACCAGTACGTCGAGTCCCCAGCGCTCCTGCACCTGCACGTCGTGGGCAATGCGCTCGCGCAGGACGGTTTCGTAGGAAGCGGCGTCCAAGCGACCATTTTTGAAATCACGTCGGGCAACTCGCAGCTCGGCCGTTTGCGGAAAGGAACCGATGGTCGTCGTCGGGTACAGCGGCAGAGGGTAACGTTCGCGCTGGGCCTTGGCCCGCTCCGAATACGAGCTGCGCCGGCGAGCCGCGTCGGCGCCAAGCTCGGATACCCGCTTGCGCACCTCGGCCCGGTTGATGTCCGGCGAGGTACGGCGAGACTGCGCGGCCCGATCGCTGTCGGCGAGGACCTCGGCCACCGCGTCACGGCCTTGATCGAGCGCTCGGCATAGCACGGCGACCTCGGCGACCTTCTGCGCCGCGAACGCCAACCAGGAACGGATGCCCCTGTCCAAACGCTCCTCGCGCGCCAGATCGACGGGCACATGCAGCAACGAACAGGACGGGGCGACCCACAGGCGCTCGCCGAGGCGCTCGCGCAGCGGTTCGAGCCGATCAAGCTCTTGGGTCAGGTCGGTGCGCCAGATGTTGCGGCCATCGACGACGCCGACCGACAGGACTTTATGACCCGGTAGCTTGGCGAGCACCGGCTCGAGCTGTCCGGGGGCGCGAACCAAGTCGACATGGAGACCATCGACCGGCAGATGACAGGCGACATGCAGACTGCCCTCCAGCGCGCCGAAATAGGTCGTCAGTAACAGCCGGGGTCGGTTCCCTGCCAGGCGGCCATAGGACCCTTCGAACATCCGGAGCCACTCGGTCGGCAGATCCAACACCAGAATCGGCTCGTCGATCTGGACCCAGTCGACGCCTTGCTCGTTCAATCTCGCCAGGATTTCCTGATAGACCCCGACCAAGGGATCGAGCAGCTTCAGTCGATCGAAGTCGCCCCCCTTGGTCTTGGCCAACCAGAGGTAAGTCAGGGGTCCGATCAAGACCGGGCGCGGCGAGAACCCCTGCGCCTGGGCCTCGGCGACCTCGGCGAAGAGCTTGTCGCTCGCGAGACGAAATCGCTGGTCCGGTTGCAGCTCGGGCACGATGTAGTGGTAATTGGTATCGAACCACTTGGTCATCTCGCACGCCGCCGCCGGTTCGCCGGACGGGGCGCGGCCCCGGGCCATCCTGAAGTAGGTGTCCAAACCGATGCGCTCGCTCGATTCGCCGAAACGGGGCGGCACGACACCGAACATCAGGCTGTGATCGAGCACTTGATCGTAGAACGAGAATTCCCCGACCGGGACCTGCTCCAGACCGGCTGCGCGCTGGAGCTGCCAGTGCTGGGCGCGTAGGTTGGCCGCTGTGGTCAGCAGATCAGCTTGCGTGGTCTTCCCCGCCCAGTACGACTCCAAGGCCCATTTCAATTCGCGGCCGACGCCGATCCGCGGAAAACCAAGGTTGTGAGCGATCGTCATGGCGACTCCCGAGATCTTTCGTTTGTGTCGCGGCGATTATCGCCCTATGCTGTTTTATCAAGAAATGGATGTTTTTTCAGGTGATCGTGAAGAAAATTCATGTTTCTCGAGATCAAACACCTGCGAACCCTCGCCGAACTGTGCGAGACTGGTTCACTGACGAACGCCGCCGCCCGTTTGCATTTGACCCAATCGGCGCTGTCACACCAGATACGCTCGATCGAACGGCATTTCGGCCTGGTGCTCTTCGAGCGCAAGAGCCGGCCGCTGCACCTGACCCCGGCCGGGGTGCGCCTGCTGGCGTTGGCGCGGCAGGTCCTACCGGAGGTCGCGCGCGTCGAGTCCGAGCTGATGCGACTCGCGACGGGCGCGGCCGGTCGCCTGCACATCGCGCTCGAGTGCCATAGCTGCTTCGATTGGCTGCTCCCGGCGATCGACGGCTACCGCCGGGATTGGCCGGAGGTCGAGCTGGATTTGAGCATGCGTTTCGATGCGCTGCCCGCCGTTGTCGAAGGTCGTGTGGATCTGGTCATCACCTCCGATCCGATCGCCGATACCGCGCTCCTGTTCGAACCTTTGTTTCGCTACGAGGTGCGCGCGGCGCTCCACCTGTCTCATCCGCTGGCCGGCCGAGCGCACCTCGAACCGGCGGACCTTCGGGACGAATGCCTGATCACCTACCCGGTCGCACCCACTCGCCTGGACGTATTCAGCCGCTTCCTGACCCCGGCCGGGATCATGCCGGCCGGCGTGCGAACGACAGAGCTGTCGCTGATGATCCTGGAATTGATCAAAAGCGGCCGGGGCGTCGCGGCCTTGCCGAACTGGGTCATGGCATCGGCCGTCGACAACAAACAGATCGCGACAGCGGCCCTTGGACGCGACGGTGTCTGGACCACGCTGTTCGCGGCGCGACGCGCGGAAACCCAGGGTTTCCCGTATCTCGACGACTTCATCGAGACGGCACGCCGAACGGCGCTTCGCAGCCTTGCCGGCATCCGCCCGGCAGACTGAATCATGATGCCCGACGCCTGGATCCCGAAGCACGAGACCAAGCAGTGCCCCCGGTGCGGGCGCCTTTTCGTCTGCATGGCCAACCGCGTGATGCACTGCGAATGCATGACCGTGTCTCTGAGCGAACGGGTCGCCGACCTGATCGCCCACCAGTACGACGACTGCCTGTGCCTGTTCTGCCTGCGGGCATTGCAACAGGAGGACGCAAAGGATAGGCGTTAGGTGCGGGTTTGGCACCTCGCGCGCGACGCGGCGCCAGCTTGTTCGGCCCGGCGAGACGCTTTCACGCCACCCCAGGTGCCCCGCTGAAGAGGTCGACTCTTGGTTTCGCCAACGGCGTCGCCATAACGTTATAACGTAACGTTCGTTCATTCGATTCACGCGATGCGTGCTTCGTTTGGCCGCGATGCTCGCCGCCGAGGTCGATCGCACAAGGTCAGGAGTCTCGCCATGTCAACCGCCGAACCTCAGCCACAGTCGCTGCCAGTCACCGTGATCTCCGGTTTCCTCGGGGCCGGCAAGACGACCCTGCTGAACCATCTGCTGAACAACCGTGACGGGAAACGCGTCGCGGTGATCGTCAACGACATGTCCGAGGTCAATATCGATGCCGATCTGATCGACAAGGAGGTCGCACTGAACCGCGCCGAGGAAAAGCTGGTCACGATGTCGAACGGCTGTATCTGCTGCACGCTGCGCGAGGACCTCTTGTCCGAGGTCGCGGATCTGGCGCGCGCCGGGCGCTTCGATTATCTGGTGATCGAATCCACCGGCATCTCGGAGCCTCTGCCGGTGGCCGAGACCTTCACCTTCCGCGACGAGGACGGGGTCAGCTTGTCGGATCTCGCGCGCTTGGACACCATGGTCACGGTCGTGGACGCGGTGAACTTCCCGAAGGATCTCGCCGAGGCGGAGGCCCTCGCCGACCGCGGTGAATCTCTCGGCGAAGGCGATCACAGGTCGGTCGCCGAGTTGCTCGTCGATCAGGTCGAATTCGCCGATGTGATCATTCTGAACAAGCTCGATTTGGTCACGACCGCCGAACGCGAACGCTTGACCCATGCGATCCGCCAGCTCAATCGCACGGCCCGGATCGTTCCGGCGCGGTACGGACAGGTGCCGGTCGACGCGGTCCTGAACACGGGATTGTTCGATTTCTCGCGCGCCGCGCAGGCGCCGGGCTGGCTCCAGACGCTGCGGGGCCAGGCGACGCCGGAGACCGAGGAGTACGGCATCTCGAGCTTTGTCTATCGCGCCCGGCGGCCCTTCCATCCACAGCGTTTTCTCGCGGCGATGCAACAGGATTGGCCGGGCGACGTTTTGCGCTCCAAGGGTTTCTTCTGGCTTGCGTCCCGCCACGACCTCGCCGGTCAATGGTCGCAAGCCGGCGGGCTCGTTTACCACGGGCCAGCCGGATGGTGGTGGTCGGCCGTCCCCGAGGCACACTGGCCGACCGATTCGGAGGCGCGAGAGAGGATCGAGTCCGAGATGGTCGGACCCTATGGCGATCGCCGCCAGGAGATCGTGTTCATCGGCCAGTTTCTCGAGCCCGAGGCGATCCGTACCCGACTCGATGCCTGCCTGCTCGATGACGACGAATGGCGCGCCGGGCCGGATACCTGGCGCCACTACCCTGACCCCTTCCCAATTTGGACGCGTGATGCCGAGGCGCACTGAGACCATGAAGAATCCCATCGACCGTTACGCCGCCGAGCTACTGCCGTCTGATTATCCAAGCTGGCGGTACTGCATCGAAAAAAAGTGCGGCATTCCTTTGACCCGCGACTTCATCGAAGAGCGCATCCGCGTGCTCGGTGACCGGAACCAAGAAGAGACGCGGCGCTTCGTGCAAACCTATGGCCACGGCCATCTCGACCAGGTGCTGGGTTGGTTCCGTCAGGCCAGCGAGGATCAGGTCGCGGGGCGTTGACGAGATCGAGCCGCGCCGTCAGCCGCCCGGCGCGGCCGAGTCGCCTCGCCCGGCCCTGGCCATGGCACCAGGATCACGACGAGGCCGCGGCGAAAGCGGGGCGTGCCCCCGTGTTGGGCATGTGGGCCACCGGCGCGCGGTCATAGATGACCCGGACGCCATCGGCTCCGAGCAGTTGACGCAGCCTTTTGAGCAACGCGTCGGTCGGTTGGACACGCCAATCCTCGGCGAACCGCAGGGCCCCTTCGGCCGTTGGGCAGCGATAGGTCAAACGGATCGGCAACCCGTCTCCGCGGTAGGTCGCCAGGATCTCGTGGAGTCGATCGATGGTCGCCGGCCCTCCATCGTGGGCCTGCGCATCCGACAGGTCGAGCGTCAACGCAAGATGATCGGCAAGCGATGCACGCGCCTCTTCGAGGGTCTGGACCTCGTCGGCGCGTAGCGACCAGCTGTCCCGATAGTCATCGAAGCTCAGTGTCCCGGTCACCGCGAGGATCGCATCGGGCACCAGACGTTCACGCACGCGCTCGAACAGCTCGGAGAAGCAGGTCACCTCGATCCGCCCGGTGCGATCGTCGAGCAGAACCGATCCGAGCCGGCCGCGCACGCTCTTGCCTTGGCGCACACTGACCACCAGCCCGACGACGGTCCGGCGTTCCCGGTCGTTACGCTGCCGATCGAGCTCGAGCAACGCAGCGATGCGGCGGCGGCAGATCGCCTTGATCTCGGCCTCGTAGCGGTCTATCGGGTGGCCCGTCAGGTACAGGCCCAGGGTCTCCTTCTCGCCCAGCAGGACCTGCTCCTCCTCCCATTCTTCTTCTTGATTCTGCAACAACTGCGGATCGGGCCCCGGTGCCTGACTCACCTCGACGGCCCCGAACAGATCGACCTGGCCAGCCGCCCGGGTTGCGTGGTACTGCTCGGCGAGCTTCAACGCCAGCGGCAGTTGCGCCATCAGGGTCGCCCGATTCGGCCCCAGGCCATCGAGGGCTCCGGCACGGATCAGCGCTTCGAGCACCCGCCGGTTGACCTTCTGCAGCTCGATGCGCCGACACAGATCCCAGATGTCCGCGAACGGTTCCTGGTCATGGCGTGCGGCAAGCAGCGCGTCGATCGCCGCTTCGCCGACGCCCTTGATCGCACCGAGCCCATAAACGACGGTTCGCTCATCAGCAATGGTAAAACGGTAGGCCGAGCCATTGATGCTGGGCGGCACGACGGCCAAGCCCATCGCGCGGCATTCGTCGATCAGGGCGACGACCTTGTCGGTATTGTCCATGTCGGCGCTCAAGACCGCAGCCATGAAGGCGGCCGGGTAATGGGCCTTGAGCCACAGGGTCTGGTAGGAGACCAGCGCATAGGCGGCCGAGTGCGACTTGTTGAAGCCATAGCCGGCGAACTTCGCCATCAGATCGAAGATGTGCGTCGCGATCGCGGCCGGGACCCCGCGGGCCACGGCGCCCTGCTCGAAGACGGTCCGTTGCTTGTCCATCTCCTCGGCCTTCTTCTTGCCCATCGCGCGGCGCAGAAGGTCGGCTCCGCCGAGTGAATAGCCGGCCAGGACCTGGGCGATCTGCATCACCTGCTCCTGATACAGGATCACGCCATAAGTCGGCTTGAGGATCGGTTCCAGTGCCGGGTGCGGATAGACGACCTCCGCCTCGCCATGCTTGCGGGCGATGAAGTCGTCGACCATGCCGGATTGCAGCGGCCCCGGACGAAAGAGCGCGACCAGGGCCGTCATGTCGTCGAAACTGTCGGGCTTGAGCTTCTTGATCAGCTCCTTCATGCCGCGCGATTCGAGCTGGAACACGGCCGTCGTCTCGCAGCGCTTGAGCAGCGCGAAGGCCTTCGCATCGCTCGCATCGATCCGATCGATCTCGATCGGCGCCTCGCCGCGCGCGAGACGCCCGGCGTTGATCGTCTTCAGGGTCCAGTCGATGATGGTCAGCGTGCGAAGGCCGAGGAAATCGAACTTGACCAGCCCGACCTGTTCGACGTCGTCCTTATCGTACTGGGTCACCAGGTTGACGCCGCCCGGCTCGCAGTAGAGCGGTGCGAAATCGGTCAGGTCCGTCGGCGCGATCACGACGCCACCCGCGTGTTTGCCGGCGTTGCGGGCCAGACCCTCGAGCTTGCGCGCCAGGTCGATCAAGCCGCGTATCTCCTCGTCATCCGCGTAGGCCCGTTTCAGGTCATCGCTCTCGGCCAGCGCCTTCTCCAGCGTCATGCCCAGCTCGAAGGGCACCATCTTCGCGACCTTGTCGACGAAACCGTACGGGTGCCCGAGGACCCGGCCGACGTCGCGGACCACGGCCTTCGCCGCCATGGTGCCGAACGTGATGATCTGCGACACGGCGTGGCGCCCGTAGCGCTGGGCGACATAGTCGATGACGCGGTCGCGGCCCTCCATGCAGAAATCGACATCGAAGTCGGGCATCGACACCCGCTCCGGGTTCAAGAAGCGTTCGAACAGCAGATCGTGCTCGAGCGGATCCAGGTCCGTGATCTTGAGTGCATAAGCGACCAGCGAACCGGCGCCGGAGCCACGCCCGGGACCGACCGGGATCCCATTGTCCTTCGCCCACTGGATGAAGTCGGCAACGATCAGGAAGTAACCGGGAAAGCCCATCTGCGTGATCACGCGCAACTCGAGTTCGAGCCGCTCGTCGTAGAGGCGCCGGCGCGCGGCGGCATCCGGTGCCGCCGGGTCGAGGAAACGTGACAGGCGCCACTGAAGCCCGGCGCGCGAGCGCTCCGCGAAGACCTCGTCGAGGGTCTGACCCGTCGGGACCGGAAAGGCCGGTAGGACGCTGCGGCCCAACTCCAATTCGAGATTGCAGCGCTTGGCGATTTCGACGGCATTGTCGAGCGCCTCCGGGAGGTCGGCGAAGAGCTCGGCCATCTCCGAGGGCGCACGCAGATACTGTTCGGGGCTGTAACGGCGCGGCCGGCGCGGATCGTTGAGTGTGCGCCCGTCGTGGATACAGACACGCGCCTCGTGGGCCTCGAAGTCGTTAGGTTGGAGAAACCGTACATCGTTCGTCGCAACGACGGGCACCCCCTTGGCCGCAGCCAGTTCGGTGCCGGACAGCATCCACTCGGGCTCGCCGTCGCGGCCGGTGCGCGTCAGTTCCAGATAGAAGCGGTCGCCGAAGATCGCCAGCCATTGCTCGAGCAGCCGCTCGGCCTCCCGCTGTTGCCCGGCCAGCGCCGCCCGCGCGATGTCCCCCTCGACGCCGCCCGACAGCGCGATCAGGCCCTCGTTGACCTGCGCCACCCAGTCCGGCTCGACCTGCGGGAGGCCGAGGTGCTGCCCCTCCAGATAGCCACGCGAGACCAGCCGCATCAGGTTGCGATACCCCGTTCGGTCCTTGACCAGCAGGACCAGCCGATGCGGCTGCTGCGGGTCCGAGGCGTTGCGCAGCCACAGCTCCGCCCCGGCGATCGGCTTCACGCCGGCGGCGACCGCCGCGCGGTAGAAGCGCACCAGCGCAAACAGATTGCCCTGATCCGTCACCGCCACCGCCGGCATCCCGGCCTGCGCTGCGGCCTTGACCAGGGGCTTGATCCGGATCAGGCCATCGACCAGCGAGTACTCGGAGTGCAGATGAAGATGAACGAAGCTCGGGTCCACGGGTGTCCTGTCCTTAAGTCAGATGAAGGCATGACGGTCACGGCAGGCGCCGACGGTCGACTCCCGACCGGCCGATCGAAGGCTCGAGATGATAAGCCGGCTGGCGTGAACGCGTGCCCGGCGGGTCCGTGACAAGGCGACCCGGAACCGGCCATCGGACCCAAGGCTCACGCAGTCCGAGAGGCGGACCCGTTCCCTCGATCAGGGGCGCCACGACCGAACCAGGGTAACCGAGCCATCGCATCCTTGCTAGCGGCGCTCGACCGCCTCGGTCGACGACGGCCTCGGGCACCCCTCTCCGTCGCCGACCCACGGGCGCCGCCGAAACCGCGTCGGTGATCCGCGCGGGAGCCGCCACCAGCCACGACCACAGGCGGTCCATGCCTCGATCGCCGTACGGACCGGATAGCGATCGCGCAGCGCCGACAGGACACGATCGTCGAGGCGTGCCGGACGCGGGAGTCCGGCGCCTCCCGCAAGCTGGGCGCCAGCGCCCCCGGCCCCGGCCCCGGATCCGAAGTTCGATGGATCGCCGATGCCGGATACGCGAAAAGGGTTGCCGATCCGCGAGGCATCTGGTAAGAAGCGCTGCCCTTGACGATCGCCCGCCCCGAACGGGGTCCGGCAGACACTTAACAGAGCCATGCGGGAGGACAGCGATGGTGGCAACGGACAGGCAAGGCGCCAAGGCGTTCGGTTTCGCGCCCTACGGGGCGACCCCAGACGAGGACTACATGAATCCACGACAGGAGGAGCATTTCCGTCAGATCCTGCTGGCCTGGAAGCTCAGCCTGATGGAGGAGGTCGATCGCACCGTACACCACATGCAGGATGACGCGACCAATTTCCCGGACCCGAACGATCGTGCAACGCAGGAATCCGAGTTCAGTCTGGAGTTGCGCGCCCGGGATCGCGAGCGCAAGCTGATCAAGAAGATCGACGAGGCCCTCGACCGGCTCGAGACCCATGACTACGGTTATTGCGAGGGGTGCGGCGTCGAGATCGGTATCCGCCGACTCGAGGCCAGGCCAACGGCTACCCTGTGCATCGATTGCAAAACCCTCGACGAGATCCGGGAGCGGCAGCGCGGCTGACGCCCCGCCCCGGTATCGCGGCCGGTTCGCCCCGTCGCCGACGGGGCTGCTGCATCTCGGTTCGCTCGTCGCTGCCTTGGGCAGCTTTCTGGACGCGCGAAGCCGGGGCGGCGAATGGCTGGTGCGCATCGAGGATCTCGACCCGCTGCGCACGGTGTCCGGCGTCGCCGATGCGATCCTCTCGGCGCTCGATGCCTGCGGCCTGCATTGGGATGGCTCGGTCCACTACCAGAGCCAGCGCACCGCGGCCTATGCCGCAGCGCTCGATCGGTTGATCGAGCAGGGTCTGGCCTACCCCTGTGCGTGCAGCCGCAAGGAGATCGCGGCGCACGGGCTCGCCGGCATCGAAGGACCGGTCTACCCCGGCACCTGCCGCGCTGGCCTGCCGCCGGGGCGAACGGCGCGCGCCTGGCGCGTGGGTACCGACAACGACGAGGTCGCCTTCGTCGATCGGGTTCAAGGACATCGTGCGCAGAGGATCGCGACCGCCGTCGGTGACTTCGTCGTGCGCCGCGCTGACGGGGTGCATGCGTATCAATTGGCGGTCGTCGTCGACGACGCCTGGCAGGGCATCACCGATATCGTGCGCGGGGCCGACCTGATCGCCTCGACGCCGCGGCAGATCCATCTCCAACATCTGTTGGGCGCGCCCTCCCCCCGCTATGCCCATCTGCCGCTCGTGCTCGATGCAACTGGGCGAAAACTGAGCAAATCCGACGCCGCTCACCCGCTGGATCCGCGCGATCCGCTCCCGGCCCTGCTGCGCGCCTGGCGGTTCCTCGGTCAGCCGCCACTGGAAACGGCGCCGGCCAATCCGGCCGAGTTCCTCGAGATGGCCACCCGCGTGTGGGCGATCGAGCGGGCCGCACACCAAGATCGACGAAGAATCGCGGCACGCCAAGCCGAGTGACCCGTCGGCGTCGGAACCATGGGACGAGGTGGGCCTCAGAAAGGGGCAGGAACAGACGATGGATGCGAGCCAGCCGGCTTTCGCGCGAGGCCTGGTAGCTGGTTCCGGCGTCGGGTACCGTACCACCAACCATTGGAGGAGACACCATGGATAACGCCCTCTCCCTGTCCGCGGACAACCGCACCCCGCTGTCCTCCGAACGAATCGCCGCGATGGACGCCTACTGGCGGGCCTGCAACTACCTGGCCGCCGGCATGATCTATCTGCGCGACAACCCGCTGTTGCGCGAGCCCCTGCGACGCGAGCACATCAAGCAGCGCCTGCTCGGCCACTGGGGGGCCAGCCCCGGCCTGTCCTTCGCCTATGTCCATCTGAACCGGATCATCACCGAGCGCCACCAAGAGGCCATCTTCATCGCCGGTCCGGGCCATGGCGCACCGGGCGTGCTCGCGCCCGTCTATCTGGAGGGGACCTATTCGGAGATCTACCCGAACACGAGCGAGGATGAGGACGGGCTCACGTCCTTCTTCAAGCAGTTCTCGTTCCCGGGCGGGATCGGCAGTCACTGCACGCCCGAGACGCCGGGGTCGATACACGAAGGCGGCGAGCTCGGCTATTCGATCTCACACGCATTCGGCGCCGCCTTCGACAACCCGCGCCTGCTGGTCGCCGTCGTCGTCGGTGACGGCGAGGCCGAGACTGGCCCGCTCGCGACCTCGTGGCATTCGAACAAGTTCCTGAATCCGATCCGCGATGGTGCGGTGCTGCCGATCCTGCATCTGAACGGGTACAAGATCAACAACCCGACCTTGCTCGCGCGGATCCCACGCGACGAGCTTGCCGCTTTGATGCGGGGGTACGGCTGGGTTCCGCACTTCGTCGAAGGCGATGACCCAGCGGCGATGCATCAGCAGATGGCCGCGACCCTCGATCGCTGTCTCGACCAGATCCGCGAGATCCAGCAACGGGCACGGACCAGCGGCCAGGCGACGCGCGCGCATTGGCCGATGATCGTGCTGCGGACGCCGAAGGGCTGGACCGGTCCGCGCGAGGTCGGTGGCAAGCAGGTCGAGGGTTCGTGGCGCAGCCACCAGGTACCGCTGTCCGATCTCGACGCCAATCCGGACCGGATCCGACAACTCGAGGACTGGCTGCGCAGCTACCGACCCGACGAGCTGTTCGATCGCGCCGGACGCCTGATCCCGGAACTCAAGGCGCTGGCGCCGAAGGGCCTGATGCGGATGAGCGCGAGCCCCCATGCGAACGGGGGCCTGCTGCGGCGGGCCTTGCGGATGCCAGACTACCGCCAGCACGCGCAGACCGTCGCGCAGCCGGGACGGGTCAGCGCGATGAACACCAAGCCGCTCGGTGCCTTCTTGCGCGACGTGATGGCCAAGAACATGGACAATTTTCGCGTCTTCGGCCCCGACGAGAACACCTCGAACAAACTCGATGCCATCTACGCCGTGAGCAAGAAGTTGTGGCTCGCCGACTACCTGCCCGAGGACGCCGATGGCGGCGAGCTCGCCCCCGACGGCCGCGTGCTCGAGATGCTCTCCGAGCACACGCTGGAAGGTTGGTACGAGGGCTATGTGCTGACCGGCCGCCACGGCTTCTTCGCGACCTACGAGGCCTTCGTCCACGTCATCGACTCGATGTACAACCAGCACGCGAAGTGGCTCGCGATCTCCGAGGAGATCCCGTGGCGCGCGCCGGTCTCGTCGATCAACCTGTTGATCACCTCGACCGTCTGGCGCCAGGACCACAATGGCTTCACGCACCAGGACCCGGGCTTCCTCGACGTCGTCGTCAACAAGAACCCCGAGGTCACGCGGATCTATCTGCCGCCGGACGTCAACTGCCTGCTGTTCACCGCCGACCACTGCCTGCGCAGCCGCAACGACATCAATGTGATCGTCGCCGACAAGCAGATGCATCTGCAGTACCTCGACATGGACCAGGCGATCACGCATTGCACCAAGGGCGTCGGTATCTGGGACTGGGCGAGCAACGACCAGGGCGGTGAACCCGATGTCGTCATGGTCGGCTGCGGCGACATCCCGACCAAGGAGGCGCTTGCGGCGACGGCGCTGCTGCGCGAGTATTTCCCGGATCTGCGCATCCGGTTCATCAACGTCGTCGATCTGTTTCGGATGCAGCCGGAGGGTGAACACCCGCACGGCCTATCGGATCGGGATTTCGACAGCCTGTTCACCGTCGACAAGCCGATCATCTTCAATTTCCATGGCTATCCGTGGCTGATCCATCGGCTCGCCTACCGGCGCACGAACCACAAGAACCTGCATGTGCGCGGCTACAAGGAGAAAGGCCATATCAATACGCCGCTCGAGCTGGCGATCGAAAACGAGATCGATCGCTTCAGCCTGGCGATCGATGTGATCAATCGGGTGCCGCGGTTGCAGGTGTCCGGCGCCCATGTCAAGGAACGCTTGAAGGACCACAAGATCGCGTGCCGCCAGTATGCGCACGAACATGGCACCGATGCGCCCGACCTCGCGAACTGGACCTGGCCACACTGAAGCAACGACTGCGACCGAAGGAAGGGGTTGTCATGATGGTCACTGCCGAGACGAGTCAGCCGGTCACCGATCCGACACGGATCGGTCTGACCAAGGAGGCCCTGAAGCAGGCCTTCGTCGACAACCTCTTCTACATTCAGGGCCGTTTCCGAGACGTGGCCACGGCCAACGACATCTACATGGCCGCGGCCTTCACGGTCCGCGACCGCCTGTTGGCACGCTGGCTGAAAAGCGCCCAGCATTTCAAGGAGAGCGGCGCCCGTACCCTCTGCTATCTATCGGCGGAATACCTGCTCGGGCCACACCTGATCAACAACCTGATCAATCTCGGGATCCTCGAGACGGCACGCGAGGCCGGCGAGGAATTGGGCCTCGATCTCGGTGAGATCCTGGCGACCGAGGAAGAGCCCGGGCTCGGTAACGGCGGCCTCGGGCGTTTGGCCGCCTGCTTCATGGACTCGCTCGCGACAGGCCAGATCCCGGCGATCGGCTACGGCATCCGGTACGAGTTCGGCATCTTCGACCAGGCGATCGAGAATGGCTGGCAGGTCGAGAAGAGCGACACCTGGCTCAAGAACGGCAACCCCTGGGAGATCCCCCGCCCCAAGATCACCTTCCCGGTGCGCTACTTCGGCCACACGGAGCCCTATCAGGACGAACAGGGCCGTTTACGGATCCGCTGGATACCTGGGCTGGTCGTCGAGGGCGTCGCCCACGACACGCCGATCCTCGGTTACGGCGTCGCGAACGCCAACCTGTTGCGGCTGTGGAAGGCGCAGGCCACCGAGTCGTTCGACTTCCAGGCCTTCAGCACCGGCGACTACTATCGCGCTGTGCAGGCCAAGATCGAGGCGGAGACCATCTCGAAGGTCCTCTACCCGAATGACGAACCGGCGGTGGGCAAGGAATTGCGCCTCAAGCAGCAGTATTTCTTCGTCTCCTGCTCGATCCAGGACATGGTCCGCCTGCACCTGGCGACTGTCGGGCCGCTCGACACCTTCGCCGACAAGTTCGTCGCGCAGCTCAATGACACCCACCCGGCCCTCGCCGTGGCCGAGTTGATGCGGATCCTGCTCGACGAGCACGGACTCGCTTGGGAACCGGCTTGGGACATCACCCACCGGACCTTCGCCTTCACGAATCACACGCTGTTACCGGAAGCTCTCGAGACCTGGCCCATCGAGCTATTCGAGCGACTGCTGCCGCGGCTGCTCGAGATCATCTACGAGATCAACCGTCGCTTTCTCGACGAGGTGCGAGTGCGGTATCTCGCCGACGAGGCGCGGATCGCCCGTTTGTCGTTGATCGCCGAAGGCGAAACGCGACGCGTCCGTATGGCACATCTGGCTGCGGTCGGCAGCTTTGCGATCAACGGTGTCGCGGCCTTGCATACGGATCTGCTGAAGACGACGGTCATGCGCGACTTCCATGAACTGTGGCCGGATCGCTTCCACAATGTGACGAATGGCGTCTCGCCGCGACGCTTCATCGTCGTCAGCAACCGGCGGTTGGCGCGCCTGCTCACCAGCGTCTGCGGCAACGAGGACTGGATGCGCGATCTGACCGCGCTGCGCCGGCTGGAATCGCTCGCTGAGGATCAGGGCTTTCACGAGGACTGGCGCCGCGTCAAGCTGGCCGCCAAGGATCAACTGGCGCGTTGGCTCGCGGCCAAGACCGGCGTGCGGATCGATCCGCAAACGCTGTTCGATGTCCAGGCCAAACGGATTCACGAATACAAGCGCCAGCATCTGAATCTGTTGCACATCGTCGGTCTCTACCAACGGATCAAGCAGGACGCCCAGTTCCGGCCGCCACCGCGGACTTTCCTGTTCGGCGGCAAGGCCGCACCGAGCTACGCGATGGCCAAACTGATCATCAAGCTGATCAACGCGGTGGCCGAGGTCGTCAATGGCGACCCGCAGGTCAACGGCCATATTCGCGTGGTGTTCGTGCCCGATTTCAACGTGACGACCGGACAGCTGCTGTACCCAGCCGCCGATCTGTCCGAGCAGATCTCGTTGGCCGGGAAGGAGGCCTCCGGGACCGGTAACATGAAGTTCGCGATGAACGGCGCCCTGACCATCGGGACCCTCGACGGCGCCAACATCGAGATCCGCGACGCGGTCGGGCCCGAGAACTTCTTCCTGTTCGGTCTGACCGAGGCCGAGGTCCGGCAGCGCCAAGCCGACGGGTATCGGCCGTCGGACATCTATCATGGCGATCCGGAGCTCGCGACGATCATCGACCTGATCGACTCCGGGCTATTCGCTCATGGCGACAAGACGCTGTTTCGTCCGTTGACCGAAAACCTGCTCCGCCATGATCCCTTCATGGTCCTCGCGGACTTCCGCGCCTATGTCAGCTGCCAGACCCTGATCGACGAGGTCTTTCAGGATTCGGCCCGCTGGACCCGGATGTCGATCCTCAACGTCGCGCGGATCGGCCACTTCTCGTCGGACCGCGCGATCCGCGAATACGGCGAGCGGATCTGGAAGGTCGAGCCGGTACCGATTCAGGTGTGATCGGTCGGCCGACTCGATCGCGGCCAGCATCACCGGCGGGCCTCAGGCACGCAGCCGACGCGCGCGGATCGCCTCTTCGCGTTCGTGCTCCTCGAGCGCGGTGTCGACCGCGCGCAGGGTCTCATCGACCTCCGGCAGCAACACATCCTCGGGCGCCCGGGCACGGCGCGCGGTCCGGGCATACTCGCGATGCAGTCGCCGGAGGTTGCGGCCCGTGGCGGCCAGCTCGGCGGCGACCGGCAGCAGCGCCGCGAAGGCCGTCCGGCACGCCTCGGCCTCGGGACTCGGGTCGATGGCCGGCGGCGCCGGCGTCGCTGCGTGCCACCGGAGCCCCTCGACCTCGCGCAGCGACACGCCCAGCACCGAGCGTGATCGCATGTCCAGATTGCCGGTCAGCTCCGACGGCGCCGGATGGAGACTCAAACCCTCGAGCCCATGGCGCCGGATAGCCGCGATCAGGGCCTCGCGCGCCGTCTGCTCGAGTTCGCGTAGCCGGTCACGATCGCGCTCGTAACGATGCAGTTGCGCCAGGAGCTCGGCGGCGAGGATCAGGCGCTTCTCATCGAGAAAGCGGTAGCCCTCCTGCATCCCGGCCCGTTCCTCTTGCAGCGCCAGGCGCGCACTGTGGGTCGCCGTGACATCGCGGACCGCCATCGTCAATCCTCCAGATGGGCCTGGATCTGCGCATCGCTGAGTCGATGCAGCTCGCCCCGAGGCAGGGTTCGCAACGCCTGCCAACCCGCGGCCATCCCCTGCTCCAGAGACCGGCCCTCGGTCTGGTGAAGCAGGTCCCGCTCGAAGACCTCGCCGAAGGCCAGGTAGTGACGATCAACGGACGCAAGACCGTCCTCGCCGACGACACTGGCGAGCAACCGGGTCTGCTGAGCCTGCGCGTAGGCCGCATAGAGTTGCGCGGCGAGGGCCGGGTGATCGGCATGGGTCAGGCCGCGGCCGGTGCCATCCTTCATCAGTCGCGATAGACTCGGCAACACGCGGATCGGCGGATAGATGTCCCGTCGATGGAGGTCGCGATCGAGCACGATCTGACCCTCGGTGATGTAGCCGGTCAGGTCCGGGATCGGATGCGTGATGTCGTCGTTCGGCATCGTCAGCACCGGCATCTGGGTCACGGATCCGGGACGGCCGCGCAGCCGACCCGCCCGCTCGTAGAGGGTCGCCAGGTCGGAATACATATAGCCCGGATACCCTTTGCGGCTCGGCACCTCGCCACGGCTCGCCGAGACCTCGCGCAGCGCCTCGCAGTAGTTGGTCAGATCGGTCAGGATGACCAGGACATGCTTGCCTTCGGTGAAGGCCAGGTATTCGGCGGCCGTCAGCGCGAAACGCGGCGTCAACAGGCGCTGGGCGCTCGCGTCGCTCGCCAGGTTCAGAAACAGGACCGTGCGGGCCAGCGCCCCGCTGCGTTCCATCTCAGCGCGAAAATACTCGGCGCTGTCGTGCGGGATCCCGATCCCGGCGAAGACGATCGCGAAGCCCTCGCCGCCGTCGCGGCCGCCAGGCAGCCGGGCACGGCAGGCGATGTCGACGGCGATCCGGTCGTGCGGCAGACCTCCGCCGGAAAAGAGCGGCAGCTTCTGACCGCGGACCAGGCTGTTCATCAGGTCGATGGCCGTGAACCCGGTTTCGAGATACTCGGCCGGCGCCAAGCGCGCCGACGGTTTGATCGCCAGCCCGTCGACGCGCATCGCGCGGGCGGCGGCCAGCGGCGGCCCGCCGTCGATCGGTTGGCCCACGCCATTGAAGATTCGCCCGAGCAGGCCCGGCCCGACATCAAAGCGCAAGGGTTCGCCGAGGAAACGCACCCGGGTCCCGGCCAGCGCCAGGCCGGCGGTGTCGTCGAGCATCTCGATGGTCACGAGCGCCTCGTCGAGGGCCGCGATGCGTCCGAGCCGGACCCGGCCGTCGGCCCCTTCGACCTCGACGGCCTCGTTGAGGCCGACGTCGACCTGCCGGCGCAGGAACAACAAGGGTCCCTCGGCGCGTTCGGCGATGTCCTCGCCGATCAGTCTCGCGTACATGACCTCACCTCATGGCTGGGCGGCCGCCGGTCCCGGCGCCTCATCCGGTTCCCGCCCGGCCTCGACGAGGCGCCGAAAGGTGTTCGTCAGCTCCCGGTCGAGCGACGAAAACCCCTCCCAATCACCCTCGGCGATCTCCTCGCTCATGCGCATGAGGCCGCGGAACAGCGGTGTCGCGGCGATCTGCTCCGGTGTCACGCCACGCTCGAGCAGCTCCTCGCTCCCCTCGACGAAACGACCAATCAGCCGCATCATGACGGCCTGACGCGCGGGCGTCGCATAGCGGTCGACCGGCGAAAAGGCCGATTGGCGCAGGAACGCCTGATTGACGAGCTGCGCGCACAGCAGCGTCAACCGTTGCGCCGCCGGCATCGCATCGCGGCCGATGATGCGCGCCATCCGTTCCAGCCGCGCCTCCTCCTCCAGCAGCGTCAGGAAGCGACGGCGCAGCGTCTCCCAGCGGGTGCAGCCCTGATTGTGCCACCAGCGGGCCAGGGCGGCGGCGACGAGGCTGTAAGACTGGAGCGGGTGGATGGCCGGGTAGAAACGTGCCTGCGCGCGCCGCGCATCGAGCGTCCAGAGACACCCGACATAGCGCTTCGTGTGATTGGTCACCGGCTCCGAGAAGTCCCCGGATGGAGGACTCACGGCACCCAGCAGCGTGACCGCGCCCAGCTCGCCGTTCAAGGTGCGGACCTTGGCCGCGCGTTCGTAGAAGTCGGCCAGTCGACTGCTGAGATAGGCCGGATGCCCAGCCTCGCCCGGCAGCTCGCCCAGGCGCCCAGAGACCTCGCGCAGGGCCTCGGCCCAGCGGCTCGTCGAGTCGGCCATCAAGGTCACATTGAGCCCCTGATCGCGGAAGTACTCGGCCACCGTGATGCCCGTGTAGATGCTCGCCTCGCGCGCCGAGACCGGCATGTTCGAGGTGTTCGCGATCACCACCGTGCGTTCGAGCAGCGGCCGGCCGCTACGAGGATCGACCAACTCGGCGAACTCGCTCAGGAGCCCGGCCAGTTCGTTGCCGCGTTCACCACAGCCGACGTAGACGATGACGTCGGCATCGCACCATTTGGCGACCGTCTCGAGCAAGACGGTCTTGCCGGTGCCGAAGCCGCCGGGGATCGCACCGGTTCCGCCGCGGGCGATCGGAAACAGGCAGTCGATGATGCGCTGGCCGGTCACCATCGGCTCATCGGACGGCAGCCGCACCATGACCGGCCGCGGGACCCGCACCGGCCAGTCGTGACACATGGTCAGGGCCTGCAGGCGACCGTCGTCGGTGCGCAGCCGACCGATGACCTCGTCGTCGCGATACTCGCCGGCCGCGGCGATCTCGACGATCACGCCCGGGGCCTGATCCGGCGGCACGAGGCAGCGCAGGATCGCGCCCTCGAACACACCGATCTCGCCGATCGGCTGTCCCGCCTGCACGCGGTCACCGGGCACGCACAGCGGCCGGAAATAGGCCACCTGCGCCAGATCGACCTTCAGGCCAGGGGTCACATAGGGGTCCTGCGGATCCCCGATCGGGCGCAGCAGACCATCGAAGATCCGACCGAGCAGCCCAGGCCCGAGACGCACCGACAAAAGCTGGCCACGGCCGGTCACCGACGTGCCGGGGCGCAAGCCGCTGGTGTCTTCGTAGACCTGAACGACGATCTCGTCGCGCGCGATCCGAATGACCTCGCCGAGCAGTTGCTCCGGTCCGATCGTGACGGCCTCGCGCAACCGGAAGGCGCCATCGGGCCGCGCCTTCAGCACGGGTCCGCTGATCCAGGTCGTGGTCGCCGTGGTCATCGCGTCGTCCGTTTGGCAACCGGCGGTGCGCCGCTGTCGGCCGCCAGCAGCGCGAGCAGGCGAGCCTCCAAGCGTCGACGATCCTGCAGCAAGCCGGCGAGGCTCGCATCCAGGACCGCGCCCTGTCCCGTGATCTTCAACCCGGCAACCATCTGACCATCGCTGTAGCAACGCGGCTGGTAGCTCAAGCCGAGGGCCATCGCGACGATCAGCTCGCGACGCTCGTCGTCGACCCATTCCGGCGCATGCTGGATCATCCAGCGTCCGTCGCGGTCACCCGCTGGGAAGCTCTGTCGAGCCAGCTCCAGCGCCCGTTCGGCCCACTGGCGTCGTCCGCCCGGCGATTGCCAGCGCGCGACGAGTGCGGTCTGCAACCGCGGCCAAGCAGCCTCCAGCAGCCGCGCCGTCGCGCGTTCGCCGCGGCGCCGCTCGCGGGTATCACGATCCGCCAACGCGGCCTCGATCCGGCTCCGCGCACGCTGGCGCTCGGCGACGATCTGCGCATGCAGGTGGGCACGTTCGCGACCATAGGTCCGCCGGATCAGGTCCCGCGCCTCGCCTTGCGCCTCGTCCAAGAGCCGACGACAGGACTGGTCCCGATAGGCCGTGACCAGGTTGATCAAACCCTGTTCGCGTTCCTCGATGCGCATCAGCCGATCCCCAACTGCCCGCGAATCGGGCCGGCGAAGTCCGGCGGTTCCTGGTGACCGCGGATATCCGGCATCACGCACACCAGCGGCCAATCGGCGGCGTGGGTCTCGTCCAGCCAACCCTTCGGCAGCTGCGCGGCGACCTCGGCGGTCAGCAGGATCACCTCGACCTCCTCGCCAAGTCGCCGCACCAGGGCCGGGATCTCGTCCGGGCGCGGGACATGGGTCGCAACGCCGGTCAAGCGGAATCCGGCCGCGCTCACCTCGTCCCCGAGAAAGGCGAACCGGGCCATGTCAGCCGAGCCGATTGAGGATCAGGACCGAAACGATGACCCCGTAGATCGCGATTCCCTCCGCCAACCCGACCAGGATGATGACCCGCCCGAAGAGTTCCGGCTTCTCGGTCAGCGCGCCGACCGCCGCCGCGCCGATCACGGCCACCGCATACGCGGCGCCCAGTGCGGCCAGCCCGGTCGCCAACGCGGCGGCGATGAAGCCCCAGCGAAGCACGCCAGGATCGACCGCGGTGGCAGCCAGCCCAACGGCGGCATCCTCGGCCACGACGGTCGGCGCATACCAGAGGACCAGCGTCGCGAGCCCGGTCACCAGGGTCAAACCCAGGAGCACCCAGAGGATCGATGAAGCTTGTCGTGACATCACAGTCTCCGTTCAGCCTGTCGGCGTGGGTGACGCGCCGGGACCTGCTCGAACCACACCCGCCAACGGCGGCGGCAAGGGCCGGAAGACCCGCCCGGTCCCCCGCAGGAAACGGTTGAAGAACTCGAACAGCATCAGGCGCGTCGTCTGAATCGAGACAACCAACCCCTCGAGGGCGATGATGACCAGGTTGCCGAGGATCAGGATCAGCATACTCCAAAGTAGCGGCGCAGCGTCGGCCATGGTCACGACGGCCAACGACAGCGCCGCGTGGGCCAGCGCAAAGGCCCCGACCCGCGCGAACGACAGCGTATTGACGAGGATCTGCAGGCCGTTCTCAAGCAAGCGCCCAACAGCTGCCAGGACCCCCAGCCACCGATCGGAGGTGACGATGGCGCCGATCAGATACCAGGCCAGCCCGAGCGCGGCGAGCCAGGCCGCGGCCGGATCGGCAAGCCAGCCCAGCAGCCCCAGATAGAACAGGAGGAAACCGGCATCGACGCGCCACCAAGAAGCCAGATCGCCGCGCTGTCGCGCGCCCACGGCGGCCAGCATCTGGCCTACGACCAGCAGGCCGACGGCGAAGATCAGCGGGACCAAAATTACCACTAGCGGTGCGTCGAGCGGGTGGAGCCACAGCGCGGGAATCAGATCCTCGCGGCCGAACAGGCTGCCGAAGACGAGGCCGAAGGCCATCGCCGACAGGCCGCAGTACATCAAAAGGCGGGCCGGTTCGAACCGATCGCGCAGCCACCAGCCGGCGGCGGCCAGCACCAGCCCTTGCCCGAGATCGCCGAACATGTAACCGAAGATCAGCGGTACCACGAGCGCGAGGACTGGCGTCGGATCCGCCTCGTCGGCCCCCGGCACACCAAAGGCCCGGGCAAACAGTTCGAAGGGCCGCATCCAACGCGGGTTGTCGAGGATCTGCGGCGGTTCGATTCCCGGCGGAGGCGGCCGGAAACGCAGCAGCGCGCGACTCTCGGTTCCTTCGAGCGCCGCGGCCAAGGATCTCCCCGTCAGGTCGTTGCTCCAGCCGGTGATCCAGACCAGGTGATCGCTAGCCCGTTCGAGCCCGCCGACCTGCCGGGCGAACCAGGCCAACCAGACCAATTGGGCCAGTACATCGCCGAGCCGATGGTCTTCGTAGAGGCTATCGAGCTCGGCATACAGGTGCACGATGCGCGTCGACAGTTGGCGGCGGCGCGCGAGGATCGCGGCATGGGCCTCGTCGGCCCGGCCGCACAACCACGCCGGCCGCTCGATGATGCGTCCCTTGCGGGCGCGCAGCGGCACCTTGACGTCCTCGAGGCGTTCGGCAGGCCCGACGATCAGGAAACACTGGTGCCCCTCCCAAGAGACGCCGCGGGCGATCACCCAATCGGGAAACCGAGGCTCGGCGTCACTTGGCAGAAGAACGCAGAAGGTGCCGAGCACCGGGCCGGACCGTGCGACCAGATCGAAATCCAAGGACCCGCCGATCAGACGGGCCACGACCTCGCCGAGCCACTTGAGCCTCGTGGATTCCTCCTCGCAAGCCTGTAGCGCATCGATCAGGCGATCGGCGTCGCGCTGCCACGCGCTCAGCCGATCGAGGGCGCGCGCCAATACCACCTCGGGAGCACCCGTCATCGGTGCTGGGCGCAAGTTGCCGCGCGCCCAATAGCGCCCATACCGGGTCTGCCGCTGCTCGAAGTCGGCCAGGCCGGTTGCGAGCTCGCGCAACAGGACATCGGTCACCAGGTTTGGGCGCACCTCGATCTCGACGGCGCCGGTTGCAGCCAATACCGCCGATGTGTGTACAGCCTCGCCACGACTGCACAAGACCTCGAACCAACGCGCCGGCACCGGCGATAGCATTAGACGGCCTCCGCGGCGAACAGCGCGCGCGTCACCAGCTCGCCGCGCAGCCGCTCCAAATCCAGGCCGACGATCGCGAGAAAGGTGAAGGCGCTCGCTGGCTGGAGCAGAGAACGGTGAAAGAACCGATGCAGCCGCCCGCGCAGCCGCGACCGCCCGGCGCCAGAGTCGGCCCGGTCGCCTCCCGGAACGGCCGTCCCATACCGAAGGATCAGCCGGGTCAGCGTTTCCAGCGCCACGCGCTCGTCGCGACTGGTACGCGGCCAGGATTCCCGCCAGATACGCGCCCAAACCGCTAGGAGGTCCTCCTCCTCGTCAGTCACCAGGGGCGCGGGCCCCGCACGCATCAGGCCAGCCGAGGTGAGACGCCCCTGCTCGTTGAGCAGCGGCCGCAGCAGGTAATCCTGTTGCACCCAGATCGGCGCCTCGCCCCGATGCATCCAGTGCGCGATCATCGGCAGGCAGGGCCACCAGCGAGTCCAGATTACCGCCTCGCGCCACGACGGCGGCATCCAGGCCGCGACCGCATCGACCGTATCGCGATACAGGACCCGCAAGCCCGGTTCGAGTTCGTGCGGGCCGTTGTGGCCCGAGAACCCGCGGACCCAGGGACCGCAAGGCAGGGTGCGCGCCTCCTCGAGATACGCAGCGAGAGTTCGGTTGGCCGCCAGCCGCTGCCAGGTCGATTCATCGGGCAAGGCCGCCAGAGCGGCCTGAAGGCGGGCCTGAGCGTAGGCGTAGCGGTGTGCGGCGATCACGCCGGCGGACCGATCATCTCGTCGATCAGACGCTCGATCGCGCGGTCGATCTCCCCGATCGGAGGCAGGAGGTCGTGCGGATCCTCCTCGGCGGCCGTCTTGGCCAAGCCGAGCAGCACTCGCTCGAGGTGGCGATCGGCGATCGCGTGCGCCGTTTGAATACGTCGTTCGGTTCGCCGACTGATCCGATCCGCCTGGGCCTCGGCTGCCGCGACCAGCGCAGCGGCCTGCTCCGTGCATTGCTTCAGGGCCGCTCGCCCGGCCTCTTCGGCGGCCAGCACACGATTGATCGCGTGATCGACGGCCCGGGTGTCGACTTGATCAATGGTACTCGGCATGGTTATAGCGTTCGAGGAAACGATCGAAGGTCTCATCGTCCGCGGCTTCGATCTCGGCCTGGCGGGCCAAGGATTCGGCGGCAAGTCGTTCGAACAGTGCCAAACGTTCCGGCGACAAGGCCCGAGAGCGGAACCAGTCACGGTGTTCCGTGCTCATCCGGTAAGCGAAATCGCTGAAGGACTCATGGCGGTCCCGCATCTCGGCAAGCATCTTGGCCGATGGCGTGCGATCCGGATCCGCGACCTTGTCGCGCTGGCGCGCGAGGCTGCGTTGGCATGGCCCCTCGTCCCCGCCGTCGAGCAGCTCAGCGATTGGGCGCATCACCTCCAGCAACTCGGTCGCCCACATGCGCAAAGGCACGAGCTCCGCATCGCGATCCAGACACAAGGCCGGGTCCCTGCCTCGATGAGCGGTGCGCACCTGATTCTCATCGATCGCACGGCGTTCCCGCGGTTTGATCCGCGGACTCTCCTGAAGCAGACAGAGGAGCACCAAGACCCGCAAGAAATCGATCTGCTCCTCGCCGACGCCAAGTGGCTCGCCGGCGCAGACATCCAACGAACGCAGCTCGACATAGGCGATCCCACGTCGCCGCAGCGCCCAGGTCGGGCGTTCCATCCACTCGGTGATCTGCTTGGGCCGAACCGTACTGTAGTATTCGTTTTCGATCTGCAGCACGTGGTCGTTGAGCTGCTCGTAACGGTCACCGATCTTGACGCCGATATGCTCGTAATGCGGACAAGGTGTCTCGATCGCCCAGGTCAGGCTCCGGGTGTAGGCATCCAGACTGTCGTAACTAGCCTTCATCCCGGTGCCCTCCTCCTGCCGGTTCTGGTAACCGATATCCCCCATCCGCAGCGAGGTCGCGAATGGCTCGTAAGCGGTCTGCCCGTCGAACGGGATCAAGGCCGTCCGGCGTCCCTCGATGAAACTGTTGGAGACCGCCGGCGACGCACCGAACAGGTACGGCACGAGCCAGCCGACCCGTTGCAGATTGCGGATCATCGCCATATAGGACTCGTCGCGGAACGCGCGCGGATCCCCGTCATCGCCTTCCAACGACTGATACACCGGCCAGAACTCATCGGACAAGGAGAAATTGAAATGCACGCCGGCAATGACCTGCATGATGCGGCCATACCGATTGCCGAGTCCGCGGCGATAGACGGTCTTCATCTCGGCCGCATTCGAGCAGCCATAACGCGCCAACGGGATCGACTCGCCTCCGTCGAGGACGCAGGGCATGCTGGTCGCCCAAATCACCTCATCGCCGAGGTACTGGTAGACGAACCGATGCAGATCCCCTAGGAACGCCAGTGCCTCGGCACCAGACGGCGCCGGAGGCGTCACGAACTCGAGGAGCGCCTCCGAAAAATCGGTCGTCAGATAAGGATGGGTCAAGGGTGAGCCCAGCACCGCCGGATGGCGGCTCATCGCGATGCGCCGATCCGGGCCGACCCGCAGACCTTCCTTTTCCAGGCCAATTCGGAATCGCAATAGGCGGTTCACATCGGAGACAGCCGACAAGCGTCGTAACCGCTGCCGGAAGACGGCGTAAGCATCGCTCACAAGGAAGCACCCGTCATCGGCTGGCCCCACGGGTGCACGGAAACGGGCCTCGCACCGGGCGACGCGAAAAACGGCCGGTCATACGCCAGGTGCGTCAATCGCGCATCGCGGAGCGAGTCCTGGTGGTCCCTTGAAGCAGAATGGCATCGGCCAGGATCCGAGCCGCTTCATCAAGCTGGATCTGGGCGATGACCTCGAGCTCCTTTTCCAACAACCGTTCGTCCGGAAACTCCTCATCGGCCGGGACGGGTGTCATCCCATGCCGTCGCAGGAAGGCGTTCTTCTGTTCCTCGAGGATCTGCTCGCGACGAGTCGTCTCGGCCCGCCGATCGGCCTCGCGCAACGAGACCCGCTGTTGCTCGCTGATCTCGCGCAGCGTGCGATTTCGGGCTACCAGCATCTCGAAACCAGGGTCTCGCGCGACCCGTTCGGATGAGCGCTCACGCAGCTCCCTCAAACTGGTCTTGCTGGCACCAGGGAAGTCGACCGCGTCGATCCGCGTCCAGGGGAGCGCGTTGTCGAGTGCCCGCTCACCATGCCGGTCGATATCCTCGGCCGTCGGCAGCAGGATATCGGGTTCCACGCCCCTGAGTTGCGTACTGCCGCCGCTCACCCGATAAAACTGCGCCATCGTCAGACGCAGACGACCGAGGTCGGTGCTTCCGCCGGGAACATAACGGTTGAGGTCGATCAGCGTCTGGACCGTACCCTTGCCGAAGGTCGGCTCACCGATGACCAGACCGCGTCGATAATCCTGAATCGCGCCGGCAAAGATCTCCGAGGCCGATGCGCTGTCTCGATCGACGAGGATCGCCAACGGCCCCGTATAGATGGCACCGGGGCTCGGATCGCGCTCGATCTCGATACGGCCAGCCGAATCCTTGACCTGGACCACGGGGCCCTGGTCGATGAAGAGGCCGGTCAGGGCTGTCGCCTCGGTCAGGGATCCACCCCCGTTTCCGCGCAGATCGATGACCAGTCCGTCGATCCCTTGCCGGGTCAGATCCTCGACCAGCCCGCGAACATCGCGCGTGGAACTGCGAAAATCCTTCACCCCCTCCGATTCGGCGCGAAAATCGCGATAAAAGGCGCTGATCTCGATGACGCCGATACGCAGACCCGGGGCGTTCTCGAGTTGATCGAGGACCCGCGCCTTCGCGGCCTGGTCCTCGAGGCGAATCTGATTGCGCTCGAGCCTGATCTCGCGCGTCGGCCCGTCCGCGCCGAGGGTCCTCGGCAGGATCTGCAGACGCACGACCGACCCTTTCGGGCCGCGGATCCGATCGACCACGTCCTGCAATCGCCAGCCGACGACGTCCTCGATCTGACCCTCCTCTCCCTGACCGACACCGACGATCCGATCGCCGGCCTGGATCAGCCCCGACTCGGCGGCCGGCCCACCCGGTATGGTCCGCTGCACCACGGTCATATCGCTGTCTCCGCGCAGCACCGCGCCAATGCCCTCGAGCGACAAACGCATGCTGATGTCGAAGTTCTCCGACGAGGCCGCCGACATGAAGCTCGTATGGGGTTCGAGCGCCTGACCCAGCGCGTTG
Organism: Thioalkalicoccus limnaeus; assembly: GCF_041197575.1. Lineage (NCBI taxonomy): Bacteria > Pseudomonadati > Pseudomonadota > Gammaproteobacteria > Chromatiales > Chromatiaceae > Thioalkalicoccus > Thioalkalicoccus limnaeus. Next base: position 10,395 of record NZ_JBDKXB010000021.1, on the reverse strand, counting down.
GCGAACATCTCGAAGACGTCGTCCTGAGTGAACTGGCGGACGCGCCGCGCCAAGCCTTCGTAGCGCTTGCGCAACTGCTCGCGGATGGCATCATCGTCACGGCCCGCCAGGCGCAGGCTCAAGGCATCGTTCTTGATGCGCCGCCGCCAAAGATCGTCGAGGTCCTCGTCGCGGACCACCCACGGAGACTTGGACCGATCGAACTCGTAGGACTCATCCTGCTCGAAATCGAACGGCTGACCGATCAAGCCCAACGCCTGGTCGACACGGTGTTCGACACGCATTCGGTACAGGCGGAAGATATCGAAGGCGACAGCCACATCGCCGCGCCTGAGTTCCTCCGTCAGTCGCCTCAGATTGCGCTCGAACCGCTCGACGTCCCGCGCCAGAAAGAAGGACCGATTGGCGTCCAGCGCCGCCAGATAGTTGTTCAGGACCTCGCCGGTGAACTCTTCGTTGAGCGCCCATTTCCGGTAATGATGGCGTTCCAGAACACTGTTGATGACCTGTATCGTCCGGGCATGCTGTTGGTTCGGAAAGAGCTCCGAAAGGGCGACCTCCTGCGGGCGGGCCCAGCTGGCACCGGCCAGCAGAAGCGCCAGCAACAAGGCGACGAGAATACGGATGCTTTGCCTCATGACGGGGTACTCGCGTTCGTTGCGGCCGATCGGCCGACTCAAGCTAGACTCTGGCAGAGATGGGGTCGGAACAGCGAAAATGGACTGGCCGTGGCCGAACCGGCATCGGTCCCGACCTCCTCGGTAGCTTGCCATGAAACAGCGCTCGCTGAACCGGCGAATCAGGTCGGCTGTCGATCATCGCCCGCACCTCCGGCCCGATACACTTTTCGCCGGAAGAGGTCGGTCCGACGACTGACGACCCGGTCGACGAACAACAGGCCATCGAGGTGGTCGATCTCGTGCTGCGCGGCGCGTGCCTCGAACCCCTCCATCTCCAGCTCTCGCGGTTCGCCATCCAGATCCTGGGCCAGGAGGCGGATGCGCGTCGCGCGGATCACGTTGCCGGTGTAATCGGGCACCGAAAGACAACCCTCGCGCCCGATTTCGTAGCCCTCCCAATGTACGATCTCGGGATTCACCAGAACCAGATGGCCATGGTGCGCGATCCCCTTCTTCGACGACACATCGAGGATCACGACGCGCTGAAACCAGCCGGTCTGCGGGGCCGCGATGCCGACGGCGGCGGGACCGGCCAAACGGGTCTCCTCGAGACCAGCAACCCGCGACCGCAACTCGCTGTCGAAGGCGGCAACGGGCTCCGAAATCTGCTTCAGGCGCTCGTCGGGCAGGCGCAGGATCGGCTGAACGGCCATCGGCTTCAGCCGATCAAGGTCTCGACCGGCGAGATCTCGACCGAGATGCCGCGTTGTCGAAGCCCAGCTAGCGCTTCGGTCAAGTCCTCGATGGGCTCGGTCGAACAACCTTGAATATGCATGATGTAGACGGGCTGATCCGGATCACCGCACACATCCGACTCCAATTCGAGGATATTGAAGCCGGTCGCCGCAAGGGCTTCGGTTACCTCGGCAACGATCCCCGCGCGATCGGCACCAACGACCCGAACCTGAATATTCGGCACCAGATGGCGGTGCGGCCCCCCGGACACGGGATCGATGTGACAGCGCAAGCCGAGATCGGCCGCCACCGGCGCCAAGGCCTCCTCGAGGCCGATCGCGGGTCGTGCGTCACGCACCATCAGCATGATGGTGAAATTTCCCCCGAGCCGAATCATCGATGCCTCGCCGAGATGACAGCCGGCATCGAAGAGTGCGCGGGTCACGGCCGCGACGATCCCCGGCCGGTCCTCGCCGACCAAGGTCAGCATGTTCCAATCAGACAAGACGCACCTCGACAAAGCTCGATCGCCCAGTATCCTCAGTCGCTTTTAAGGGTTTACCCGAAGGGCGTCCGGGCGTCAAGCACGGCATCACGCGATACGACCGACCGGGCCTAGGGTCCGACAGGTTCGCGTGCCCGGTCACCACCGGTCAACCAGATCAGCGTGGCGATCCGCCCGCACCGACCATCGCGGCGATAGGAGAAAAAACGACCCGGATCGGCATGGGTACACAAACGGCCGCCCCAGACGGCTCGGACACCGCGCAGCGCGAGGCGCCGTCGGGCCAGCGCGTAGAGATCGGCATGCCAACGGTCCGCCTGGGCCGGCTCGAAGGCCGCCGCCGCCGCCGGGTCCTGGTGCAGGAATCGCTCGCGCACCTCACCCCCGACCACGAAGGCGCGCGGCCCGATGGCGGGACCCATCCAGGCCAAAAGTCCTCCAGGGTCTACCGGAAACCGGTCGATAGCCGCCTCGATGACACCCGCAGCGAGGCCCCGCCAACCAGCATGCACGGCGGCGATTCGGAGACCACTGCGGTCGCACAGCAACAGCGGCAGGCAATCCGCGGTCAGCACCGCACAGACGATCCCAGCGCTGTCGGTGAAGGCCGCGTCGGCCTCCCGGTCGGCGCCGTTTTTCGCCGCATCGGTCACCCGGGTGCCATGGACCTGCCGCAACCAGATCGGATCGGCGGGGATCGCTGTCCGTTCGCGCAGGATCGCGCGATTGCGGGCGACGGCATCGGGATCGTCGCCGACATGATCGGCGAGGTTCAACGACGCGAACGGCTCGGTGCTGACCCCGCCGTGCCGGGTCGTGCACAGGGCTCGGACATTAGCCGGCGCCGGCCAATCCGGTTCGATCCACATCGAGGTTCTGCTCCTTGCGCAGCGTATCGATCAAGGCCGCCAAATCAGCGGCGAGAGGGACCTCGAAATGCAACGAGGTTCGATCGCGTGGATGCGTCAGGCCAAGGGCCACCGCGTGCAGCGCTTGACGCGGAAACCCCTGCAACGCAGCGATCAGGGTCGACGACGCGCCCTTCGGCCGTCGCGGACGTCCCCCGTAGACTGGATCGCCGACGAGCGGGTGGCGCACATGGGCGAGATGCACACGGATCTGGTGGGTCCGCCCGGTCTCGAGCCGGACACCGATCAGCGTTTGGGCGGAAAAACGCTCGAGGATCCGATAATGGGTCACCGCTGGGCGCCCGCTGGATACGACAGCCATCCTCTTGCGCTGGACCGGATGGCGGCCGATCGGGGCCTCGATCCGCCCGCCGGCACGCATCGTACCGTTGACCAACGCCCGGTATTCACGATGCATCGAGCGCTCCTGCAACTGGCGCACCAGCGCCGTGTGCGCCGCGAGGGTCTTGGCCACGACCAGCAACCCGGTGGTGTCCTTGTCCAACCGATGGACGAGTCCCGAGCGGGGCAGGTGGCGCAACGCCGGGCAGTGGTGCAGCAAGGCGTTCAGCAGAGTCCCATCAGGGTTCCCGGCAGCGGGGTGCACGACCAGATCGGCGGGCTTGTCGACGACGAGGAGGTCCGAATCCTCGAAGACCACCGTCAGCGGGATCGCCTCGGCCCGATCATCACCGACCGGGTCACTCGTCGGCACGCACAGGATCCGTTCACCGACCTGGACCCGATCACGACACCGCCGAACGCGGCCCTCGACCTGAACCTGGCCCGCCTCGATCCAACGCTGAATGCGGCTGCGCGAGAACTCGGGCAAGGCCTCGGCGAGCACCTGATCGAGCCGCCGACCCGCTTGCGCGATACCGACTCGCAACTCACGCGGCGCTGGGCCGACCTCAGCCACCGATCGGACTCGCAGCGATGGCGACCCAGCCGCGACCCGATCGCACCGGCAAGGCCTTGCTGTATACTGCCAAGGTGTCTCCGCGAGCTGAATGTAGCATGGTCAGAATCTTCTCAATCATCGTCAGCGCCCTGCTGATTCTATCCCTGGCCGGGTGCGCCTGGTTGAACCGTCAAGCCGACGAAACGGAGGGCTGGGACGTCACGCAACTCTACAACGCCGGGGCCAGGGAGATGCGGTCGGGTAACTACCAACGCGCCATCGAATATTACGAGAAGCTGGAGACCCGTTATCCCTTCGGCCGCTACGCGATGCAGGCCCAACTCGACATCGCCTACGCCCACTATAAGAACGATGAGCCCGAGGCCGCGATCGTGGCCGCCGACCGTTTCATCAAACAGCACCCACAGAACCCGTTCGTGGACTACGCCTATTATTTGAAGGGGATCGTCAACTACAACCGCAGCGTCGGGTTTCTCGACCGTTTCATCCCGACCGACCCATCTCAACGTGATCCCGGTTCCGCGCTCGATGCCTTCAACGACTTCTCGGTGCTCGTGCAGCGCTTCCCCGACAGCCGCTATGCCGAGGATGCCCGCCAACGGATGCTCTACCTGCGCAACAACTTGGCGAAGAACGAGATCCATGTCGCCCGATACTATATGAGGCGGGGCGCCTACATCGCGGCCGCAGGCCGTGCAAATCACGTGATCGAACGATTTCAGCGCACGAGCGCGGTCGAGGAGGCGTTGGAGATCCTCGTTGCGGCGTACAAGGCCCTCGGCGAACAGGAACTCGCCGCAACGGCCGAACGGGTCCTGACGCTGAATCGCGAAGCCGGCCGCTTCATCGAGGACACGCCGCCACCCGACCAGATCGGCCTCACGCAGCGCGTCTGGGACTATCTCAGACTCGACGAAAACTAAGGTGACTGCCCGAACAAGCCGCTCCACCGCGGGAAGGATTCGTCGGCGACTAATCCGTGTCCACTCGACAAACTGCTCCGCCGGGTGCGGGTTCGAGGACCATCCCCACGGCCAAGCGAGCCCGGATCGCCGGATCGGGATCCGGGCTCGACCGACGCAGCCGGAGGGCTAGCCAGTCAGACAGCCGCCTCGTTTTCCTCGCCGGTGCGGATCCGCACCACGCGCTCGACATCACTGATGAAGATCTTCCCATCGCCGATCTTGCCGGTCCGCGCAGCATTCGTGATCGCCTCGAGACAGGCATCGATCTGGTCATCGGCGAGCACCAGCTCGATCTTGACCTTCGGCAGGAAATCCACGACATACTCGGCGCCGCGATAGAGCTCCGTGTGGCCCTTCTGACGGCCGAAACCCTTGACTTCGATCGCGGTCATCCCGGTGATCCCAGCCGCCGACAAGGCCTCTCGCACGTCGTCGAGTTTGAATGGCTTGATGATCGCTTCAACCTTCTTCATGGAAATCTCCATCGCTCGCATCGGGTACCAAAAGGGGGTGCCCAGCACCCTCCCCCGCTCGGTTTCCCAGTATAGGGAAGCGAGGGTCGTGCAACCAGCACAACCGGCGGCGCGACCCTGACAACCCTAGACACCGGACCTTGCCTCACAGCTCTTGACACGACTCCAGCACGACGGCCGTTCGCGTCTGGCCGCTGCGACTGCCCTGTTTGTCCATCTCCCGCAACACATCGTGGCCCTCGACCAGTTCACCGAAGACGACATGGCGCCCATCCAACCAGGAGGTTTTCGCCGTTGTGATGAAGAATTGAGAGCTGTTGGTGTCAGGCCCGGCGTTCGCCATCGATAGAATGCCAAAGCCGGTATGCTTCAGCTCGAAATTCTCATCCGGGAATCGGGGGCCATAGATCGACTCGCCTCCGGTCCCGTTATGCCGCGTGAAATCCCCGCCTTGCACCATGAACCCGGGAATGATCCGGTGAAAAGGTGTCCCGGCGTAGGCCAAGGGCTTGCCGGATTGTCCAACGCCGGCCTCGCCCGTGCACAGTGCGCGAAAGTTCTCCGCGGTGCGAGGCACCACATCCGCGCGCAGTTCGAGGACCAGGGTCCCGGCCGGCTCCCCGCCGATACTGATGTCGAGGGCGACCCTCGGATTGGGTGTTTCGGCCTGCGCGGCCATCGCGAAAAACAGGACACAGGCCACAACGGAAACGCGCCTAATCATCGATCGGTTCTCCAGGCATTGATGGGGTTTGAGAGAAGTCGGCCGAGGCTCGACTCGGTCATGGCGCCGGGTTCGGCTGCCGGGTGTGGATCGCGTCGATCTCCCGCTCCAAGTCTTCCGACAAGGTCAGGTCGTGGCTCGCGATATTTTCGTTCAGTTGCTCCAGATTTGTCGCGCCGATGATCGTGGCCGTGACGAAGGGTCGGCTCGTGACATAGGCCAGCGCCATTTGCGCAGGCCTCACACCGTGGCGCCGCGCCAGCTCGACATAGTCGGCGGTCGCTCGCTCGGCCTCGCCGTTCGAATAACGGCTGAAGCGCTCGAAGCGGGTCAGGCGGCCCGTGGCTGGCCGCGCCCCGCCGAGGTATTTGCCGGTCAGGGTTCCGAAGCCGAGCGGCGAATAGGCCAGCAGGCCGCATCGCTCGCGCATGGCGATCTCGGCAAGCCCGATCTCGAACGTCCGATTGAGCAGGCTATAGGGGTTCTGGATGCTCACCGGGCGAGGCAAGCCGTGCGTCCGTGCCAGCTGCAATGCGCTCATCAGCCCCCACGGGGTCTCGTTCGACACGCCGACATGGCGCACCTTGCCACTGGCGACCAGATCGCGCAAGACCTCGAGCGTCTCGAGCAAAGGCACACTGTCGTCATGGCCGGGCGGCCGATAGCCGAGCCGACCGAAGAAATTGGTCTGCCGATCAGGCCAGTGCAGTTGGTACAGATCCAGGTAATCGGTGCGTAGACGCTCGAGGCTCTCGTTCAGCGCCGCCTCGATGTTGGCCCGATCGAGCCGGTTGCGACCGCCGCGCAGGTAGGGCAGCCAGTCCCCGGGGCCGGCAACCTTGCTCGCCAGAATCAGGTCATCACGCCGACCGCGTCGCGCGAGCCAGGTGCCGATGAAGGATTCGGTCAGGCCCTGGGTCTCGGCGCGGGGCGGGACCGGGTAGATCTCGGCGGTGTCGATGAAATCGATGCCGGCCGCGACCGCCGCGTCCAGCTGCCGATGTGCCTCGGCTTCGCTGTTCTGCTCGCCAAAGGTCATGGTCCCGAGACACAGGACGCTGACTTCGAGATCGGTGGTTCCGAGTCGTCTGCGTTGCATGTTTCCCCCTCCGCCTATCGGCGCGTTGGATGGTCCTCGGCCGGCCGGTGGTGGCCACGCTGACCGCCCGCGTGCGCGCGTGAAAATCTCCAACGATTCGGTTACATTGGCCGCTCATCTTTTGGTACTGCTACCCAGGGACTGATCCGGCCAGAGGGCCGCTGTCACCTCCGGAGAGACCCCATGGCTCAAGACCTCATCGCCCCTTCGATCCTGTCCGCCGACTTCGCCCGCCTTGGCGAGGAGGTGGACAATGTGCTCGCGGCCGGTGCCGACATCGTCCACTTCGATGTCATGGACAATCACTATGTTCCGAACCTTACGATCGGGCCGCTGGTGTGCGAGGCGCTGCGCAAGCACGGTGTCACGGCACCGATCGACGTGCACCTGATGGTCAAGCCGGTCGACCGCATCGTCGCGGATTTCGCCGCCGCCGGCGCCACCTACATCACCTTCCACCCGGAGGCCAGCGAGCATATCGACCGCACGCTGCAACTGATCCGCAACGAGGGCTGTCGTGGCGGGCTGGTTTTCAATCCAGCCACCCCCCTGACCTATCTCGAGTACGTAATCGACAAACTGGACATGATCCTCCTGATGTCGGTCAACCCCGGCTTCGGTGGACAAAGCTTCATTCCATCGGCGCTCGACAAGCTGCGTCAAGTGCGGCAGATGATCGACGCATCGGGCCGCGAGATCCGCCTCGAGATCGATGGCGGCGTCAAGGTCGACAACATCGCCGAGATCAAGGCCGCCGGAGCCGACACCTTCGTTTCCGGGTCGGGGATCTTCGGGCACCGCCGGGCCGAGGATCCGAACCGCTACGATACGATCATCAAGCAGATGCGTGCCGCGCTGGCCGGTGTCAACCGGTGAGCCGATCCCGCCTTCACCCGAAGATGGTCCTGATCGACCTCGACGGGACCCTGATCGACAGCGTTCCCGATCTGGCCTTTTGCGTCGACGCGATGATGGATGAGCTCGGCCGACCGCGGCACGGCGAGGCCGCGGTGCGCAACTGGGTCGGGAACGGCGTCGAACGGCTGGTGCGCCGAGCGCTCGTCGGCCAGTTGGACGGCGAGCCACCGGAGGCCGATTACGAGCGGGCCTATCCGCTCTTCTTGGAGCTCTACCGCGCCAATACGTCGAACCGCTCGCGGCTCTACCCGGGCGTGCGCGAAGGGCTCGACTTCCTCAAGGGCGCGGGCTATCCGCTCGGCTGCGTCACGAACAAGGCCGCGCAATTCACCGAACCGCTGCTCGCCGACCTCGGGATCCGCCGCTATTTCTCGCTCGTCGTCAGCGGGGATTCGCTGCCGCACAAGAAGCCCCATCCGCTGCCGCTGCGGCATGCCGCCGACTATTTCGGCGCAGATCCCCACCAGGCGCTGATGATCGGCGATTCGATCAGCGATGTGACGGCCGCGCGAGCGGCCGGCTTCACGATCATCTGCGTCAGTTACGGGTACAACCATGGCCGTGACATCCGAGAGGCCAAGCCCGATGGCGTGATCGATTCGCTCGCCGAGCTCGAGGATTGGCTGGTCGAGACAAGTGCAACCGCCGATAGAAGATAGTTAAGCCGCCGTCACCGACAGCCGGCCCGCTGCTTGGAGCACTCGATGACACCCGAAGCCTACCGCGATCTGGCTGACCAGGGTTACAACCGCATCCCGCTGGTCCGCGAGGTCCTCGCCGACCTCGACACCCCTTTGAGCGTGTATCTGAAGCTCGCCGACGGGCCCTATTCGTACCTGTTGGAATCGGTGCAGGGCGGAGAAAAATGGGGCCGTTACTCGGTGATCGGCCTGCCCTGCCGGACCTGCCTGCGAATCCACGGCCACGCGGTGCGCGTCGAACACCGAGGCCAGGTCGTCGAAGAGGCCGAGGTTGCGGATCCATTGGCCTGGATCGCAGCCTTTCAGCGCCGTTTCCGGGTCGCCGAGCGGCCCGGGCTGCCGCGCTTCACCGGCGGCCTGGTCGGTTACTTCGGTTACGACACCATCCGTTACATCGAACCGAAACTGGCCCATTGCCCCAATCCGGACCCGATCGGTGCGCCCGACATCCTGTTGATGGTCTCCGACGAGATCGTCGTCTTCGACAATTTGACGGGCCGCATGTACCTGATCCTCAATATGGATCCGACCGCCGGCGAAACCTTCGAGGATGGCCAGGCGCGGCTCGACGAGTTGGTCGCCCGGATGCAGCAGGGCACCCCGCGCCCCCCATTGGAGCCGCCACGGCAGGTCGCCGAAGAGGATTTCGTCTCCGGCTTCACCGAGGTTGCGTTCGAACAGGCTGTCGACCGCATCAAAGACTACATCCTGGCCGGCGACTGCATGCAGGTCGTCTTGTCGCAGCGCCTGTCGATCCCATTCCACGCGCGCCCCCTGAATCTCTATCGCGCGCTGCGCGGCTTGAATCCGTCGCCCTATATGTACTTCCTGGAACTCGACGAGTTCCAAATCGTCGGCTCCTCGCCCGAGATCCTGACCCGGCTCGAAGATGACCTGATCACGGTGCGCCCGATCGCCGGCACCCGCCGCCGCGGCTACACCGAGGATGAAGACCGCGCACTGGAGCGCGAACTGCTCGCCGATCCGAAGGAGCTCGCCGAGCACCTGATGCTGATCGACTTGGGCCGCAACGACGCCGGCCGCGTCGCGCGCACCGGCACCGTGCGGGTCACCGACCGGATGATCGTCGAACGCTATTCGCATGTGATGCATATCGTCTCCAACGTCGTCGGTGAGCTCGACAGCGGTCTCACGGCGATCGACGTGCTGAGCGCCACCTTCCCGGCGGGGACCGTCTCGGGCGCCCCGAAGATCCGCGCGATGGAGATCATCGACGAACTCGAACCGGTCAAACGCGGGGTGTATTCCGGCGCCATCGGCTATCTGTCCTGGAACGGCAACATGGACACCGCGATCGCGATCCGAACGGCCGTGATCAAGGACGGGCGGCTGCACATACAGGCCGGTGCCGGCGTCGTTGCCGACTCGGTTCCGGCGCTCGAATGGAAGGAGACGATGAACAAGGGCCGCGCGATCTTTCGTGCCGTCGCGCTTGCCGAAGCCGGGCTCGACGCACGCTGACCATGATCGCCCGTAATCCCCGTCTCGCCGCGCGCGCCGCGAGCCGATAGAATCCGGCCGATTGCCGGATGTCACCGAGGCCACATTGCCAGACCCATGTTCGGCTTCCTTCAAGGTTTCGCGTTAGGGCTCTTCGTCTCCTGCCTGCCCTGGTTGATCGTCGGCCTCATCGAGCCGCGCCTGGCGGTGCCAACCGAGCGCCCGACGCGGGTCCAGGTGCTGCTGCGCTATTGGCTGATCGTCCCCTTTGCTGCGTTCCTGATCTGGCTCACCTCGCTGTGGGGCGGTCTCGGGCCGACGCTGGGCGGTTGGCTGGCCGGCCTGGTGGCGATCCCGCTCGCGT
>NZ_JBDKXB010000020.1:0-58539 GCF_041197575.1 Thioalkalicoccus limnaeus | reverse complement strand
GGGACCTCCTCGACGACGAGCGGACGCCCGCGCTGGACCTGATAGGCCAACGCGGCCGCGATGTCCATGACCTCGAGCTCCTGCTCACGGGCGATCCGTGACACGAGCTGGTAGAAGAAGTCCATGTCCTGGTCGAGCAAGGTGGTGCGCAGATCCTCGACGAACCGCTCGATCCGCGATTCGCTGACCGCCTGCGCGGTCGGCACCGGCATCGCGGGCACCGACTGGCGAATCGTCCGTTCGATCGCGCGCAATAGGCCGCGCTCCCGTGGTTCGACGAACAAGAGCGCACGACCGGCACGACCGGCCCGCCCGGTACGGCCGATCCGATGGACATAGGCCGACGGATCGTTCGGGATATCGTAGTTGACGACCAGGTTGATGCGCTCGACATCGAGCCCGCGCGCCGCGACGTCGGTCGCCACCAGGATATCGAGCCGGCCATCCTTGAGCCGTTCCACGGTCCGCTCCCGCATCACCTGGTTCATGTCGCCGTTGAGGGCCTCGGCGGCGAAGCCGTGCGCGCACAGCCGCTCGGCGAGTTCGACCGTCTCGGTCTTGGTCCGCACGAAGATCAGGATCGCCTCGAAGGGTTCGATCTCGAGGATCCGCGTCAGCAGATCGAGCTTGTGGTGACGCGTCACGACGCAATGGTGCTGCTCGATCGTCTCGACCGTCTCGGAGCGGGCCGCGACCTTGATCTCGACCGGGTCGCGCAGATGCGTCTGGGCGACGCGCCGGATCGCCGCAGGCATGGTCGCCGAGAACAGGGCCACCTGCCGTTCGCGCGGCGCTTGGCCGAAGATCCATTCGATGTCCTCGGCGAACCCCATGTTCAGCATCTCGTCGGCCTCATCCAGCACCAGCGCGCGGATGCCGGCCAACGACAAGGTGCCGCGGCGCAGGTGATCCATGACCCGCCCCGGCGTGCCCACGATGATCTGGGGACCACGGCCGAGCTGCCGAATCTGTAGACCATAGCCCTGCCCGCCATAGAGCGGCAGCACATGAAAACCGGTCAGGAACTGGGCGAAGCCCTGGAAGGCCTCGGCGACTTGCAGCGCCAATTCCCGGGTCGGCGTCAGCACCAGCACCTGGGGCTCGCGTCGAGCCAGATCGAGGCGCGACAGCAGCGGCAACGCGAAGGCCGCGGTCTTGCCGGTACCCGTCTGGGCTTGACCGAGCAGATCGCGGCCGGCCAGCAGGTGGGGTATGCACTGGGTCTGGATGCCGGTCGGCGTCTCGAAGCCAAGGGCCTGCACGGACCGCAGCACGGCCGGCGCAAGCCCGAGCGGTTCGAAACCGGCGGGAAGATCGGGGGAGTCCATCGAAAAACCTCGGGGGTGGGGTCAGGCCATAGTCGTGCATGCGCGCGAATGGCAGCTGTCAGAATCAAGACGCGGATATTATAGGCTCAAGCCTGTCAAGATCCCAGATGCCGGGATCCCTCACGGTCCACCGAACGGGACCGGTGATCGGACGCCCGACTCGCCGGCCGAATGGGCACCGCGGCCCCTCCGATTCGTCCAACGCGGCTGCTTCCGCGCGGAAGGCGGGGCATCGCGCCCCGCCAGCCCCACGCCCCGGTCGAGCCACCCGCCTCTCGGCGAGACGGGCAAACAGGCTGACCAGGCGGACGGCCGTGGTCAGCGCTTAGGGGCGGTGTCCCAAAAAGGATCTTAGGACTTCAGCGCCCAAGAGGTGCACCAGCCGTTCTCATGGATGGCCATGCCGGGGAACAGGCTGCATGGACGCCATTCGCCCTCGCTCGCCATGTCGAAGGCACAGTTCGCACAGGTCTGCTCGTTCGCCGGTGCGCCCGGCCGGTTGTAGCTCTCGCGCTCGGACTCGGTGGCATCGTGGACGTACTTCAGCGCGATCGCGATCGGATTGGTCGCCGGGTCGACCGGCGGAAGATCGGAGGCCTGTACATTCCCCAGACCGACCAGGTTGATGACCGGGATCGCGGCAAAGCCACCCAGCATCATCTTCATCGCGTCACGACGGCTCTTGCAAATTGGCTTATCGGACATGGTTGTCGACTCCTTCAGTATCATTCTTGGTGCTCGGACAGGACACCCACCGTCGGCGCGGTGTCCGGGTCACATTGTGCACCAAGGGCACGGAAAAGGCGAATTCACGCCAACCCGACAGCGAGTTCGTCCGCCCGTCCCAGCCTGATCAATGGAGATAGGTTCCGGCTCCACGGAACCGCTGCTGCCAATAGGGACTGCTCAGGTGGGCGATCCGCACCTGACCCTGCGACGTCGAGGCATGGACGAAACGGTCGCGGTCGATCATCAGACCGACATGGTACTGTCCAGGTTCAATGCGGAAGAAGACGAGGTCCCCGGGACCTGGCGGCCGCGCCGCCACTGGGATGGCTGCTCGTTGCTGTTCGACCGAGACGCGCGGGATCCGCACGCCGACGGCACTGTGGGCATACTGCGCGAGGCCGCTGCAATCGAGGGCCTGACCCGGCACCGACCCGCCATAGACATAGGGCGTGCCGATCTGCGCCATCGCGGACATGACCAGCGCCTGGCGCTCCTTGACACGCGGCAAGCCGGCGTAGTCGTCATCGCGGTGCCCCAGCGAACCGCACCCCGACGAGAGCAGGGCGACGGACAGCAGGCCACCACACCAGCACCAAGCACGCCCGATACGCATCTTTAGACGGATTCCAGATCAACGCGGCATGTTATTGATCGGGATTATATAGTTCGAATCCCTTACGATGTCAATGAGGGACACTGCGCGCAGGCAACCGGCGCAGCGCCGCCGCGACATCGCGACTGAAGTCGCCGAGCACCTCGCTGAGCCCGATCACGAGTCGCGCCTCGTCATCGACCTCGCCCGTCATCGTCAACGGCCGGCGATAGCTGGTCTCGCGGATCACCAGCGCGCGCTCCAGGTAGGGATCCGTCACGACCCAGCGGACCTTGAGGACCACCTCCTGGTCGCCACGCCCCTCGAACGTCAAGATCTCGGCCAGCACCCGGTAGTCGACCGGCGAGCGGATCTCGGTCGGATACACCAGGATCCGGCTGTTATCGAGCAGGTACGCGAGGTTCTCGCCCCACACCCGAAGGAAATCGTCGTTGAGCGAACCACCCCAACGGTGGAATTCGTCGATCCGCAGACGAACCCCGTCGCGACGGACGAGCTGGGGGCGGTCGAGAAAGAGTGGCCAGGCCAGGGGTCCCAGACCGATCGACAGCCGATCCCCGGCGAGCGGATCGGACCGGGTCTCGACCTCGGCGATCGGCACCAGCGTGTAGAACTGCGCGCTCGGACTGGATGCGCAACCGGCCAGGCCAGCCCACGCGAGCACCATCAGGGAGACCAAGAGGATCCTACCACCGATCCCCCTCGCCGAGGCGCGATCAGGGGGACATGCGACGGTCATACCTCGAGCATCCCGACTCATCGGAAGACCCGGGCGGGCCGCCGCGTCAACAAGACGAGGAATGAGAAACGGGACCCGAGCAAGAGCCGAAGCCCGCCGAGCCGTCCGCCCGCGGCTACGATCGCAAAGGCGATCAGGATCCCGACAGGGCGGGTCCGGATCAGTGACGGGTGGGCATCGTAGAGGGCACCGGACATCTGGCTTCGCTCGTTCGGCAACGGACACTCGCTCGGCCACCGATGTTAGCAGCCTCGCACCCACCTCACCAAGATTCGACCGGTCGACCGCGGAGACGGGATCGGGCTTGCCGACGCGCAACACCCGGCTGGCCGTTCCGGGGCTCGCCGAGATCCGTCTGGCTAAGCCAAACCCCGCGATTCGCGCAACCATCGAGCGGCGAGCTCGTCGGGCGGCATCGGGCGGGCGAAATGATACCCCTGGGCCAGATCGCAGTCCGCGCTGCGCAGGTAATCCGCCTGCTCGGCGGTCTCGACGCCTTCGGCGACGACCTCCAAGTCCAGGCTATGGCCCAGCGCGACGATCGCGCCGGCGATCGCCTGACAGTTCGCGTCGCTCAGGATGTCATCGACGAAGGATTTGTCGATCTTGAGCTGCTGCAACGGCAGGCGCCGCAAATAGGCCAATGACGAGTAGCCGGTTCCGAAGTCGTCGATCACCAACCGCAGTCCGAGCTCGCGCAGCCGACCCAAAATCGCGACGGATAGATCCGTCCGGCGCATCAGCATCGATTCGGTGACCTCCAACTCGATCCGCGAGGGATCGATCGCGGTCCGTTCGAGGATCTCGCCGACCCGCGCGACCAAGTCGCCCTGTTCGAGCTGCCGAATCGACAGGTTGATCGCCAAACGCGGCAGGTGCAGGCCAGCCTGATCCCAGGCCGCGAGTTGCCGACAGGCCTCCTCCAGGACCCAAAGGCCCAGTTCGTTGATCAGACCGATCTCCTCGGCGAGCGGGATGAAGCGGTTCGGCGGCACCGGGCCGAGCACGGGGCTCGACCAACGCAACAGCGCCTCGGCGCCGACCAAGGCGCCATCGGCGAGGCGCACCTGGGGCTGATAGTGCAGCTGAAACTCGCCCCGCTCCAAGGCCTGGCGCAGGCCGATCTCGAGCCGCAGGCGTTCCATCGCCCCCTCCTCCAGCGCCGGCTCGAAGAACTGATAGCTGTCGACGCCTTCCGCCTTGGCCTTGGTCAAGGCCGTGTCGGCATGGCGCAACAGCGTCGCGGCATCGCGACCGTCGACCGGAAAGACACCGATCCCGATGCTCGCCGTGATCGCCAGCGTCTGGTCGCCGAGCGGACGCGGCCGCGCGCACAGACGCAAAAGGTCACGGGCGATCTCGGCGGCTTCATGGGGTCCGTTGAGACCCTCGAGCATGACCAGGAACTCATCGCCGCTGGCTCGCGCGAGCAGGTCCGACGGGCGCATCGTGCCGACGAGATCCGCCGCGACGCGGCGCAGGAACTCATCACCCTGAGCATGGCCCAGCGAATCGTTGACGAGCTTGAAGCGATCCAGATCGAGGATCAGCACCGCGAGCCAGGCCTGATTCCGTGTGCAGCGATCGAGCGCCTGCGCGAGTCGGTTCTGAAACAGCGCTCGGTTCGGCAGGTCGGTCAGGGCATCGTGATGCGACAGATACTCCAGGCGCTCTTGGGTTTCGGTGAAGTGGGTGATATCGCTGAAGACCGCGACATAGTTGATGACCCGGTCGCGATCGTCGGCGATGGCGCTGATCGTCATCAGTCCGAGCAGCAGCGCACCATCCTTGCGCCGGTTCCAGATCTCGCCGCGCCAACTGCCGGCCCGGGCGATCGCGGCCCACATGGCCTCGTAGAAGGGCCGGTCGTGACGACCGGATTTGAGCAGGCGCGGGGTCTTGCCAAGGGCCTCGGCCTCGCTGTAGCCGGTGATCGCGGTGAAGGCGCGATTCACGGCGAGGATCCGTTCGGCGGCATCGGTGATGATGACCCCATCGGCGGTACTCTCGAAGACCCGTGCCGCCTGACGGATCTGCTCGTCGGCACAATGGGCCTCGGTGACATCCTGCGTCGTGCCGTAGAGGTGCGTCACGCGGCCCCTGGAATCCCTGATGACGCGGCCGGTCGTCGACAGATAGCGGAGGGTGCCATCGGGCCGCAGCACGCGCCACATTTGGTCGTAGGGCTCGCCCTCGCGCAGCGCCCGCGAGAGGCACCGCTCGAAGACCGGCCAATCCTCGGGATGAAACAGCTCGCGGTGCGCCTCCAGGCTCGGCGGGTCGCACCGCGGGTCGCGCCCGAAAAGCCGAAAGACCTGCTCGGACCAGCTGAGCCGCCCGCTCGCGACCTCGTATTCCCAGTGGCCGAGCCGCGCGAGCCGCTGCGCCTCGACGAGTTGCCGGTTGGCCTCGCGCAACCGCTGCTCGGCGACGCGGCGGGCCGTGATGTCGCTCAAGGTCCCGACGACCCGCAGCGCGCGGCCTTCGCCGTCGCGGGCGACGACCTGGCCGCGCCCGAGGATCCAGCGCCAGTCACCGCCTTTCGCGCGCAGGCGACACTCGATCCGGAACTGTTCATCGCTCGTCAATCGTCGTTGCAGCCGGCGCAGCACCGACGCCCGCTCGTCCGGATGCAGTGCTGCGACCAGCGAGGCGGGCGTCGGCTCGAATTCCGATGGGGCAAAACCGCGGATCGCGAAGAAGCGTGCGTTGACCTTCAAACCGCCACCGGGGATGTCCCAGTCACACATCCCGTCACTGGTGGCCTCGAGGGTCAGACGCAGGCGTTCCTCGCTGTCCGCCAGCGCCTGCTCGGCGCGCTTGCGCTCGGTGATGTCGAGCGCCGCGCCGAAGAGCTTCGCCGGCCGGCCGGCCGCGTCCCGCTCGAGCTCGCCCTGGGCATGAATGATCCGCGTCTCACCAGTATCGCCGCGCCGGATGCGATGTTCGATGTCGTAGCGGGCCGCGCCCGCCAGCGCGGCCGCCATGGCCGCGCGGATGGCCGCCGCGTCGTCCGGATAGCCATGGACCGCGATCAATTCATCGAGATTCAATTCGGTCGCGTCGGTGCCGTGGATCCGGCACCATTGGACCGAGGGGGTCAGGCGCCGGGTCGCGACGTCGATTTCCCAGGCCCCGAGATTGGCGAGCCGCTCGGCCTGCTCCATCAGCCAGCGCGATCGGCGCAGCGCCTCCTCGTCGCGCCGGCGGGCCGTGATATCGAGAACCACGAAGACGCAGTCACCGGCCCGATCCGTGGGATCGAGGGGCGTGACGCCTGTGATCCCATGCAGCACCTGGCCGTCCGGGCGTATCAGCCGGAACTCGGTGGTCGCGGTGCCGGCGCGTGTCAATTGCTCCTGGAGCGTTTGGCCGACACGCTCGTACTCGGCCTGGTCGGGATAGAGGAAGCGCGTGTTCCGACCGATGATGTCGCCGAGCTCGCGCCCCAACAGGGCCGCCAGGTACGCATTCCCCTGGCGGATCACCCGCTCGCGAATCAGCCCGATGCCGACCGGCGCCACGCGGAAGATCGCGGCCAGGTGCCGTTCCCGCTCCAATAGGGTCTGCTCGGCCACCGCACGTGCGCGCTCCTGTGCGAAGCGGTCGAGCGAGAAGGCGAGGTCCCCAGCCATCTCGTCGAGCAACTGCACGACATCGGACGAGAAGAAATCGGGTTCGTCGGCATAGAGGGTCAAGGTGCCGACCAGTTCGGCGCCGATCCGCAGCGACAAGGCGACGCCGAGCGGTGGCCCTGGATCCGAGACAGGGTCGCCGCCGGCCAGCACCCGTTCGTGCCAGTCCACCAACGCCGAGGGACCATGAAACGCCATCGGTCTCAGCGCTTGATCCGGCGTCTCGCGCCGCGCGACGATCGCCGCAGCGAGCCCGCCTTCCTCGACCGCGATCCGGCAGAACTCGGGCAGCAAGGCCGCCTCGCTGTCGCAGCGCACGATGGCCTGGTTGGTCGCGCTCAGCGTGGCATAGAGCCGGGCGATCCGCACGACCTCTGTCTCGGCGTGCTTGCGCGCGGTGATGTCGCGATTCGCACCGCGCCGGCCCCACCAGCGCCCGCCGGCCCCCAACACAGGCCCGCACAGGTGCTCGATCCAACGCAAGTCGCCGGCGCGCGTCAGCAGCCGATATTCGAGCCGGGCCTCATCGCGCTCATGGCAGCGCGCGCCCGTTTCCAGGACCTCGGCGAGATGGGCCGAATAGAGGGCGCGATCATCCGGGTGCAGGATCCGCTCCATGAGCCCCGGGTCGTCGAGGAAGGCCTCGGCCGGGTAACCACAGATCGCCTCGCAGGCCGGCGAGACATAGAGAAAGCGGCCATCAGGGCCGAGCCAGAACTCCCATTCCGGACTGAGTTCAGCGAGGATGCGGTAATGCTCGCGGCTCTCGGCGAGCGCCGCCTTGTCCGCACGTCGCTTGAGAAAGGTCGACAGGTGCCGGGCCACCGCGTCGAACAGACCCAGCTCTTCGGGGAAAAAGGCGGTATCAGAGCCTGGCGGCCCAGTGATGTCATCGACGACCTGAAGCCGACCCTCGCCGCCATCCGGCAGCGCGAACCGGACCTCGTGCATCGCCGATGTCTCGGCGAACCCAGCGGGACCATAGACGCGGTCGCCGATGCGAATCCGGGCGGCCCCCAGGTCCGGATCACGCAGCGCACCGGGCAGCCGCTCGGCGACCCGTTGCAGCAGTTCCTCGATCGGGGTCTCGACATGAGTCGTGTATTCGAGGATGTCGTACAGGCAGGCCAGTTCCTTGACCCGTTCGGCGAGTTCGCCCCGACTGCGGCGCAGGGCCTCGGCACCGTCGCGCAACCGGCGGCGCTGCTCGACCGCCTCGGTCTGATCGACGATCGCGCAGACGAACTGGTGCCCCTCCCCGATCTCGCTCGGCAGCCGCGCGATGTGCAGATCGCCGATGAACTCGCACCCCTGGGTCGTGCGCAGGCCGATCTCCCGCCGCTCCGCATGACCCGCCTCCAACGCGATCGCGAACATGGCCACCGCGGCACCGCGATCCGGCTCGGCCACCAGGCGCGCGAAGAAGTGCTGCTGGAGCTGACGGCGCCTCAGGTCGAACAGGCTCTCGGCAGCCAGATTGGCCTCCAGCACCAACCCCCGGCCATCGACCACCAGCTCCGCGACAGGCGAGGTCGCGAACAGCGTCGCGAAGCGCGCGAACGCGCGTTCCAGGTCGGCGCGACTCGCCCGCAATTCCTGGTTCTGGATCTCCAGTTCGGCCTGGTAGATGCGCAGATCCTCGACCAGCGTCATCAGGTCGAGCTCGCGTTGCGCGAGGGCCTCCTCGGCGAGGTCGAAACGGCCGGCGCGCAGGGCTTCCAGTGCCCGGTCATGCAGATCCGCCGGGGGCGGCGGGATCTCGACCGGCCGCTCGCGCTCGGACGAATGCGCGCCAGGTGGGTCGTCAGTGGGCCTGTCCCTGGTCATGTGCTGGGATCCCCCGTGGTCGGCACAACCCCTTGGTCGCGCAAACCGGTCACGTCGACGAAGGTCGCGACGGCGCCGCGCGCGCGCGGGTCGCGAGCCGCATAGGGCAAGATCCGCACGAGATAGGTGTGGCCGTTGGTCGCGACCAATTCCTGCTCCAGCGGCTGCCCATTCTCGATCGTGCGGCGCAACTCGGCGATGAACTCGGGATGGTCGAGCCGGTTCGCGAAGTCGTCGATCGGCCGGCCGATGTCGGCATCGCGGATCTTGAACAGGGACGTGGCCTCCGGCGTGAAGCGCGTGATCCGCAGATCGGCATCGACGAACAGGGTCGCGATCGCCGCGGCCTTGGCCAGGTTGTCGAGATCCGCGTTCAGACGGTGCAGGATCTCGATCTTCTCCTGGTTCTCGGCATTGACCGTGTAGAGCTCCTCGTTGACCGATTGCAGCTCCTCGTTCGAGCTCTGAAGCTCCTCGTTCGAGGCCATCAACTCCTCGTTCGTCGCCTGCAGCTCCTCGTTCGCGGTCTCGAGCTCTTCGACCGTCGCTTGCAGGCTCTCGCGGGTCGCGGCCAGCTCGCGCTCGAGCGTCTGCACCCGTTCGGAGGCCTCGCGACCGAGATCCAGCGTCTCCATCTGACCGGCCGGCGCCGGATCCGCGACCGGTTCCTCCGGCTCGAACGACAGGATCAGATGCGGTTCGCCCTGCGGGACCTCGACCGGGCGCACGACGAGCCGCACGCGCAAAGCCGGTGCGTCGGCCAGCGGCAGGGTGTCCGAACGCAACGACGTATTGGCCTTGGCCGCCTTGTGCAGCAGCGCCAGCGCCACCGGTGCGAGACGCTCCGGCAACAGTTTGGCCACGTCGAGTGTCGCGAGCCCCTCGCCGATACGCAGATAGCGGCCCACGTCACCGAAGACATGCAGCAGCTCGTGACGACGATTCAGCAGCAGGCTGGCCGGCGCATAGCCGCGCAGCAACACGGCCAGGCCGGCATCGATCGCGGCCGCATCGCTGGTGCCGGCCAGCGTCTTGCCGCCCTGATGGCGGCGCCCCGTCGCGGTCAGCCGCGACAACCCGGAACGGATCGGATCCAGCGGCAACGCGACATGGCGCAGGACTTTGTAAAGCTTGTGCTTGGAACTGACCGGTGTGAAGTCGGCCTGCAAGGCGCCGAGCGATTCGCTGGAGCCGAGGAACAGGAAACCGCCCGGCGCGAGCGCATATTGCAGGCGCCGCAGCACCCGTTCCTGCGCCTCGGGTTGGAAGTAGATCAATACGTTGCGGCAGGAAACCAGGTCCATCCGCGTGAAGGGCGGATCCTCGAGCAGATTGTGGCGCGCGAAGATGATGCTCTGGCGGATCTCCGGCTTGATGACGAAATGGTTGCCGCGGCCGAAGAAGTAGCGCTCGAGTCGCTCTGGCGACACCTCGGCCGTGATCGCCTCGGTGAAGACGCCGGCACTCGCGGTGTCGATACTATGCTGTTCGACATCGGTGGCGAAGATCTTGAAATCGGGCCAACGCCGCAGCCGCTCGCAGGCCTCGGACAATAGGATCGCCAGCGTGTAGGCCTCCTCGCCGGTCGACACGCCCGCGACCCAGATCCGCAATCCCTGCCCATCAGGCCGCTCCTTCACGAGCGCGTCGATCGCCGACTCGGCCACGACGTCGAAGGATTCCGAATCCCGGAAGAAGCTCGTGACCGGGATCAGCAGTTCCCGGCGCAGCGTTGCGAGCTCGACGCGATCGCTATCGAGAAGCCGCACGTAGTTCCGATAATCCGGGACATGACGGACCTGCATCCGGCGTTCGATCCGCCGCAGCACCGTGGGCGGCTTGTAGTCGCGAAAATCGATGCCGCCGAGGTTGCGCAACAGGTGCAGGATCTCATCGAGCGCCGACTGTTTGTCCTGCCCGACGGCCGTCCGATCCTGGCGCGTCGTCACGCGCGGGGCATGGCTGATGTGATCGAGGACGCGCGGCCCCAAGTCCTCCGGTGACAGGATGCCGTCGACCAAGCCGGTCGCGATGACGCTGCGCGGCATTCCATCGAACTTCGCCGATTCGGGGTCCTGGGCCAGCAGCAGCCCACCGGCCTCGTTGATCGCGACCGCACCGCGCGTGCCATCCGAGCCGGTTCCGGACAGGATCACGCCGATCGCGCGGTTGGCATATTCTTGCGCCAGCGACGTGAAGAAGAGGTCGATCGGCAGGGTCAAGACCCGGGGATCCTTCGGCGTCAGCCGCAGCCGCCCACGCGAGACGTGCATGATGGTCGCCGGCGGGA
The DNA here is from genome assembly GCF_041197575.1 of Thioalkalicoccus limnaeus. Taxonomy (NCBI): domain Bacteria; kingdom Pseudomonadati; phylum Pseudomonadota; class Gammaproteobacteria; order Chromatiales; family Chromatiaceae; genus Thioalkalicoccus; species Thioalkalicoccus limnaeus. The sequence continues at coordinate 47,378 of NZ_JBDKXB010000020.1, read as the reverse complement.
TCAGGTGCACCCGGTCGGGCTCGATCCTCATGCCGTCCTCGACCGTGACCACCGGCATCCGCGTATGCCGGCCGAGCAGATTCACCATCATGCTCTTGTGGTCCGGCGACAGATGCTGAATCACGACATAGGCGGCACCGGACTGGGCCGGTATCCCTTGGAAGAATCGCTCCAGCGCGTCGAGGCCACCGGCCGACGCCCCGACCGCGATCAGATACCCGCCGAAGCCCCCGTTGTGGTCGGGGACGCTGTCCGTCTTCGCGGACTCTTGAACAGCCATCGCTGCGCTCTCTCCACTTGAAGCCGCCGATCACGGGGACCCGGTGCCTGCGCGCACGAGCCGAAGCCGGCCTGCCGGCCCCGCCCGCGGCATCGATTAGGACACGCGGAACCCCTCCGGCCACTCGGTCAGCGCGCCTCAGGGGGCCCGATAAGGGGTCAAGCGATCGACGCCGATTCAGTCTAGTCTACTTCTCGATCGTAGGTCTGTTTTTCTCCGAGGTCACGACCGGCCGTGACCTGGATGCGACCGTTCGGTCGCTAGCCGGCCGTGATCGGGATGATGATGATGTCGACGCGTCGATTCAGGCGTCGGCCCTCCGGGGTCTGGTTGCTCGCGATCGGATAGTGCTGGCCGTAGCCGGTGGCCGACATCCGCTGCGGGAGCACGCCGTCGGCCAGCAGATAGCGCTGGACCGACGCGGCACGCCGCTCCGAGAGCTGCTGGTTGTGGGCGACCGTGCCGGTGCTGTCGGTGTGGCCGCCGATCGCGAGTTGTGTCTTTCCGTAGCGTTGCACGATATGCGAGATCTTGTTCATCGTGCTGTAGAACCCGGGCTTGATGACGTCGGAGTCCGTCTCGAAGGCCGTCGCCCCGGTCATGCCGACCAGCAGCTGATCGTTCGGCAGCGTCTCGACACGCACGACGCCCGCGGCGATCTCATCGCGCAGCGCCCGTTCGAAGTCCTGACGCTGGTTCTCCATGTAGGAGCCGACCATGCCGCCGGCGATCGCGCCCCCGACGGCGCCGATCAGCGCGCCTTTGGCCGATTTGTCCGTGACCAGTGCACCGATCGCGGCACCGGTCGCGGCACCGATCAGGGCACCGGTCCCCGTTTCCGTCATGCCGCGCGGCTGCCCGTTCGTGGCACACCCAGCCAGGGCGAGCGCGCACGCCGCCGCGATGGCAACCGTCTTGGCCTGTGTTGGCGTCATCGAGATGTCTCCCAGTCGAAGCTTCCGTCATTGGTTTCCCGCTGCCAGCGGGCCTGAAGGCCAATACTAGCAGAGCGCGTAGCCACTGCGGACCTGCTCATCGGCGTCGGCCGCGCGCGGGGCGCCCCTTGTTTCCCGACACCTCGCCATCACCTGGCGAGGAAGTTCGGGATGCCCAGTGACCGGCATCGGTCGCAGCCATTCGTCGAACCTCCGGAAGGAGACTTCGTCTCTTCTCACCTCGTCGCGGTCTGGGTCTATTCGGAGACCAGTCATGCCCGTCGTCATCAACATGATCGCCTTTCAGATCGGGTGGTTCGCCAGTGTCATCGGCGGTGCCCAGCATTGGCCATGGCTCGGCGTCTGTGTCGTCGCCCTGGTCGCCGCGGTGCACCTGGGCCGGGCGGTGCGCCCCGGAATCGAGGCCCTGCTGCTGTTGACGGCCACGATGATCGGCACCCTGTGGGAGGGGCTTCTGGTCGGCTTCGGGTTGATCCGATATCCATCGGGGCTCTTCGCCGACTGGCTGCCCCCGATCTGGATCGTCGCGCTCTGGGTGGTGTTCGCCTCGACGCTCAACGTATCGCTGCGCTGGCTGCGCGGCCGCTGGCGCTTGGCGATGGTCATGGGTGCCATCGGCGGGCCGATGGCCTTCGCGGCCGGCGAACGGCTGGGCGCCGCGACCTTTCCGGATCCGGTCCTGAGCTTGACCGTCATCGGTGCCGGCTGGGCACTGATGACACCGCTGCTGGTCTGGCTCGCCGAGCGACTCGACGGTTACGCACCGGCTTCTCGGGCCACGCCGGATGCCGCGGCGGTCCCACTGGCCGAGGCCGATCCGCATGTTTGAGGTGATCCCTTACGCCGCTGGGCTTGGCCTGGCGCTGGTCATGGCACTGATCGCCTGGCTCGTGAGCCTGCCGCGGAGGGATGTCAGTCATGTCGACTCGCTGTGGTCGCTGTTTTTCCTGGCGATGGCCCTGGTCTATCTCGCGCTCGTGTCGGAGCCGGTCGCGCGCGCCTATTTGGTCGTGGCGTTGGTGGCTGTCTGGGCCGTGCGGCTCAGCGCCCATATCACCTGGCGCAACTGGGGCCACGGCGAAGACCGCCGGTATCAGGCGATTCGACGCCACAACGACCCCGGCTTCGCGTGGAAGAGTCTTTACTTGGTCTTCGGTCTTCAGGCCGTGCTGGCCTGGATCATCTCGCTGCCGCTGCTCGGTAGCATCGCGAGCCCGCGGCCCCTTGGCTGGCTCGACCTGGCCGCGGTGATCCTGTGGGCCGCCGGCTTCGCGTTCCAGGTCATCGGGGATCGGCAATTGGCCCGCTTCAAGGCACGTCCCGAGAACCAGGGTCGGGTCATGGATCAGGGCCTGTGGCGTTATACTCGCCACCCGAACTACTTCGGCGAGGCCGTCATCTGGTGGGCGCTGTATCTGCTCGCGCTGTCGGCCGGCGCCTGGTGGGCGATCCTGTCCCCGGTCCTGATGACCTTCCTGCTGCTGCGGGTCTCCGGCGTGGCGCTGCTCGAACGGGACATCGCCGAGCGCCGACCCGGCTATCGTGACTATATTCGGCGCACCAACGCCCTCTTTCCCGGTCCGCCCCGCGCGCGACCATCGCCGCAGGATCCATGAGATGCCGACCCAGTCGAAACATTGGCCCGCGGTCCTCGTCGCGCTCTGCGCGGCCTGTCTGTTGGCCGCCTGCTCCAGCGAGGAACGCCCGATGAAGACCGTCGATTACGTGGATCTCGAACGTTTCATGGGCGATTGGTACGTGATCGCGAACATCCCGACCTTCGTCGAGCGCGGCGCCCACAATGCCGTCGAGTCTTACGCCTTGACCCCCGAAGGTACCATCGCGACGACCTTCACCTTCCGCGCCGGATCCTTCGACGGGCCGCTGAAGACCTACCATCCGACCGGCTTCGTCGTGGACCGCACGTCCAACGCCCTGTGGGGGATGCAGTTCATTTGGCCGATCAAGGCCGACTTCCGCATCATCTATCTGACGCCGGACTACCAGGTCACGGCGATCGGCCGTGCCAAGCGCGACTACGTCTGGGTCATGGCTCGCGAGTCGGCGATCCCCGACGAGCACTACCAGACCATTCTTTCCTTCCTCGACGAGATCGGCTATGACACGAGCCGGATCGAGCGGGTCCCACAACGCTGGTAGCCGCGAGCGCCCGGAGCGGCCCACGATGCGACTTTCCATCCTGATCCCGACGCTCAACGAGGCCGAAGGCATCCAAGGCACCCTCGCGACGCTGCAAGGTGCGCGCCGACTGGGCCACGAGGTGCTGGTCGTCGATGGCGGCAGCACGGACGAGACCGTCGCCCGGGCGACGCCGCTCGCCGACGGTGTGATTCGCGCCACGCGCGGTCGCGCCGCGCAGATGAATGCCGGGGCGAGGGCCGCACGGGGTGCAGCGCTCCTGTTCCTGCACGCGGATACGCGACTGCCGGCGACGGCGGTCATGGCCATCCAAGCGGCCTTGGCACGGGCTGCCTGGGGGCGCTTCGATGTGTCGATCGATGGCGAGTCGCCGCTGTTGCGGGTCGTCGCCGCGATGATGAATTGGCGCTCGCGCCGGACCGGGATCGCCACCGGGGATCAGGCGCTGTTCGTGACCCGCGCGGCCTTCGAGCGTGTCGGCGGCTATCCCGAGATCCCGTTGATGGAAGACATCGAGCTCTCGAAGGCGCTCAAGCGCATCGGTCGGCCAGCGTGTCTGCGCGAGCAGGTCGTCACGTCCGGGCGACGCTGGGAAACCCACGGGGTGTGGCGCACGATCCTGCTGATGTGGTCGTTGCGGCTCGCGCACTGGCGTGGCGTGCCGGCGAGCGAGCTCGCACGCCGCTACGCATCTGGAAAGCACACCGCGCGAGGCCGAGATCCGACAACCGAGCAGGCTGTTATCATGACGGCCTGGAATCAACCAGGTAGGAACAGGAAGCGATGAATCAAGACGAGATGAAGAGGCGCGCGGCCCAAGCCGCGTTGGACTATGTGGAGGGCGGGATCATCGGGGTCGGCACTGGTTCGACCGTCAACCATTTCATCGATCTGCTCGCCGGCATCAAGGGGCGGATCGACGGGGCGGTCTCGAGCTCGGAGGCCTCGACGGCGCGACTGACCAGGCACGGCATCGCGGTCTTCGACCTCAATGCCGTCGGCGAACTGAGCCTCTATGTCGACGGCGCCGACGAGTCGAACCACCGTCTGCAACTGATCAAGGGCGGCGGCGGGGCCTTGACGCGCGAGAAGATCATCGCCGACGCGAGCCAGCGTTTCGTCTGCATCGCCGATGACAGCAAGCTCGTCGACACCTTGGGTCGCTTCCCGCTTCCGGTCGAGGTGATCCCGATGGCCCGCGGCCATGTCGCACGCCAACTCGTGAAGCTCGGCGGCACACCGGTCTGGCGCGAGGGCTTCGTGACCGACAACGGCAACCTGATCCTCGATGTTCGACATCTGTCGATCGAGGATCCGCTGGCCATCGAGCAACAAATCAATGCGATCCCCGGCGTCGTCACGGTCGGACTCTTCGCCCGGCGTCCGGCCGACGTGCTGATCCTCGGCGGGCCAGACGGGACCAAGACCCTGACGGCCGCGTAAGATTCCGTCGTCAGGGCACCCGGCCCAGCATCTCATCGCGGGGGCCACCCCGCAGTCGGAGATCCCGCGACCGAGGCCCAGACATCTGGGGTCGGCTGCGTATCAAAAAAAACGGGGCCATCAGGCCCCGTTTCGACGTGCTAGCCTCTTGCCGTGTCTGGCTTAGAAGCTGTGGACCATACCGAGCGAGAAGCCGCTCCAGTCGGCATCGCGCACATCGTCATCCATCTGCGTGTACAGGACGTAAGCCTTGCTGCGCTTCGTGAAGTTGTGGTCGAAACCAACGGCCCAAGACGACTTGTCCGCAACGTCACCGTAGATCCGGCGGTCCCAGTCCAGATCGGACTGACCGTACATCGCCTTGACCATGTTGTTGCCGAAGGCATAGCCGGCCTGGATCTGCCACAGGTCGGCGTCGGCCTTGTCGAGGCCACGATAATTGGCCCAGTTCTCGTAAAGGCCGGTCAGCGTGAAGCCGTTCCAGTCAAGCAGGCCCAGACCAACGCGCCACTTGTCGAACGACTTGGCGCCGGTCTGGCCGGTGCCCTGCCACTGATCACTGTCGAGGGTCTCATAAGCCAGCGACACGAAGAAGGGGCCGTTGTTGTAGATACCGGCCACCGACCAGGCTTCGGCGAGGCTGTCGGCGTCGAGATTCCGACCGCCGTTGAAGGTCGCGCCACCAGTCGGCATCACCATGCCCGAGAACTGGAAGCCCATGAAGTTCGGCGAAATATAGGCAACGGCGTTGTCGGCGCGCAGATCATCGAAGCCGACCGTGAAGTTCATGTCCGCGAGCGTGTCGGCGAACAGGTCGAGCTTACCCGTCGAGATCTTCAGCGGGGTGTCATGGCGGCCAGCCAACAAGGTACCCCAGTCACCGGCAAGACCGGCGAAGCTGTTGCGCATGCTGAGCGTCGTGCCGCGGTTGCCGTTCCAAGCGGCGGAATCACGACCGTCGTTCGCGATGTCGACGCTGAACTCGATCTGATAGATGGCCTTGAGACCGAAGCCGAGTTCTTCCGAGCCCCGCACGCCGAGACGGCTGGCACGGCTGTTGGAGTTCAGGTTCCATCCGGTGAAGTCTTTGCCGGGAACGAGGTTACCCTGACCGTCGACCGCATCGGGTTGCGCGCCCGGCGCCGGGACGCCACCCGGCACCCACGAGGCGTTGCGATCGACGTCGACATAGTCGATGGACATGTGGACCCGACCGTACAGGGTCGCATCGGCGATCGCGGCGGCCGGCACCGCCATGGCGGCGGCAACCGCCAGTGTCAACATCTTCTTGTTCATTGCGTTCTCCGCTGTTGTAAAGACCTTGGAGACTGGGAATACTGCCACAGTCCCGCGCTGCGATGGCAAGAATAGCCTACAACGGGAATTTGCGCAACAAATGTTTTGAAAAAAGAGACAGAATGACGATCTGTTGCTTTTTTGCCTCTACCAGACCGCGGGGCTTGCTCCGAACTCGGGGTTTCGCTGACTACGGGGGACGAGAAGGCAGGTCGGTGCCGAGGGCAGAAGCCGATGCACACGGCGAGGGATGGCTGGGGGACCAGGATTCGAACCTGGGTTAACGGAGTCAGAGTCCGCTGTCCTGCCGCTAGACGATCCCCCAGTAAGGCTGGCACGAAGCCAACGGGCACCCCGATGGGTGCCATCGCATCAACGCTTCGAGTATTGCGGCCGCTTGCGGGCCTTGTGCAGACCGACCTTCTTGCGTTCGACCTCGCGCGAGTCGCGAGTCAGAAAGCCAGCCCGGCGCAGCGAGGGACGCAGCGCCTCGTCATAGCGCACCAGAGCCCGGGCGATACCATGACGAATCGCTCCGGCCTGTCCGGTCGTTCCACCACCGACGACGGTTGCCCGTACATCCACCCGACCCACCATGCTGGCGACTTCGAGGGCCTGACGCACGACCATCCGCGCCGTCTCGCGACCGAAGAATTGGTCCAACGGACGATCATTGACGGTGATCTGGCCCGAACCAGTGGTTAGAAAGACCCGAGCGCTGGAGGTCTTGCGGCGCCCGACCGCATGTTGCACTTCCGCCATCGATGATTTCCTATAGGGTTATGGTTTCCGCCGCACCTTACGCGATCGCAGGATCAGATATCAAGCGGCTGCGGCTGCTGGGCCTGATGACGATGCGACGGACCCGCATACACGTGCAATTTCTTGTACATGGCCCGACCAAGCGGGTTGCGCGGCAGCATGCCTTTGACCGCCTGCTCGATCACCCGTTCCGGCGCCTTCGCAAGCAGCTTCTGGAGTGTGATCGACTTGAGGTGACCGACATAGCCGGTATGGCGATAATAAACCTTATCCCTCAGTTTATTGCCCGTCACCTTGACCTTGCCGGCATTGACCACGACGATGTAGTCGCCGGTGTCCACATGGGGCGTGTACTGGGGTTTGTGCTTGCCACGCAGACGCCGCGCGATCTCGGCGGACAACCGTCCGAGAGTCTTGCCATCGGCATCCACGAGGAACCAGGCGCGACGCACCTCGGCCGGCTTGGCGCTCACAGTCGTCATGTCCGTTACTCCGCGGGAACTCGATCAGAATCAGATGTGTAGATCGGATAGAAGACCGCCGATCATACGGCATCCGTCGAGTGCGATCAAGCCCCGACCGAACCCTTTCGGCACCCGGCCGGATGCCGCCCCGATGGCCACGCCGGCAGGGCCTGCCTCGGGGGACGTCAGGGGTCGCCGGCCACCGCGGGTCCGCGCTCGGACAACAGCAGACGCGTGACGACACGCCCGGCGATCAGGTGCTCGCTCAAGATCTCATCGAGGTCCCGCCGATCCCGATAGCTGTACCACACCGCATCCGGATAGACCACGATCACCGGCCCGCACGCACAGCGATCAAGACAGCCCGCCGTGTTGATCCGTACACCCCCCGGCCCGGCCAAACCCAATTCCTTCGCGCGCCCCTTCAAGTAGTCGCGCATCGCGACGGCGTCGGATCGAGCGCAACAGCGCGCACCGCGATCACGCTGATTGACGCAGAAGAACACATGATGACGGTAATAGGACATCGGAACGGGGACCTCCAACTTCGCGGCCATGACAGCGCGGACAAGTCTACACCGAATCCTTGCAGTGCCGCGGGCGGCCCTATATCTTCGTTCCCATGGTTCCCCGCGGTCTCTCGGCCGCCCCGACCTTCGAGATGCGACCATGCGCCATGCCCGCCACTTCACGCCGGCCGACCGACTCCTGATTGGACTCGACCAGGCCGTCCGCACCATCTTTGGCCGCCCACCGGTCACCGAGCGGCCGAACCCCGCGGACTCGTTCTCCGAGCCGGAACTGAGTGACGCACAACGCCGCCATGCCGGTCGGCTGATGCGCATCAACCACACTGGCGAGGTGTGCGCACAGGCCCTCTATCAGGGCCAGGCCCTGACGGCCCGGCTTGACGATGTCCGGCGCGCGATGGAACGGTCGGCTCGCGAAGAAGCCGACCACCTGGCGTGGTGTGAGACACGTCTACAGGAACTGGGCGAGCGCAAGAGCCTGCTGAACCCGATCTGGTACGCCGGCTCCTTTACGATGGGCGCAGCGGCTGGATTGGCCGGTGATCGGTGGAGCCTCGGTTTCGTCGTCGAGACCGAGCGGCAGGTCGAGAGCCACCTCGAGGGGCATCTGCGTCAATTGCCGCCCGAGGACACCAAGACCCGGGCGCTGATCCATCAGATGAAAGCCGACGAGATCCACCACGCGCAACTCGCCAAGGGCGCCGGCGGGGCCGAACTGCCTGCTGCGGTCCGGCTCGCGATGCGCGCGACGGCCAAGGTGATGACGCGCACGGCCTATTGGATCTGACCAGGCAGCGCCGAATCTCCGCGACCTCGCCGGGGTGCGTGCGCGGCGCGGCCCAGCTAACAACCCATGAATTCGAGATTGCGCCCGAGATTGCGTCCGTAGAAGATCTCCGAGAGCTCCCGCCGCAGCAGCTTCTGGATCCTCTTGTGCTCCCGCTCGGTCAGATCGCTGGCCTGGATGCAGAAGAGATAGTCGTCGAGACGGAAATGCTTCAACACCATCTTGGTGTGAAACAGATTCTCTTGATAGACATTGACGTCGACCATCTGGTAGCGATCCTTGGTATCGCGCGACAGATAGTTCTGGATCGAGCTGATGTTGTGGTCGATGAAGTGCTTGCGGCCTTTGACGTCGCGCGTGAAACCGCGCACGCGATAGTCCATGATGACGACATCGGATTCGAGTGCATGGATCAGATAGTTGAGCGCTCGCAGCGGTGAGATCCGCCCGCAGGTCGAGACATCGATGTCGGCGCGAAAGGTACTGATCCCGGTCTGCGGATTCGTCTCCGGGTAGGTGTGCACCGTGATGTGACTCTTGTCGAGATGGGCGACGACGGCGTCCGGCAGCGGCCCTGGCGAGGCGGTGTTCGACAGCAGTTCCGCGGCGACTGGTTCCTCGGAGATCAACATCGTGACCGAGGCCCCCTGGGGGTCGTAGTCCTGGTGCGCGATGTTCAGGATGCTCGCGCCGATGATCTCGGCGACGTCGGTCAGAATCCCGGTCAACCGCTCGGCATTGTAAGCCTCATCGATATATTTGATGTAGGCCTCGCGCTGCTCCGCGGAATCCGCGTAACACACATCGTAGATATTGAAGCTCAGCGTCTTCGTCAGATTATTGAAGCCATGCAGCTTGAGCTTTTTCAAGGAATCCGGCATCGTTTCGGTCCTGACGTCTAAAGGCCGCGAAAGCTAATGCCCTTCGCCGACGAATGCAAGCGCACTCGGCCACGCAATCCGACCGAGACTATCCAGACGAGATTTCGAGGCGGATCACAGCGCGGCGCTCTGGGTCCCGGCCTTGCGCTCGTCAGGCGGCGCGAATCTCGACATCGTGCGTGATCTGTGCCGTCGCGCCAAGCATGATCGAGGCAGAGCAGTATTTTTCCGCGCTCAGCTGAACGGCCCGCTCGACCTGTCGTGCACTCAGATCGCGGCCGGTCACCACGAAGTGCAGATGGATGCGGGTGAACACCTTGGGATCCTCGGCGGCCCGTTCAGCAGCGATGTCGACGACGCAGGCCGTGACCGGCTGGCGCGCGCGCCGCAGGATATGCAGCACATCGAACTGGCTACACCCCCCCAGGCCGATCAACAGCAGTTCCATCGGACGCACACCGAGATTGCGCCCGCCATGCTCGGGTGGTCCATCGAGCACCAGCGCATGCCCGCTCCCCGATTCGGCCAGCATGACCGTGCCCTCGACCCATTGGATGCGCGCCTTCATTTGCCTCACCGACTCTGTGCGATCACTGGCCTTCGCCATGGATTCTCAGGTTATCATAGCCACGTCGGAATAGCCTCGACCTCGACCCTGCCCCGGCCATCCACCAGGGACCCAGCGATGACCCTGATCACCCCACCCCTGCCCGAACCCGCCTGGCTGAAGCCCTTTCTGGGTTTCTGCCATACCAAGACCTACGAGAAGAACACCGACTTCATTCGCCAAGGCGAACCAGCGGAAAGCATCTACTATTTGATAGAGGGTTCGGTCGCGGCGCTGATCGACGACGAGGACCAACGGGAACTCGTGATCACCTACATCAACAAGGGCGAATTCATCGGCGAGATGGGGTTGTTCGTGCCCCAGACGACACGCAGCGTCCAAATCCGCACCCGCACCCGTTGCCGTGTCGCCGAGATCACTTATCAACGGCTCAGCCGGCTGCTCGACAATGAACTCCGGGAACACGCGAAGGACCTGCTGTTCTCGATCGGCCGGCAGCTGTCGACGCGACTGCACCAGACCAGTCGGAAGGTAGGCCATCTCGTCTTCCTCGATGTCACCGGCCGCATCGCCCGCGCCCTGCTCGACCTGTGCCAGCAACCGGATGCGATGACCCACCCGGACGGCATGCAGATCCGCGTGACCCGCCAGGAGCTCGGCCGCATCGTCGGCTGTTCGCGGGAGATGGCCGGCCGCGTCCTGAAGGCGCTCGAGGAACAAGGATTGATCGACGTCAAGGGCAAGACGATCGTCGTCTTCGGCACCCGTTGAGCACCGAAGCCCGGCGGCGGGTCAACCGAACAGATCGCGCAAGGCCTGGCCCGGGTCCGGGGCACGCATCAGCGCCTCGCCGACGAGAAAGGCGCGCACGCCATGCGCGGTCAACCGCGCGACATCGCCCCGCTCGAGGATACCGCTCTCGGTAACGAGCAGCCGGTCCGGCGGAACCCGCGGCAGCAGACTCAGCGTCGTGTCCAGGCGGACCTCGAAGCTGCGCAGATCCCTGTTGTTGATGCCGATCAAGGGCCCGGGAATGGACAGTGCCCGCTCGAGCTCAGCCCCGTCATGGACCTCGATCAGCACATCGAGGCCCGATTGCTTCGCCAGTCCATCGAGCTCGCGCAACTGTTCATCGGTCAGGCAGGCCGCGATCAACAGGATCGCATCGGCCCCGATGGCCCGCGCCTCGTAGACCTGGTACGGGTCGATGATGAAGTCCTTGCGGATCACCGGAAGAGCGCACGCGGCACGGGCCACCTGCAGGTCCGTTTCGGATCCGCGAAAGAAATCACGATCCGTCAGCACCGACAGACAAGCAGCACCGCCGCGCTGGTAACCGGCCGCGATAGCAGCCGGATCGGCCTCGGGCCGCAGCAGACCCTTGCTTGGGCTGGCCCGTTTGAACTCGGCGATCACCGCCGGCACCCCGGCTTGCGCCTTCGCCAGCAGCGCGTTCGCAAAGCCACGCGGGGCCGGGGCCGAGGCGGCCCGCCGTGCCATCTCGGCGAGCGAGACACGCGCGCTGCGCTCGGCGATCTCTTCGACCTTGCGACGGACGACCTTCTTCAGGATATCGGGGGGCGGCGGTAAAGACATCGGTTTCCTTTGGGGGCGACAGGGTCGAGAGAGGAACACAGTCGGCGAGACGACATCTCGAGGTTCCGGGATGGCCCTAGGCCATCTGCATCAGTCGAAACTCTGGGTCATCAGGATCAAGCGATCCAGCCGGTTGCGTGCCTCGCCGCTGCTGATGACCTGATCGGCCCGCGCGACACCGGCTTCGAGCGTCTCGGCGCGGCCGGCGACATAGATCGCGGCGCCGGCGTTGAGGACGACGATATCACGCGCCGGGCCCGGCCGATCCTCGAGCACCGACCGAAGCTGGGCCAGGCTCTGCTGCGGGCCCGTGACCCGGATGTCATCGAGCGACGCCCGCTTCACACCGAAGTCCTCGGGGCGGATCGAGAAACGCGTGATCTGTCCGTCTTTGAGCTCGGCGCAATCGGTCGAGTCGGCAAGGCTGATCTCATCGAGACCGTCCCGAGAATGGACGACCAGGACATGACGGGATCCGAGGCGCTGGAGCACCAAGGCCAGGGACTCGATCAGGTGCTCGCTGAACACGCCGAGCAATTGGTTCGGCACCCCGGCCGGGTTCGTCAGCGGACCCAGGATGTTGAAGATGGTCCGCACACCAAGCTCGCGCCGCGGGCCGATCGCGTGTTTCATCGCGCCGTGATGGGCCGGCGCGAACATGAAGCCGACACCGACCTCGCGCACGCAACGGGCCACCTGCTCGGGCGACAGATCGAGCCGGATACCAGCCGCCTCGAGCACGTCGGCGCTCCCCGACCGGCTCGACACCGAGCGGTTGCCGTGTTTGGCCACGTGGCAGCCGGCAGCCGCGGCCACGAACATGCTGGCCGTCGAGACATTGAAGAGTCCAGCGGCGTCACCGCCGGTTCCGACGATGTCGACTTGATGGTCCAGCCCCGCGAGCTCGACGCCGGTGGCGAGCGCGCGCATGACATCGGCTGCCGCCGCGACCTCGGTCACGGTTTCGCCTTTCATGCGCAGCGCGATCAAGAAACCGGCGATCTGCGCCGGGGTCGCGGCACCGGTCATGATCGCCTGCATCACGCTCGTCATCTCGTCGCGAGCGAGATCTTCGCGTTCCAGACAACGGGCGATGGCCTCTTTGATATCCATAGCGATACCCCCTGGGTCGGATCGGCGGAAGGATCGGGTACCGAAGACCGGTTCAGCGGTCCTCGAGGAAGTTGCGCAGCAGGTCGTGGCCATGTTGCGTCAGGATCGATTCGGGATGGAACTGCACCCCTTGTATCGGGAGATCACGGTGGCGTACGCCCATGATCTCGTTCGCGCCCCGGTCCGAGACGACCCAGGCCGTGACTTCGAGGCAATCGGGCAGCGACGCTGGATCGATCACCAGCGAGTGATAGCGGGTCGCCGCGAAGGGGTTCCCGAGGCCGGTGAAGACGCCGACCCCCCGATGATGGATCAGCGAGGTCTTGCCATGCATGACCGCGGGCGCCTTGACGATCCGTCCCCCGAACGCTTGCCCGATCGACTGGTGGCCGAGGCAGACGCCGAGGATCGGCACCCGCCCCGCGCACGCCTGGATCAGGGGCACCGAGATGCCAGCTTGATCCGGCGTGCAGGGACCCGGTGAGATCAGGATCCGCTCCGGTGCCAAGGCCAGGGCCGCGTCCAGCGACAACTGGTCGTTGCGGTAGACGCGCACATCAGCCCCCAACTCGCCCAGATACTGGACCAGGTTGTAGGTGAAGGAGTCGTAATTGTCGATCATCAAGACCATGGAAGGGCCCTATCTCCAGCGTGCGATGGGCACGCCCAGGCCCGCATTTTGTCCGAAAAGCCGGCCCGGCGGAACCGCCTGTCGCGGTGTCCCGTCGCTCGCGCACCGACGCTCGTTCACTTGTCGCGCTCGCCCCCGCCGCTGGTCCATTGCCCGAAACGATTGCCGCTCCGGGGCAACACAACCCATGCCCTTCGCGCCCGTCGGCCACCGAGGCCGGCGGGAATGACCGAGAAGCCGGAGGGTTGTTTGCGATCAAGCACTCTGGAATATTAGACTCTAACGATCATTCCGAAGGCAGCCCCCAAGGTCATCCGTCATGCAGGACCCCGTCAGCTATTCCGATCGCACCGTCGGGCGCGTCGAGATCAAGGAAACCACCTGCTACATGTGCGCCTGTCGCTGTGGGATCCGCGTCCATCTGCGCGACGGCGAGGTCCGTTACATCGAGGGTAACCCGAACCACCCGCTGAACCAAGGCGTGCTGTGCGCGAAGGGCTCGTCGGGGATCATGAAACAGTACTCGCCGGCGCGTTTGACGAAGCCGCTGCGGCGCAAGCCGAACGCCGAGCGCGGCACCTCGCAGTTCGAGGAGATCGGCTGGGACGAGGCGCTCGAACTTCTGGCCGAGCGGCTCGGCCGCCTGCGCGCCGAGGACCCGAAGCGCTTCGCCCTCTTCACCGGCCGCGATCAGATGCAGGCCTTGACCGGGTTGTTCGCGAAGCAGTTCGGGACCCCGAACTATGCGGCCCACGGCGGCTTCTGTTCGGTGAACATGGCCGCCGGCATGATCTACACGATCGGCGGCTCCTTCTGGGAGTTCGGTGGCCCGGATCTCGATCGGGCCAAGCTCTTCGTGATGGTCGGCACGGCCGAGGATCACCACTCCAATCCACTCAAGGTCGCGATCTCCAAGTTCAAACGCCGCGGCGGGCGCTTCATCTCGATCAACCCGATCCGCACCGGCTATTCGGCGATCGCCGATGAATGGGTACCGATCCGCCCTGGCACCGACGGTGCCCTGTTTCTCGCGCTGATCCACGAGATCATCAAGCTCGGCCTCTACGATCGCGAGTTCCTCATCCAATACACGAACGCCGCGGAACTGGTCGTCGACGACCCGAGTCGCGACGACCATGGCCTCTTGTATCGTGCCGAGATGCGGGTCGAGGAGGGCTGCTTCGACCCCGATAACCGGGTCTGGTGGGATCGCGAGATCGGCATCATCGGCACCCACACCCCCGGCGCCGATCCACGGCTGCTCGGCAGTTATCGGCTGCCCGACGGCACGCCGGTCAAATCCTCGTTTCAGTTGCTGAAGGATCGCGTCGAGGACTACACACCCGAGTGGGCGGCCCGCATCACCGGGATCCCGGCCGACACCATCCGGCGACTCGCGCAGGAGATGGGCGTCACGGCCCGCGACGAAAAGATCGAGCTGCCGATCCCATGGACCGATTGCTGGGACAACGAACACCAATCGGTGACCGGCAACCCGGTGGCCTTCCATGCGATGCGCGGACTGGCCGCGCATTCGAACGGGTTCCAGACGATCCGCGCGCTCGCTGTGCTGATGACGATCTTGGGCACGATCGATCGGCCAGGCGGTTTTCGCCACAAGGCACCCTTCCCGCGGCCGATCCCGCCCTGTCCGAAGCCGCCCCGCGGCCCGGAATGCGTGCAGCCGAACACCCCCCTCGACGGCATGCCGTTGGGCTGGCCGGCGAAGCCCGAGGACCTGTTCGTCGATGAACAGGGCGAGCCGGTGCGGCTCGACAAGGCATTCTCGTGGGAATATCCGCTCGCGGTGCACGGACTGATGCACAACGCGATCACCAACGCCTGGCGCGGCGACCCCTACCCGATCGACACCCTGTTCCTGTTCATGGCGAACATGGCCTGGAACTCGACGATGAACACGAGCGCGGTGCGCGAGATGCTCGTCGACAAGGACGAGCAAGGCGAATATAAGATCCCGTTCCTCGTCGTCTGCGATGCCTTCTCGTCGGAAACGGTCGCCTTCGCCGACTTGGTGTTGCCCGATACGACCTACCTCGAACGCCACGACGTGCTGTCGATGCTCGATCGCCCGATCTCGGAGTTCGATGGACCCGTCGATGCCGTGCGGATCCCGGTCCTCCCGCCGAAGGATGGGTGCCGGCCGTTCCAGGATGTCCTGATCGATCTCGGCGGGCGCCTCGGGCTTCCCGCGTTCGTGACCTCGGACGGGCGTCCCAAGTACCGCGACTATGCCGATTTCATCGTCAACTACGAGACCTCACCGGGCTCCGGCATCGGTTTCCTCGCGGGATGGCGCGGCAAGGGCGGCGAGAAGTTCTTGAAGGGCGAGCCCAACCCGCGCCAATGGGAGATGTACGCGAACCACGATTGCGTTTACCACTACGAACTGCCGCGCAGCTACCAGTACATGCGCAACTGGAACAAGGGCTATCTGCACTGGGCACGCGCACACGGCATGACCCGCTACGCCGAGCCGATCGTGCTGCACATCTACTCCGAGGTCTTGCAGCGTTTCCGTCTCGCGGCGCAAGGCAAACGCGCCGGCCGCCAGCCGCCGGACCGGCTACGCGAGCGCGTCGCGACCTACTTCGATCCGCTGCCCTTCTACCACGAACCGCTGGAATCGGCCTTGATCGATACGCACCGCTATCCGCTCAACGCACTGACACAGCGCCCGATGGCCATGTACCACAGTTGGGACAGTCAAAACGCTTGGCTGCGCCAGATCCATAGCCACAACTATCTGTTCATGAATCCGCGGGTCGGCGCCGCGAACGGGTTCGATGACGGCGATTGGATCTGGGTCGAGTCGCCGCACGGGCGGGTCCGGTGCCAGTGCCGTTTCTCCGAGGCCGTCGAGCCGGGCACCGTGTGGACCTGGAACGCGATCGGCAAGGCGGCCGGGGCCTGGGGCCTCGGCGAGCGTGCCGATGAATCGCGCAAGGGTTTCCTGCTCAATCACCTGATCGGCGAGGAGCTACCGGCGAGCCCGAGCGGCGCGCACCTGTCGAATGCCGACCCGGTCACGGGTCAGGCGGCCTGGTTCGATCTGCGCGTGCGCGTCTTCAAGGCCGAGGCCGATGAACCGTCGGTCACCTGGCCGCAGTTTACGGCGATGATACGCCTGCCGGGCCAGGAACCTCGCCGCGGCAAATGGCAGGCCTACGTGGCCGGACTCTTCAAAAAGGCTTAGGGGACCGGCCGATGGCACAACTCGCGCTCGTGATCGATCTGAACGTCTGCGTCGGCTGCCATGCCTGCGTGACCTCCTGCAAACAATGGAACACCTCCGGCTGGGCCGGCCCGATGGTCGATGAGAACCCTTATGGCGCTGAGCCGTCGGGGACCTTCTTCAATCGGGTGCAGACCTTCGAGGTGGGCACCTTCCCGAAGACCGAGACGGTCCATTTCCCGAAGAGCTGCCTGCACTGCGAGGAGCCCCCGTGCGTCCCGGTCTGCCCGACCGGCGCCTCGTACAAGCGCCCGGACAACGGGGTCGTCCTCGTCGACTACGACAAGTGCATCGGCTGCAAGTATTGCTCCTGGGCCTGCCCTTACGGGGTCCGCGAACTCGACGCGCAGCAGCGGGTGATGAAGAAATGCACGCTGTGCATCGAACGCATCACCGATCTGACCTTGCCGGAGCCTGAGCGCAAGCCGGCCTGTGTGATGGCCTGCCCGGCCAATGCCCGGCTGTTCGGTGATGTGCACGATCCCGAGTCCGAGGTCTCGGTCGCGATCCGCGAGCAAGGGGGCTATCAATTGATGCCCGAATGGGGTACCAAGCCGGCCAACCATTACCTGCCCCGCCGCAAGACCCGGCGCCAGATCGATCCCGACGAGATCATCCGTGCCGACAATCCGCTGCGCAAGGAAGACCTCACCACCTATACAGGTGAGGAGACCCTCGACGATGTCACTTGGTAAGGACCCCTGCGGGCCCCAGCCCGCAGCGAAGGAGCACCCATGCACCCGGCCTTTTCGGTAATCTTCCTGACGACCCTGATCGGCGCCGGTCAGGGCCTGTTCCTGGCCCTCTACACCGGGCAACTCTATGCGCTCGCGCGTCTGCTGCCAGAGCAGGACCCGATGTTCTATGCCCTCGGGAGCGCGGTCGCGCTCGTGCTGCTCGGCCTGGGTCTGTTCGCGTCCTTCTTCCATCTCGGACGACCCGAACGCGCCTGGCGCACCGCCACCATGTGGCGCACCTCGTGGCTGTCACGCGAGGTCATCGTGTTGCCGATCATGATGATCCTGGTCCTGGCCTACGGACTCGCGCACGGGTTCGGCTGGACCCAGCCCTGGATCACGATCGCGGGGACGCTGCCGGTGGACGCGACGCTGGTCATTGGCCTGATCGGCACGCTCGCGACCTTCGCGCTGTTCGTCTCGACGGCGATGATCTATGCCAGCGTCCGGTTCCTGCAGGAGTGGCACTCGCCGCTGACGGTCGCGAACTTCCTGTTCCTCGGCATCGCCTCGGGCTTCATGCTGGCGGCGGCTTACTCCGCATACCTGGGCAACGAGTTGGTGGCCTTCTTCGGCACCTGGGCCGTGATCGCGACGCTGGTCGGCATGGCCTCGCGGATCGCGATGCTGATCCGCAACCGCCGGCTCACACCCAAGAGCACGCTCCAGACCGCGATCGGCGTGCGCCATAACGCCGTGCGCCAAATCACCCAGGGGTTCACAGGCGGTTCCTTCAACACCCGGGAGTTCTTTCACGGCCGTGGTCCGCAGACCCTGGCAATGGTCCGCGCGACCTATCTGACACTGGTGTTCCCGTTGCCGATCGCGCTGATCGGCATCGCCTACGTGACCGAGTCGCCGACCTTGCCGATCGCCGCCTTCGTGATCCAGTATCTCGGGCTACTCGCCGAACGCTGGTCCTTCTTCGTCGAGGCCAATCACCCGCAAAACCTCTACTATCAGCGCGTCGCCTGAGCCGGAAGCGCCTCGACACCCCAAGGAATCCTTATTCGGTCGGCTCACCAACCGGCGAAGCCTCGCGGTGAAGCTCACGCCACACCGCGAGGCGACAGGTTTTGGGGCCGAGCTAGCTATCGCCGTCCGATGAACGCGTTTGATCGCTTTCGCGCTGGGCGGCCTCGCGCTCTTCCTTCAGGTACTTGGTCTTTTCCTTGACCAGGACGCCGGCCAGCACGATGAGCGCAATCAGGTTCGGCGCCGCCATCAGACCGTTGAGGGTATCGGCAACGTCCCAGACGGTCGCAAGGCCACCGATGGCGCCCAAGTACAGGAAGCAGATGAAGATCACCCGGTACGGCAGCACCACACGCGAGCCGAAGACGTACTCCCAACTCTTCTCGCCGTAGAAGTTCCAGGTCAACATCGTCGTATAGGAAAAGAGCACGATCGCCAGAAGCACGATCCAGCCACCGATGCCCGGCAGGCCGGCCATGAAGGCACTCGTCGTCAGTTCGGCACCGGTCTGGCCGGTCTGGATGACACCGGTCACCAGGATCACCAAGGCCGTCATCGTGCAGACCACCAGCGTATCGATGAAGACCTCCCACATGCCCCAGAGCCCTTGGCCGTAAGGTTTGTTGCGGGCCTGCGCGTGCACGATCGAGGCCGAGCCGAGGCCAGCCTCGTTCGAGAAGATCCCGCGGGCGATGCCGTAGCGGATCGCCATCGCGACGGTCGCGCCGGCGAAGCCACCGACGGCCGAACTCGCGCTGAAGGCACCGGCGAAGATCTGCCCGAAGGCGGCCGGGATCTGGTCGTAGAAGACCACCAGGACACCGATGGCGCCGATCACATAGATGAGCGCCATCAGCGGCACGATGCGCTCGGCGGTCAAAGCGATCCGCTGGATGCCGCCGAGCGTCACGGCCGCGACCAAGGCCATGACCGCAAGCCCCGTCACCCATGGGGGGATCCCCATCCCGGTATTCAACGCATGGGCCATGGTGTTCGCCTGCACCATGTTGCCGATCCCGAACGCCGCGAGCCCGGCCAGGAAGGCATAGAGGATCGCGAGCCATTTCCACCGGCGCCCGAGTCCGTACTCGATGTAGTAGAAGACACCGCCGTGGACCTTGCCATCGCTCTCGACCTGCCGGTATTTCAGACCGAGCGTCGCCTCGGCGAGCTTCGTCGCCATCCCGACCAAGGCCACGACCCACATCCAGAACACCGCCCCCGGCCCCCCGAGCGCGATGGCCGTGGCGACCCCGGCGATGTTGCCGACGCCGATCGTGGCCGCCATCGCCGACGTGACGGCCTGAAAGGAGGAGATGGCCCCGGCCTCGGTGACCGCCCGGCGCCGCAGCAAGGTGCCGAAGGTGCGTTGCCAAGCGAAGCCGAGATGGGTGAACTGAAAGAATCCCAGCCGTATGGTCAGGTAGGCGCCTGTCCCGACGAGCAGGATCATGAAGGGCGGCCCCCAGACGATGCCGTTGAGCCAGTCGTTGAACAGCAGTAACCCTTGGATCACAAGCCAGCCCCCCTTCTATTGGTCGTTATCGATGAATCATTGCCCCAATGGCCGGCCGTGGACCGGCCAGCTATACACGAAAAGGATGGTCGCGAGGAGGACCATCGTCCCACGGCCCTGCCCGATCGATGGTCGTCGCACGGCCATCGCCAGCCGTCACCCCGGAGCGGGACAGCGCCGGCGCCGGTCGCGCCAACGCCGAAGCTCGGTGCGGACCGTGGCTGACGGCACCCCAAGAAGCCGGCTCCAGGGTCACCGCCCGCATCGGTCGGTTCCGACAGGCCTGGGAGACAGGCTGGTCGGGGCCCGGCAGGTCCCTGCGGCCGACGCTCGCGGCGCACAGGCTCGCGGGACGATCAATGGTTCAGACCCAGAACGTCGCGCATGTCGTAGAGTCCGGCCGGGCGACCGGCGAGCCAGGCCGCGGCGCGCGCGGCCCCGCGCGCGAAGGTCATGCGGTTGGATGCCTTGTGCGTGATCTCGATCCGCTCTCCCTCGCCGACGAACCAGACACTGTGCTCACCGACGACATCGCCAGCGCGGACCGTCGCGAAGCCGATCGTCGCTCGGTCACGAGGTCCGGTATGGCCCTCGCGCCCATATACGGCCACCGCACCCAGATCCCGCCCGAGCGTCGTGGCGATGACCTCCCCCATCTTCAAGGCGGTGCCGGATGGCGCATCGACCTTGTGGCGGTGATGGGCTTCGAGGATCTCGATATCGACCTCGTCGCCGAGGACCTGCGCCGCGACCTCGAGCAGTTTGAAACACAGGTTGACGCCCACGCTCATGTTCGGGGCAAGGACGACGGGGATCCGCTGAGCCGCTCGCTCGATCGTCTGACGCTGCGCGGCATCGAGCCCTGTGGTCCCAATGACCATCGACCGGCCGGCCGCTTCGCACGACCTAAGATGCTCGAGCGTACCGGCCGGCGTCGTGAAATCGATCAGGCAATCGAACGCGTCCGTGACCTCGTCCAGCCTAGCGCGGATCGGCACGTTCAAACACCCGACACCGGCCAACTCGCCGGCGTCCGCGCCAAGAAACGGGCTGCCAGGCCGCTCGGTTCCGGCCGTCAACGCCAGCCCGTCCGCCGCCGTCACGGCCTGAACTAGCGTGCGACCCATGCGCCCAGCGGCGCCGGCGACAGCAATGCGTGAATCGGTCATCGTGCTAAAACCCCATCTTTTCGAAAAAGCTCTTGACGCCATCGAGCCACGAGGACGAATTGGGGCTATGGCGCTCGCCGCCTTCGCGGACGCTGCGATCGAACTCCTCGAGCAACTCCTTCTGCCGCTCGGTCAGGTTGACCGGGGTCTCGATCACGACGCGGCATAGAAGATCCCCGGTACCCTGGCTGCGAACCGATTTGACACCCTTGCCGCGGACGCGGAACAGCCGTCCGGTCTGCGTGCCATGCGGGATCTTGAGCATGACCTTACCGTTCAGGGTCGGTACCTCGAGCTCGCCACCGAGGGCCGCCGTGACGAAACCGATCGGCACCTCGCAGAAGAGATCGTCGCCCTCGCGCGTGAAGATCGCGTGCTCCTTGACCTGCACCTGGACATAGAGATCGCCGGGTGGGCCACCTTGTTCGCCGCGTTCCCCTTCGCCAGCCAGCCGAATCCGGTCCCCGGTGTCGACACCAGCCGGTACTTTGACCGACAGAGTCTTGGACTCCTGAACACGGCCGGCACCGCGACAGTGGCCGCAGGGTTCGACGATGATCTGTCCCGTCCCGCGACATTGCGGACAGGTTTGCTGGATCGAGAAGAACCCTTGCTGCATTCGCACCTGGCCGGTGCCGCTGCACGTAGGGCAGGTCTGGGGCTTGGTCCCCGGCTTGGCACCGCTCCCCCCGCAGAACTGACAGTCGACGAGGGTCGGGATCCGGATCTTGACCTCTTTTCCGGAAACCGCCTCCTCCAGGGACATCGCGAGATCGTAGCGGAGATCGGCGCCACGGTTGCTGCGGCGACCGCCGGCACGGCCGCCGAAGATGTCGCCGAAGACATCGCCGAAGATGTCCGAAAAGGAGCCGGCCCCGGCAAAGTCGCCCGGCCCCCCGAACCCACCGGCGCCAGCGACCCCGGCGTGCCCGAACTGATCGTAGGCCGAACGCTTCTTCGCATCGCTCAAGACCTCATGGGCCTCGTTGATCTCTTTGAAGCGCTGCTCGGACTCCGCATCGTCCGGGTTGCGATCCGGATGGTACTTCATGGCCAACCGCCGGTAGGCCTTCTTGATATCGGCCTCGCTGGCGTTACGCTGGACCCCGAGGACTTGGTAGTAGTCGCGTTTCGACATGATGATTGTGCCTTTGGCCAGGCCTGTCACGGCCCACAACGCCGAGACCAGCGCGCGCGTGACAAGCCCGGCACGCTGATCGAACGGGCCGCCTTAGGCTGGCGAGATCCCTACTTGCGGTCGTCTTTGACCTCTTCGAACTCCGCGTCGACGACATCGTCCTTGCCAGCACCCCGCGATCCATCGCCACCCTCGCCCCCAGCCGCGCCGCCGGTGGTGCCGCCACCAGGCGGCGGGGTCTCCGCCGATTGGCTATAGAGCCGCTCGGCCATCTTCGACGAGGCATCGCTCAGGGCCCGCGTGCGCGACTCGATCAGGTCCTTGTCCTCGCCCTTCATCGCCTCCTCGAGATCGCGCATCGCGGCTTCGATCGTCGTCTTCTCACCCGAATCGATCTTGTCGCCCAACTGCTCCATCGATTTGCGTGTCGCATGGATCAGGCTGTCCGCTTGATTGCGGGCCGTGACCAGTTCGTGGAAGCGACGATCCTCGTCGGCATGGGCCTCGGCATCCTTGACCATCTGCGCGATCTCGTCGTCGGTGAGGCCGGAGGAGGCCTTGATCACGATCGATTGCTGCTTGCCGGTCGCCTTGTCCTTGGCCGAGACGTTGAGGATACCGTTGGCATCGATATCGAACTTGACCTCGATCTGCGGCACGCCACGCGGTGCTGGCGGGATGTCGCTCAGATCGAAACGGCCCAATGACTTGTTATCGGCGGCGCGCTCGCGTTCGCCCTGCAGCACGTGCACCGTCACCGCGCGCTGATTATCGTCGGCGGTCGAGAAGACCTGCTGGGCCGAGGTCGGGATCGTCGTGTTCTTTTCGATCAGCTTGGTCATGACGCCACCGAGGGTCTCGATGCCGAGCGACAAGGGCGTCACGTCGAGCAGCAGAACATCCTTGACCTCACCGCCGAGAACCCCGCCTTGAATCGCGGCCCCTATCGCGACCGCCTCGTCCGGGTTCACATCCTTGCGCGGCGCCTTGCCGAAGAACTCCTGCACCTTGGCTTGAACCTTGGGCATCCGCGTCTGACCGCCGACCAGGATAACCTCATCGATCTGGGACGCCGTGACGCCGGCATCCTTCAGCGCGATCCGACAGGGCTCGATGGTTCGATCCACGAGATCCTCGACCAGACCTTCGAGCTTGGCCCGCGTCAGCTTGACGTTGAGGTGCTTGGGCCCGGCCTGATCGGCCGTGATGTAGGGCAGATTGATATCGGTTTGCTGACTCGAGGACAGCTCGATCTTGGCCTTTTCGGCCGCCTCCTTCAGGCGCTGCAGCGCCAACGGATCTCGGCGCAGATCGATGCCCTGGTCTTTCTTGAACTCGGCCACGAGGAAATCGATGATGCGCTTGTCGAAATCTTCGCCGCCGAGAAAGGTATCACCGTTCGTCGACAGGACCTCGAACTGATGCTCGCCTTCGATCTCGGCGATCTCGATGATCGAGATATCGAAGGTGCCGCCGCCCAGATCGTAAACGGCGATCTTCTGATCGCCGCGTTTTTTGTCCATGCCGTAGGCGAGGGCCGCCGCCGTCGGCTCGTTGATGATGCGCTTGACCTCGAGGCCGGCGATGCGGCCGGCATCCTTGGTCGCTTGCCGTTGCGAATCGTTGAAATAGGCCGGGACCGTGATGACCGCCTCGGTGACACTGGTGCCCAGGTAGTCCTCGGCCGTCTTCTTCATCTTCTGCAAGACCTTCGCCGAGACCTCCGGCGGCGCCATCTTCTTGCCGGCGGCGTCGACCCAGGCATCCCCATTGTCGGCACGCACGATCTTGTAGGGCACCATGTCCATGTCCTTCTTGACCACCCCGTCCTCGAAGCGACGGCCGATCAGGCGCTTGATCGCAAACAGGGTATTGGTCGGATTGGTGACCGCTTGCCGCTTCGCCGATTGCCCGACCAAGACCTCGCCATCGCTGGTGAACGCGACGACCGACGGCGTCGTGCGGTCACCTTCGGCGTTCTCGATGACCTTGACGTTGTCGCCTTCCATCACCGCGACGCAGGAGTTCGTGGTTCCTAAATCGATTCCGATGATCTTTCCCATCTCTGTCTCCGCTTCGAATTCGTTTCAAAAGTGCGAATCAATGCCCCGGAATTGGGGGAAACCCTTTCTACTTCAAGCCTGTTCGATCAGGCCGGCGCCTGCGAAACGACGACCAACGCGGGTCGCGCCAAACGCCCATTGAGCAGGTAGCCGCGTTGAATGACCGCCACGACCCTGTTCGGTGGCACATCCGCGCGTGGCTGCGTCGACATCGCTTGGTGATACTCTGGATTGAAGGGCTCGCCCTCCGGATCGATCGCCTCGACCCCGAACTTGGCCATCGCGTCGACGAGGAGCTTCAGTGTCAGCTCGGTGCCCTCGCGCAGCTTGCCGAGATCGGCCGTCTCGTCACGGGCCGCAACCTGTCCCAGTTCCAGGCTGTCACGGACAGGCAGCAGCTCACGCACGAACCCGTCCAATGCGAATTTGTGCGCCTTCTCCAACTCCGCAGCATGGCGCCGGCGCAGATTCTCGATCTCGGCCCGGGCGCGCAGCAGCTGGTTCCAGTTGTCATCGGCGCGATTACGCGCCTCCTCCAGAAGCGCGGCCAGGCCTTCCGGCGCGACATCCACGCGCTCACCGGCGACATCGTCGGACGTCGCTGGGTCGGTCGGTGGCACGCCTTCGGCCAGAGCCTCGTCGACTCGTCCCTGCTCCGATCCTGGCGTTCGGGTCTCCTGCTCCTTCGTCATCGCTACCTCCTCAAGAAAATCCGCCGACGCCAGCCCTCCAGGCGACCACCTGGATGCCGCGTCGGTCTATCAATATCGAAGCGTGCGTGCTACGGCGAGTCCCTACTGCGGACGCAGCGCCGCCGACAAGAGTCGTGCCGTGACATCGACCAACGGGATCACCCGCGGATAATCCATCCGCGTCGGGCCGATCACGCCGAGCACGCCGACGACGTATTGGTCGATGCGGTAGGTCGCCGTCACCAAACTGCAATCATTGAGCAGCCCGTAACCAGACTCCTCGCCAATGAAGATCTGGACACCGTCGGCGACGATGCAGCGATCGAGCAGATGCAATATCTCGCGTTTCTGATGAAAGGCGTCGAACAACTGCTTCAGGCGCTCGAGATTCGCCAATTCGCCGAACTCCATCAGATTGGTCTGGCCGGCAATATGGCAATCGCCGCGGCCCTCGGCCGATTCGACGACCGGGTGGGCCAGTTGCATCGCACGCAACATGAGCCGGTCCATTCGCTCGTGGGTCTGGCGCAGATCCTCGACCAAGCGCTTGCGGACCTCGCGCAGGTCCTGCCCGGTGAACATCTGGTTCAGGTAATTCGCGGCCTCTTCCAGCTCGGCTGGACGAAATGGGCGCTCGGTGAAGATGATGCGATTGTGCACCTCTCCTTCGCTGGTCACCAGGATGGCCAGAACCCTGGCGCCGGACAAGGGCAGCAACTCGATCTGACGAAACGCATTGCGTTCGTGGCGCGGCACCATGACCACCCCGGCCATATGGGTCAAGCCCGACAGCAGGCGCGACGTATTCTCCAGCAAGGTCGCCGAATCGGTGAGCTGCTCGAAGCGCCAGCGCATACGCGCCAAGTCCTCGTCGGTCGGGGGTCGCACCGTCAGCAGGCTATCGACGAAGAAACGATAGCCGGCGACGGTGGGAACCCGTCCCGCCGAGGTGTGCGGCGACGACACGAAGCCCAGATCCTCGAGGTCCGCCATGACGTTCCGGACCGTCGCCGGACTCAGGTCGAGCCCGGTGTCTTTGGCCAGGGTCCGCGAACCGACCGGCTGGCCATCGCGGATGTAACGCTCGATCAGGGCCTTGAGAAAATGCTGTGCCCGCTCGCTGATTCGATTCTCGCCATTGATGTGCTTCGCTGACAAGGCCGTGATACAAGAATGAAAAGGTGGATGGTATCGCCCCGTGCGCCTTAGCACTCGGCAATAAAGAGTGCTAGCAATTTATGGTCTCGGGCCGCGGCTGTCAAGAAGCCGCGCACCCGCCGAGGACCATCGCGAGGCGGCCACCGCGGGCGCCGCCTCCGGTTGGCGAAGGAACGAGGCCGTGCTACCTTGAACCGGCGTGTCCGACGAGAACCTCTGCCGCCCCCGAGTCCCATGTCGCTCTTCCATACCATCGGCATCATCGGCAAACAGCATGATAGCGGCCAGGTCCGGATGACGCTGGAACGACTGGTCGCCTATCTCGACCTCCGCGGCAGGGATTTGTACTTCGACGCCGCGAGTGCTGACCTGCTCGGCCAATCGCCGGAGCGATGCCTGGATAGCGCGACGCTCGGCGAGCGGTGCGACCTGGTCATCGTCGTCGGCGGGGACGGCACCTTTCTCGGTGCCGCGCGCGCCTTGGCCACCCACGGTGTGCCCCTGGTCGGGATCAATCTCGGGCGACTCGGCTTCCTCGTCGATGTCTCGCCGCACGAGATCGAGCAGGCGCTGGACCGTATCCTGGACGGCGAGTACGACGAAGAGGAACGCCGGCTACTCTCCGCCTCCGTCGGCGCAGCCGACGGCCAGACCACGAGTGGCGTCGCCCTCAACGATGTCGTCATCCACAAATGGAACACGGGACGGATGATCGAGCTCGAGACCTCGATCGACGGCGTCCTGGTCAATGTTCAGCGTGCCGACGGCCTGATCGTCGCGACCCCCACCGGCTCGACGGCCTACGCGCTGTCCGGCGGCGGGCCACTGCTGGATCCTTCGCTCGATGCGCTGGTGCTGGTGCCGATCTGTCCCCATACGTTGAGTAACCGCCCGCTGGTGGTCGCGGGCTCGTCGCGCATCGAGGTCAGGGTCCACGCAGACGACCGCGACCATGTCCGCGTCACCTGGGACGGTCAGACCGACCTTTGCACCCAGGTCCAGGAGCGGATTCTGATCGAGCAGGCACCACGGCCGGCGCGCCTGCTGCACCCGAAGGGTCATGATCACTATGCGATCCTCCGCGCCAAGTTGGGTTGGGGCGAACAACCACAGGGTCCACGGCCGTGCTGAGCCACATCCTGATCAAGGACCTCGCGATCGTCACGAGTGCCGAAATCGGCTTTGGTCAGGGCCTGACCGCACTGACCGGCGAGACCGGCGCAGGCAAGTCGATCCTGATCGACGCCCTGGGCCTCGCGCTCGGCGACAAGGCCGATCCGATCCTGATTCGCACCGGATGCGAGCGCGCCGAGGTCGTCGCGACTTTCGACCTTGCGGCCTGCCCCGAGGCCGAATCTTGGCTCGCAGAACAAGCCCTCGATGACGAAGGCCTGTGCATCCTGCGACGTGTCCTCCCGCGACAAGGCCGATCCCGCGCCTTCATCAACGGCCGCGCGGTGACCAGCGCCCAATTGACGGAACTCGGCGAGCGATTGGTCGACATCCACGGCCAGCACGCACACCAATCCCTGCTGCGGCCAGCCGCGCAGCGGTCGTTGCTCGACAGTTACGGGCATCTCCAGACACTGGCCGAACAGGTCGCACAGGCGTATCGCCGCTTTCGCGCACTTGACGAACAGTTGCGTGAACTGCGGGCCGCCGACGCCGATCGCAGCGACCGTCTCGAACGGCTCCGGGAACAGGTCGATGAACTGGCGGCCCTCGGCCTCACCAGCACCGACATCGACGAACTCGATCGCGAACAACGGCGGCTCAGCCATCTCGGTCGGCTTCAAGACACCACGGCGCGGCTGCTGCGACGCCTGAGCGAAGATGAACCCGCGTTGCACGACGAGCTACGCCAAGCCGCCGCCGAGCTCACCGATCTGCTTGCCCTCGACCCGCGGCTCGGCGAGACGTGCGAACTGATCGACGGCGCCGCGATCCAGATCGGCGAGGCGACGTCGAGCCTGCGCCATTACGTCGACAGTCTGGATATCGACCCCTCCGTGCTGCGCGACGTCGAGACCAAGCTCGGGCTGGTTCACGACCTGGCCCGCAAATACCGCGTGTTTCCGCTCCAACTGCCAGACGCGCTCGCCGAGCGCCGTGCGGCCCTAGCCGAGATCGAGGCCGGTGCCGTCCAGCTCGAGACCATCGCGGCCGAGTGCGCCCAGGCCCGCGACCTATTCATCGAGCAGGCCTCGACGCTGAGTCAGGCACGCTCGGTCGCGGCCTCCCGACTGGCGGCAACCGTAACCGAGGCTATGCAGCAACTTGGCATGGCCGGCGGCCAGCTGGCCGTCGCAGTCACCGGACTCGAGTTGGATGCGGCCGGGATCTTCGGGCTGGATCGGGTGGCGTTCTTGGTCAGCGCGAACCCAGGTCAAGCGCTGCAACCACTGGCCAAGGTCGCATCCGGCGGCGAGCTATCGCGCATCAGTCTCGCGATCCAGGTCGCGACGGCCGAGTGCGGGCGCATCCCGACCCTCGTCTTCGACGAGGTCGATGTCGGGATCGGCGGTCGCGTCGCGGCGATCGTCGGGCATCTGCTCCGCCGCTTGGGAACCAACCGCCAAGTCCTGTGCGTGACCCATCTTCCTCAGGTAGCCGCTCAGGCCCATCGCCACCTGGTCGTGCGCAAGCACACCGAAGACGGGGAGACCTTCACCGAAATCCGCGGGCTCGACGACGAAGCAAGGGTCGAGGAAATCGCCCGCATGCTAGGCGGCAAGGCGATCACGAGCAAGACCCGCGCCCATGCCCGCGAGATGCTCGAAACCGCCGGCTGAACGGCGAAATCCCATTGGGCGCCGTCATGCGCGCGAATCGGAACGGCGATGATCCGGATCCTCCTCGCACCCGTTGCAGGACCCGTAGATGACGAGCGAGTGATCGGCCAATTTGAAACCCCGGTCGCTCGCCACGCGCTTCTGCCGCTCTTCGATGACCTCGTCGACGAACTCGACGACCTTACCGCATTTGATGCAGACGAGGTGGTCGTGGTGGCCACCTCGGTTCAATTCGAACACCGACTGCCCCCCTTCGAAGTGCTGTCGACAGACCAGGCCGGCTCCTTCGAACTGGGTCAGCACCCGATACACGGTAGCGAGACCGATCTCCTCCCCGTTCGCGAGGAGCTCCTTGTACACGTCCTCCGCACTCAGGTGGCGGCGATCGCTGGTCTCGAGGATCTTCAGGATCTTGACCCGTGGCAGCGTGACCTTAAGCCCCGCTTGTTTGATCTGCTGGTTTTCCATCGGCTCTCCCAAGGGAACCCGGCGTGTTGGCCAGGCGCGCTCTAAGGTATGATGTCAATCGGCCTTCCGCTCATGATAGCAAGATGCGACAGATAATTAGTCTATTGGCCCTGGGCCTTATCTTGGGGTTGCCGGGTTGTGCCGGCAAGCCTGGCGACACCACCAGCCAGGGGGCGTCCCGGCTCCAACACATGCCCTTCGTGTATCGCATGACGGTGCAACAAGGCAACATCATCACCGAAGAGATGGTCGACGAACTGCGGCTGGGACTGACCAAGAGGCAGGTGCGCTTCCTGCTTGGCACTCCGTTGTTGACGGACTTTTTCCACAGTGACCGCTGGGACTATACCTACACCATTCGTCGCCGTCACGAGCCAATGCAGATCAAGCGCCTGACGCTCTTCTTCGAGGAGGACCAGCTCGCGCGCATCGAAGGCGACCTGCAGCCCGACCTCGAACGCGCCGAGACCCGCGAGCGCGAGGACCTGATCGTCACGGTTCCAGACTGGGAGGATCGCCGTGGTCTGTTCCGGCGCGCCTTCGATCGGGTCGGCGACCCGCGGACGGACTGAGCGTATAAGGAGGCCGCCACGGGCGGACGCGCCGCGTTGCCGACGTCATGCTGAGACGGTCACGAACGGGGACGGTTTCGGCGGCCAATCCAGCGACGGCCGCGCCATCCCGCCGTCAGGAATCGGTCGCGCCCGCGGCAACCGAGGTCGAGCCCTTATCGTCGGCGCGGCGCTTGCGCGCGGCCTTGGGATCTGCGATCAACGGACGGTAGATTTCGACGCGATCGCCAGAGACCAGCACCTGATCCAGCTTGGTGACCTTGCCGAAGATGCCGACCTTGTTGGCAGCCAGATCGATTTCCGGGAAGCGCCGCAGGATGCCTGACCGCTCGATCGCATCACGCACCGTGATACCGGCCTCGGCCTCGAGCTCCAGCAAGGCCTGCTCTTGCGGTTTCGCGTAGGCGACCTCGATCTTCATGCGTGGTTCAGTCACGGTACACTTCCTCGACACGTTTGCAAAAGGCATCGACCAGGCTGTTCGCAATCTGGTGGAAGACCGCGCCGAAGGCCTTGTCGATCAATCTGCCCGAGAACTCGAACTCCAATTCCAGTTGGACCTTGCAGGCATCCGGACGCAACGCGAGAAAGGTCCAATGCCCGGCCAACTTACGGAATGGGCCATCGAGCAGCGCGATATCCATCCGATGATCGCGCACGAACTTGTTGCAGGTGCTGAAGGTCTGGCGAATACCCAGACGAGCCACCTCGATCTCCCCGCAGATTTCGTTCTCCCGCTGCGACAGGACCCGCGCGCTGTGGCACCAAGGCAGGAAGTCCGGATACGACTCGACATCCGCGACCAGATCGAACATCTGGGTCGACGAATAGGGCACGAGCGCGCTCTTCTTGACAGTTGGCACCGTTAGAAAACCCCTATGGCATGAAAGAAGATGATGGCCACCGAGATCGGTGCCACCCAGCGGACGAGGAAACGCCAAACGCGATAGGCGACACGGTCGCCCATGGCGAATTCGTCGACCGACGACGAGCGCGATAGGATCCAGCCCGCGAAGACCGCAATCAACAAGCCCCCGAGCGGCAACAGGATGTTCGCGGTCAGATAATCGAACAACTCGAGGATACCCATCCCGAACAACCTGTACTCCGACCAGACGTTCAGCGACAGCAGGCATGCGACGCCGAGGAACCATACCGTCAGGCCGGCGAGCACCGAGGCTCGAACGCGACTGAAGCTCATGTTCTCGACCAACCAGGCCACCATCGGCTCGAGCAGGGAGATCGCCGAGGTCCAGGCCGCGAAGACCAACAACACGAAAAACAGGGTCCCGAACAGGGTACCCCAGTTCATCTGGCCGAACGCGATCGGCAGGACCTTGAAGACCAGCCCCGTCCCCTGTGCCGGTTCCAGGCCGTACGCGAAGACGATCGGGAAGATCGCCAGGCCGGCGAGGACCGCAACCAAGGTATCCAAGCCGGCGATCAAGACCGTGTTCCGGCCGATCGACGCCTGGCTGTTCAGGTACGAGCCGTAGATCATGATGGCGCCCATGCCCAAGCTCAAACTGAAGAAGGCCTGGCCCATCGCGGCCAGCACCGAGGCGCCGGTAACCTCGCTGAAGTCCGGCGCGAACAGGAAGGCCACGCCGGCCGCGAAATGGCCCGTGGTCGCCGCGTAGCCGACGAGCACGAGCAGCAGCACGAACAGCGCTGGCATCAGGAATCGCACCGCCTGCTCCAAGCCACTCGCGACACCGCGCGCGACCACGAGGACCACCAGGACCATGAAGATGGTATGCCAGGCGAGCAGGCGTTCCGGATCGGCGACGAAACCATCGAAGGCCGCGCCGATCGCAGCGGCATCGACACCGCTGAAGGCACCGGCGGCCGCCCGGACGACATAGGCCATGGTCCAGCCGGCGATGACGCTGTAGAAGGACAGGATCAAGAAGCCGGCGAGGATGCCCATCCAACCGAGCAACTGCCACGCCGGCGACCGGCCCTCCTGCCTTGCCAGAGCACGCATGGTGTTTATCGGGCTTTGGCGACCACGCCGACCCAGCATGATCTCGGCCATCATGATCGGGATGCCGATGGCGGCGACGCAGAAGATATAGATGAGCACGAAGGCCCCGCCCCCATGCTCGCCGGCCGCATAGGGGAAGCGCCAGATGTTTCCCAACCCGACCGCCGAGCCGGTTGCGGCCAGGATGAAGGCCAATCGACCCGACCACATTCCGTGAATCGAGGTTGTCGCCGCCATACAGATGCCCCCTCAAGACCAGCAGATGACGCCGGGGTGATCGAAAGCCATCGATCCTGCGGGGTCCCGCCCGTCCTGTCGATGAAATGAAAGGTCACACATTTTGCGGAATTCACGCGACCGGCTCAACTGCCGGACCCGCGGGCGTCTCGGTGGCACGACCGCCACCGCACCGATCGCCGTTGCCGGAGGCCGCCCGCCGCCGCCGGGTACCGCCTTTGCCACGCGTTCCATGCGACCCATGCCGGGTCGTGCTGGCCCCACGCCCCCGTCACCCTCGTGCAATCTGTTCCCGCACGCATTGCGCGAGCCCTTCGGCCGTCGCTCGTACGCGCCCGCCATCGACCCCTTCGACCATGACGCGGATCAGCGGCTCGGTGCCCGAAGGCCGCAACAGGACGCGACCCTCGCCCGCCAGCTCCCGCTCGGCCTGATCGACCGCATCACGCAACGCGGGCTCGGACAGCAGGTCACGATGATCCGGCAACGGGACATTGATCAACACCTGCGGATAGCGTTCGACTCGCGCTGCGAGCTCGGCCAGCGTCGATTCGGTCTCGGCGATGGCAGCCAGGACCTGGAGCGCCGCGACGATCCCATCGCCGGTCGTCGTACGGTCGCGACAGATGATATGGCCCGATGGCTCGCCGCCGAGGAAACCGCCATCGCGCTTCAGTCGCTCCATGATGAACCGATCACCGACGCGCGTCCGAACGAAGTCGACCCCGAGGCGGCCCAGCGCGTGCTCGAGGCCGAGATTGCTCATTTGGGTTCCGACTACCGTCCCCAACGGAGCGCCCGCGGCGGACCGCGCCTTCGCGATGACGTAGAGCAACTGATCACCGTCGACGAGCTGGCCCTTGGCGTCGGCCATCAAGACCCGGTCACCGTCACCATCGAACGCGATTCCCAGGTCGGCACCCACCTCCACGACCATCCTCGCCATGTTCTCAGGACAGGTCGAACCCACCTCACGGTTGATGTTGAAGCCATCGGGCTCCGTACCGAGGCGCACGACCTCGGCGCCCAGCTCTTCGAAGACGTGCGGCGCGATGCCGTAGGTCGCCCCATGGGCGCAATCGACGACCAACTTGTAACCGTGCAGACTCATCGCATTCGGGAAGGTGCCTTTGCAGAACTCGATGTATCGGCCACTGGCATCCTCGAGCCGCCGCACCTTGCCGAGCGCCGCCGCCTCGACGGTACGCAGCGGCCTTTCCAGCTCGCGCTCGATCGCAAGCTCCAGATCGTCAGGCAGTTTGTCACCGTCCGCGGAGAAGAACTTGATACCGTTATCCTGGTAGGGGTTGTGCGACGCGGTGATCACGATGCCGGAGGCGGCGCGGAAGGTCCGGGTCAGGTAGGCGACCCCAGGCGTCGGCATCGGGCCGATCAGACGAATGTCGACGCCGGCGGCGACCAATCCCGCCTCCAACGCGGACTCGAACAGATACCCGGAGATCCGCGTGTCCTTGCCGATCAGCACCATGCCACCCTCGCCCTGGCCCAGTACCCGGCCCGCGGCCCACCCTAGCTTGAGCACGAAATCCGGGCTGATGATCGCATCACCGACGCGGCCACGAATGCCGTCCGTGCCGAAGAATTTACGCGTCTGCATCGATTGTCCCTCGATCGGATCGAAAAGAAGTCCCGGCCACGGAGCCACGGCGCCTCGCCAGGCCGTGGGGTCGGCACGCACGCGCCGCCGGTCCGTGACACGACCGGCGCAGCCCCGATGGCCGCGAACCGGGTGGTTGGAGTCGGACTCTGCTGGGGGCGCTGTTCGGAACCTCTTGTCAGACGATGCGTGCGCCGCCCGAAAAGGACACGGCCGCGGCGACGACCTTCAGGGCATCGCGGGTCGGCCCCACATCGTGGACACGGAGGATGCGGGCCCCGCCCATCAGCGCCAGCACCGCCGCCGCGAGACTGCCATGCAAACGCTCGCCCACCCCACGCCCAGTCACGAGCCCGATCATCGACTTGCGCGACAATCCGACGAGCAGTGGGGGACCGAGGGCGGCAATCCGGTGCAGATTCGCCAGCAGCGCGAGATTGTGGTTCAGCGTCTTGCCAAACCCGAACCCCGGGTCGACGAGGAGGCGCTGACGAGGGAGGCCGGCGGCCTCGCAACGGGCGATACGATCGGCCAGGAAGCCCGTTACCTCGACGACCACATCGCGGTACTCGGGGGCCTGCTGCATGCTCCCGGGCTCGCCTTGCATGTGCATCAGACAGACCGGCAGACCGGTCTGGACCGCCGCGGCCAGGGCACCGGGCCGACGCAACGCGCGCACGTCATTGATCAGACCGGCACCGGCGGCGGCGGCGGCTCGCATCGTTTCGGGCCGCGAGGTGTCGATGGAAATCGGGATCGGGAGGTCCTTCGCGAGCGCTTCGACGACCGGGATCACCCGTCGCAGTTCCTCGTCGGCCGGGACCGGCGCGGCACCCGGTCGCGTGGACTCGCCCCCGACATCGATCACCCCGGCGCCCTCGTCGAGCATTCGTGAGGCTTGCCGCCGCGCGGCATCCAAGCTCAGGAATGCACCCCCGTCCGAAAAGGAATCGGGGGTGACATTGAGGATACCCATGACGACAGGACTGGACAGGTCGAGCCAGCGGTCGCCGCACTGCAATCGGCTCATTCGCCTCGAAACAGCGCCTCAGTGTTCGCCCGCGGGTCCACCGATCGGACCATCGGTAGGCGTCGTCTTCGGCTTCGCGAGGATATCCGGATTCGGCGGCGTCCCATCGGTCTTCGGCGCGTGGGGATCGGTCCAACCCCGGGGCGGACGCGGCTCGCGACGCTCCATCAGGTCATCGATCTGCGCGGCATCGATGGTCTCGTACTTCATCAGGGCACCGGCCATCGCATGCAGGATGTCCAGATTGTCGGTCAGGATCTGGTGCACACGCGCATATTGTTCGTCGATGATCCGCCGCACCTCTTCGTCGATCAGCTCCATGATCTCGTTGGACACGTTCTTATGCTGGGCGACCGAATGACCGAGGAACACCTCCTGCTCGTCCTCGCTGTAGGCCAAGGGCCCGAGGCGCTCCGACAGGCCCCACTTGGCCACCATGTTGCGTGCGATATCGGTGGCGCGATGGATGTCGTTCTGGGCCCCGGTCGTGACATTGTCTTCGCCGTAGATCAACTGCTCGGCGACGCGACCGCCGAAGAGGCTCGCGATCGCGCTTTCCAGCCGCTGCTTGGTGTAACTGAAGCGATCTTCCTCGGGCAGGAACAGCGTCACGCCGAGTGCCCGACCGCGCGGGATGATACTGACCTTGTGCACAGGATCGTGCTGCGGGACCAGGCGCCCGACGATCGCGTGCCCGGACTCGTGATAGGCCGTCAAGCGCTTCTCGTCCTCGGTCATCACCATCGACCGGCGTTCGGCCCCCATCAGGATCTTGTCCTTGGCCGCTTCCATGTCCTCCATATCGACCAGCCGCTTGTCGGCCCGCGCCGCATTCAAGGCGGCCTCATTGACCAGGTTGGCCAGGTCGGCGCCCGAGAAGCCCGGCGTACCACGCGCGATGATCGAGGCATTGACATCCTCGGCCAACGGGATCTTCCGCAGATGCACATTCAGGATCTGCTCGCGCCCGCGGACGTCCGGCAGCGGCACGATCACCTGGCGGTCGAAGCGCCCTGGCCGCAACAAGGCCGGGTCGAGCACATCGGGACGATTGGTCGCGGCGATGACGATCACGCCTTCGGTCCCCTCGAACCCATCCATCTCGACGAGCAACTGGTTCAAGGTCTGTTCCCGCTCGTCGTGACCGCCGCCGAGACCGGCCCCCCGGTGTCGTCCCACCGCATCGATCTCGTCGATGAAGATGATGCAGGGTGCGTGTTTCTTCGCCTGCTCGAACATGTCCCGGACACGCGAGGCGCCGACGCCGACGAACATCTCGACGAAGTCGGAACCCGAGATCGTGAAGAAGGGCACCTTGGCCTCGCCGGCGATGGCCCTCGCGAGCAGGGTCTTGCCGGTCCCGGGCGGACCCACCATCAACACGCCCTTCGGAATCTTGCCGCCTAGGTTCTGGAACTTGGCTGGATCACGCAGGAAGTCGACCATCTCGACGACGTCTTCCTTGGCCTCCTCGGCCCCCGCGACATCGCTGAAGGTCACCTTGACCTGATCCTCCGACAACATCCTCGCGCGGCTCTTGCCGAACGACATCGCCCCGCGACCGCCTCCACCGCCCTGCATCTGCCGCAGGAAGAAGATCCAGATCGCCACCAAAAGCAACAACGGGAACCAGTTGATCAGGATCGACGACAAGACGCCAGGCTTCTCCGGCGGCGTCGCGCGGATGACCACGTCATTCGCCAACAGGTCGCCGACCAGGCCATCATCACCAGGATCGAAGGTCTTGAGGATCTGGCCCGTGTCATCGACAGCCTCGATGTCGCGGCCCTGAATCATGACTTCCTTCACGCGTCCTTGTTGGACTAGCTCGATGAAGTCCGAATAGGCCATCTTCTGGGTCTCGACCCGGGTCGTCGTGAAACTGTTGAACACCGACATCAAGACGACGGCGATGACCACCCAGAGAATCAGATTTTTCGCCATCTCACTCACGGCAGCGGGTCCCTCGTGAAGCGGAGCGTCCGGCGCGCGCCGGTCGCTTGGAAGAGCGTTCAGACAGTAACAGCATCAGGATCCCCGAGAAAGCGCCTGCCGACCAGATAGCACTCGCGGCTGGCCGAGCGCGATGCGAGCGGCTTGCGCACGACCACGGAACGGAACATCTGGCGCATGACCCAGAGCAACCCATCGAAACCAGCACCCTGGAAGGCTTTGATGACCAAGTTGCCGCCGGGTTTCAGCCACCGCTTGGCACAGTCCAGCGCCATCTCGCCCAACGCCGTGGCGCGCGCCTGGTCGACGACCGCCACGCCGCTGATATTTGGGGCCATGTCCGAAAGAACAACATCGACGGGCGCACCAGCCAAGACCCGCTCGAGCTCGCCCATGACGGCCTCGTCGAGAAAATCGCCCGTCACGCAGACGACGCCGGGGAGCGGATCCATCGCAAGCCGGTCAACGGCGATGACCTGCCCCGAGGAACCGGTTAGAGACACCGCGACCTGGCTCCACCCGCCGGGCGCAGCCCCGAGATCGACGACCCGGTCACCCGGCATCAGGATGCGGTCCTTCTCCTGCAAAGCCAGAAGTTTGAACGCTGCTCGCGAGCGATAACCGAGCTGCCTCGCGCGCGCGACATAGCTGTCGTTGACATGCCGATCAAGCCAGCGCCGACTGCTCTTGCTGCGAGCCATGGACCTCGTTGCGGACAGGCCGCATCAACGAAACGATATAACGACCGGAAGGGACGACCGCCGGCTGCCTAGCCAATCGACGATACCAACTCGTCATGGCCAAGGCAAGAACCCAGCGCGACGGTCTGTCGGTCGCCGGGTTCGTGGACAACCCCTCGATCGGATTCGCCTGGCCGCCGCCCAGCGCCTTCCGCGTCACGGGCGAGGCCACAGACGCGACCTCTGCGGGCCGCGATCCCGGCTTGGGCGACGAGCCCTCGTCTACCGGCAGCCGGGACCCTTCGGTTGGTCTCGAAGGTGTCACAGCGCGACCAGGATGCCGCCGTCCTCGACCTTCACCTCGTAGAGCGGCTCGTCCTTCTTCGCGGGACGCGCCAGACATCGGCCGGTCGTGACATCGAACTGGGCGCCATGTCGACGGCAGGTGACGACCTTGCCCTCCAATTGGCCCTTGTCCAGCTCCCCGCCGAAGTGGGTGCAGATGTTGCCGATCGCGTGATACTGGCCATCGATGTTCGTGATCAGAACCGCTTTGCGACCGATGGTCACGCCCTTCATCGTGCCAGGCGGGATCTCGTCCACCTGGGCCACAAGGTGGTATTCCATAGCCGGCCTCCGGGTAGAAAAGCACCACATGGTGCGCCCATCGAATCTGGACCCTGTTCCGCAATCCTCAAGATCCGGCGCGCACGACCTTCTCCGACGCAGGGCCGTCGCACACCGCCAACCGGCCCCGCCACTCGCCGAGTCGAATGCTGGCCGGCCAGGCGTCGGGGCGTTGTTCCGGCGACCAACGACCTTGACCCGTCACTTCACGTCCTCTAGTCTCGACGCCTCGCGACCAAGCCAGGCGAGGACCTAGGCAACCATCGATGACGAGCGATTCCGGTTGGAGCGCCCGCCGCGCGGGCTGGGCGCTGGTCGGCCTGACCATCTCCATCCTGCTGACGGGTTGCGGCCAGCGCGAGCCGGCGCCCAGCGAGACCCTCGCCGAGGCCATGGCGGATTCGCCGCTCGAGCATGCGCTCAAGCATCTGGATCCCAAGTACGTCTGCCCGATGCATCCGCAGATCGTCCGCGACGACCCCGGGACCTGCCCGATCTGCGGGATGGCCCTGGTCGAGCGCTTCATGGACCCGCAGACCGGTCGCCACCCCGAGGTGACGGTGGCGCCGGCGATGCAGCAGACCCTCGGCGTGCGGATCGGCACCGTCGAACGCGGTACCCTGTGGCGGTTCATCCGGACCCTCGGGCGCGTCGACTACGACGAGACGCGGCTGGCGCACGTCCACCCGCGCGCGGACGGCTGGATCGAGGCGCTGCATGTCCGCGCCGAGGGCGAATCGGTCGCGCGCGGCGAAGACCTCGCCGATCTCTATGCCCCAGCCATCCTCTCGGCTCAGATCGATTTCTTGCTGGCCCTGGAGCCTCAAACACGCGGGGGCACCCAAGTTGCCGCCGACCAGGCGCGCAATCGGCTGCGGGTGCTAGACCTCCCCGAGGAGGTGATTCGCGACATCGAGCGCCGCCGCGAGGCGCGCCATCGCGTCCCGGTGCGCGCCCCGCTCGATGGCGTCATCACGCAGCTCGCGGCGCGTCAGGGGATGTACGTCGAGCCGGCGACCGAGATGTTCACGATCGCCGATCTGAGCCGGGTGTGGGTCCTCGTCGACATCTTCGAGGCGCAGATCGACTGGCTCGCGCCGGGCCAGAGCGCCGAGATCCGGGTACCAGCGCGGCCGGGGCGCGTTTGGGAGGGCCGCGTCGACCATTTGTACCCGGCGCTCGACCCGACGACCCGCACCTTGCGCGCCCGGCTGGTCTTCGACAACCCGGACCTGGAACTCAAGCCGAACATGTTCGCGAACGTCGTCATCTACGGCGGCCCCAAACGCGACGTACTGATGATCCCGGCCGAGGCCCTGATCGTGACCGGTGAGCGGACCACCGTCGTCAAGGCGCTCGACGAGGGACGCTTCCAACCGGTCGAGGTCGTCCCGGGCCTCGAACGTGGCGGCCAGGTCGAGATCCTGTCCGGGCTCGCCGAGGGCGACCGCATCGTCCTGTCCGGACAGTTCCTGATCGATTCCGAGTCCAATCTCCAGGCGAGCTTCCAGCGGCTGTCCACGGACGACGACAGGGGCGGATCGGCTGGCGCGACGGGCGATCATGCCGGTCACTGACGAGCGGGCCCGTCCCAACCCGGCGGAACGGCCGCGATGAGCCAGGTCATCCTCTGGTCCCTGCGCAATCGCCTCGTGGTCCTGTTGGCGGCGATCCTGCTCGCGGCCTGGGGTCTGACGGCGGTCCAGCAGACGCCGCTCGATGCGATCCCGGACCTGTCCGACGTCCAGGTCATCGTGCGCACCAACTTCGCCGGCCAGGCCCCGCAGGTCGTCGAGGACCAGGTCACCTACCCGATCACGACGACCATGCTCGCGGTCCCCGGGGCGCGCGCGGTGCGCGGTTACAGCTTCTTCGGCGACAGCTTCGTCTACGTCCTGTTCGACGACGACACCGACCTCTACTGGGCCCGCTCGCGCGTGCTCGAATACCTGAACCAGGCCGCCGCGCTGCTGCCGGATGGCGTCCAACCGCGGATCGGACCGGACGCGACCGGCGTCGGATGGGTCTACAGCTATGCGCTCGTCGACCGCCACGGCCGACATGACCTGGCGCAATTGCGCAGCCTCCAGGATTGGTACCTGAGGTTCGAGTTGCAAAGCGTACCCGGGGTCGCCGAGGTCGCGACCGTCGGCGGCATGGTTCGCCAGTACCAGATCGTCGTCGACCCGGAGAAGCTGCGCGCTTTCGGAATCCCCTTGTCGCGGGTGCTGTCGGCGGTGCGCGACGCGAACCAGGAGGTCGGCGGGTCGGTCATCGAACGGGCCGAGGCCGAGTACATGATCCGCACGCGCGGCTTCCTGACCGGGCTGGCCGACATCGAGACGATCCCGATCGCCGTCACCGAGGCCGGCACTCCGGTGCTGCTGCGCGATCTGGCCCGCATCCAGATCGGCCCCGAGATGCGCCGCGTCGTCGCCGACCTCGACGGGCAAGGCGAGGTCACCGGCGGCATCATCGTGATGCGTTATGGCGAAAATGCGCTGACGACGATCGCCGCCGTCGAGGCCAAGCTCGAGGCGCTGCGCGCCGGTCTGCCCGACGGCGTCGAGATCGTGACGACCTACGACCGCTCCGAGCTGATCCTGGCCGCGGTCGACAACCTGCGCACCAAGCTGATCCAGGAACTCGTCGTCGTCGCGCTCGTGTGCCTGCTGTTTCTGTTCCATCTGCGCTCGGCGTTCGTCGCGATCGTGTCGCTGCCGTTGGGCATCCTGACCGCCTTCATCCTGATGAACGCGCAAGGCGTCAACGCCAACATCATGTCGCTCGGCGGGATCGCGATCGCGATCGGGACCATGGTGGACGCCGCGATCGTGATGATCGAGAACGCGCACAAGCACCTCGAACGCGCTGGCGCCAACCTGAGCACCAATCGCCGCTGGGAGGTCATCGGCGAGGCGGCGACCGAGGTCGGTCCGGCGCTGTTCTTCTCGCTGTTGATCGTGACCGTCAGCTTCCTGCCGGTCTTTGCGCTCGAGGCCCAAGAGGGCCGTCTGTTTGCGCCGCTGGCCTTCACGAAGACCTATGCGATGGCCGCAGCCGCCGGGTTGGCGGTGACCCTGGTCCCAGTCCTGATGGGTTACCTGATCCGCGGCCGGATCGCCCCCGAGGAGGCCAACCCGATCAATCGCGCGCTGATCGCGATCTATCGGCCGTTGCTGCGCGGCGTGCTGCGCCGCCCGGGCACGACCATCGCCGCGTCGGTCTTGATCCTGTTCAGCACGCTGATCCCCTCGAGCGGCATCGGCGGCCTGTTGGCCCCGCTGAAATGGCCGTTTCAGGCCGCCGGCCTGGTGGTCGCGGACGGGCCGCATCGGGTCGCCATCGAGCGGATCCAAGACTGGCAGGATGGCCTCGCCGCGGCCT
The DNA here is from genome assembly GCF_041197575.1 of Thioalkalicoccus limnaeus. Taxonomy (NCBI): domain Bacteria; kingdom Pseudomonadati; phylum Pseudomonadota; class Gammaproteobacteria; order Chromatiales; family Chromatiaceae; genus Thioalkalicoccus; species Thioalkalicoccus limnaeus. Next base: position 5,859 of record NZ_JBDKXB010000020.1, on the reverse strand, counting down.
GGCAGCGCGGGCTGGGCGGTGTCCCGGTGCTCGGCCACTGGCATCGCGGGCTCGGCTCGGAGTTCATGCCGGAGCTCGACGAAGGCGATCTGATGTACATGCCGACCACGCTGCCGGGGATCTCGATCGGCAAGATGGCGGAGCTGTTGCAGCAGACCGACCGCCTGATCGCGAGCCTGCCGGAGGTCGAGCGCGTGTTCGGCAAGGCCGGGCGGGCCGACACCGCGACCGATCCGGCCCCGCTGACGATGATCGAGACGGTGATCCAGCTCAAGCCGCGCGATCAATGGCGCCCGGGCCTGACGCTCGCGGATCTGATCGCGGAGCTCGACGCGCTGGTCGCGGTGCCCGGGCTGGCCAATGCCTGGGTCATGCCGATCAAGACCCGGATCGACATGCTCGCGACCGGCCTCAAGACCCCGGTCGGGGTCAAGATCGCCGGACCGGACCTGGCCGAGATCGAGCGCATCGGCGCGGCCGTCGAGCGCGCCCTGATGCAGGTGCCGGGCACCGCCTCGGCCTACGCCGAGCGGGTCGCTCAGGGCCGCTATATCGAGATCCTTCCGGACCGGGTGGCCGCGGCGCGCGTCGGGCTCAACATCAGCGACATCAATCAAATCGTCGCGGCCGGGCTCGGCGGCGTGACCGTGACCCAGACCGTCGAGGGCCTCGAGCGCTACCCGGTCAATGTCCGCTTCCCGCGCGAGCAGCGCGACGACCTGCCGAAGCTGCGCGAGCTGCCGATCGTGACGCCGACCGGCGCCCAGATCCCGCTCGGCCAGATCGCCGAGATCCGGATCGTCGACGGTGCCGACATGCTGCGCAGCGAGAACGCGCGCCTCAACGGCTGGGTCTTCGTCGACATCCGTGGGCGCGATCTCGGCCGCTATATCGCCGAGGCCCAGGCCGTCGTGCGCGATCAGGTCGGGCTGCCGCCGGGCTACTCGATCGCCTGGTCGGGCCAGTACGAATACATGCAGCGCGCCCAGGCCCGGCTGGCACAGATCGTGCCGATCACGCTGGCCTCGATCTTTCTGCTGCTGTACCTGACCTTCCGCTCGACCAGCACCGCGCTGCTCGTGATGCTGTCGCTGCCCTTCGCGCTGGTCGGCGGGGTCTGGCTCGTCTATCTGCTGGGGTATAACCTGTCGGTGGCCGTCGCCGTCGGTTTCATCGCGCTGGCCGGCGTCGCCGCCGAATTCGGCGTCATCATGCTGGTCTACCTGAACAACGCGGTGCGCGATCGGCGCGCGGCCGGTCAGCTGCGTGACGAGCCCGATCTGGTCGAGGCGATCGTCGAAGGCGCGGTCATGCGTGTGCGGCCGAAGGCGATGACGGTCGCGACCATCTTCGCCGGACTGCTGCCGATCCTGCTCGGGGTCGGAGTCGGCTCCGAGGTCATGAGGCCGATCGCGGCCCCGATGGTCGGCGGCATGATCACGGCCCCGCTGTTGAGTCTGTTCGTGATCCCGGCCATCTACTTGATCCTGCACCGGCGAGACGGTGCGACAGGGGTGGCGGAGACATCGAGGAAGACATGACCAAGCTGTTGATGAATCTGCGTTACGTGACCGACGAGGAGGCCCAAGAGGTCCGCGAGCTGCTCGAGCGCCACCAGATCGCCTACTACGAGACCCCGCCCAATCGCTGGGGCATCACGGTCGGTGGCATCTGGCTCGAGGACCGCCGCCAGTTTCCGGCCGCGCGGCGCCTGCTCGACGCGTACCAGGCCGAGCGCGGCGCCCGCGTGCGGGCCGAGCACGAGGCGGCCCGCGCGCGCGGCGAACTCGATACGCTGGCCCAACGCATCCGACGCGAGCCGGCCCGGGTGCTGTTCTATTTCGCGGCCGTCGCGGCGATCGCCGCGCTGATGATCCTACCCTTCCTCCAGGTCGCTTTCAGGACCTGACCGAGACACCCGCCGGCCCTGGACGTTTTCTTCCATCCGTGTTGATCCGCGTCCATCCGTGGCTTTGGGTATTCGTCCGGGAAAATCCGTAGCTGATCAATCCTGTCAGCGGCCGGCGCGATGTGCCGGGCGAGGGTTTCCGATGGGTTACGCGGCTGTGTGAATGAGGCTGTCGATCGGGACGGTGACGGGGCTGTTCTGGCCCAGGAGGATCATCATGACGGTGACGCGATCCTTGGCGCAGGTGGAGATGATGCCGGTGAGGCCGGCCAGGGGACCATCGGTCAGCCGAACGGGGTCGCCAGGCTTGAAGAGGCTGATGGTGGTGTCCTGATCCAAGCGGTGCAGGGTCTGTTCCAGGATGTGCAGTTCCCGCAGGACCCGGGGGTCGATGGTGGCCGGGATGTTGCCGAAGCGGACCAGCCGCGTGACGCCGCAGGTGCTGCGGACGGGGGCGATGCTGTGCTGGGGATCCGCCGGACTGAAGAAGGCGTAGCGTGGGAAGTAGACCTCGCGGATGCGGGTCCAGCGGCGCTGGCGGCGTTTCCAGCAAGCGTGCAGCGGCAGGTAGGTGTGATAGCCCTGCTCCGCCAGGTGGGTAACGGCGAGTCGTTCCTGGCGCGGCTTGGTCTGGACCACGTACCAGGGGGCGCCGGTGTCGAAGTCCCGGTGGGCCTGGGTGATGTTCGAGGTGCCTGGCATCATGACTTACCTACTGTCCTGTCGCGTCCCTGTCCGGCCGCCCCATGGGCCGTGTCTCCGGCACGCAGCCCGGGGCGCCGATCAGCAGCGGCGCGTGCGCGCCCTCCCCCATCCAAGGGGATATTTTGCCACGGAAGCGCTCGGAAGACCACGGAAGGTGCCGGGGATTCCCCTCTGAGTGTTCGCGGAACCGCGCCGACATCGCCATTGCGCAATGGGTTTCCTCCGTCTACGCTTAGTCCGTGGTGGCCGCAGGTTGTGGGTACCCAGTGATCAGCTACTCGCGCTCCGGTCGGGCGATCCAGCTGTCGCCATCCGTCGCACTGCGCAGGGGTTAACGGTGATCGTCACGGCGAATCAGCGTCTGGAGACCTGGATCAGGACGGTGCTGGTAGGCCCCGCGGTGTCGTTTGCGCCACCCCGCGACCATCCCGACGAAGGAACCATCTGGGTCCACCTGCTGGATCTGCTCCCGTCGCCTGCCACCAGTCCGTCTCCACACCCCCCGTTGTGCCTGTCCGTTCGGTATCTGCTGACGGTATGGGGCCAATCGCCCGCGGTCGAGCACCAGCTACTCGGAGACTTGGTCGTCGCGGCCCTGCAATGCACCGACTTCGACGTCGAGCTCGGACCGATCGAGGCGACGCTATGGCAGGCCTTCGGCCTGCCGCCGCGACCCGGTTTCACCGTCCGGTTGCGCGTCGAGGTCGAACGGCGGACACCGGCAACCCCCCGGATCCGCGAGCTAGCCAAAGTCCGAGAGATCGCGGTCACAGCCCTTTCTGGTCGCGTCCTGGGAACTGGTGCGATCCCGCTCAGCGGGGCCGAGGTCGCCGTGCCAGCGCTGCGGCTTGCGACCCGCACCGACCACGGGGGTTGGTTTCGGTTCGCGTCGCTCCCGACTGGTCTCGCGTCGGGCTCGCTCAGGGTTCGCGCCCGCGGGCTCGAGCGGACGGTCCCACTTGCCAGCCTGTCAGGCCACGCGGCCCCGCTAGTCATCCACTTCGACATCGAGGAGGGCTGATATGGTCAACGTCCCCAGCACACCTGGCGTATATGTGATCGAGGTGCCGGGAGGGCCCCGGCCGATCGGGGGGGTCGGCACCAGCACCGCCGCTTTTCTCGGGGTGGCCCCGAGCCGCACGCGAAATCTCAACGAACCCGTCGCCTGCCACAATTGGTCGCAATTCGTGCGGACCTTCGTCCAAGAGGGAGACAAGGCGACCGACTTGGCTCGAGCCGTCTTCGGGTTCTTCGTGAATGGCGGCACGCGTTGCTATGTCGTCAATGTCGGCGAAGGCAACAGCATCGCCGGTGACACCAAGCGTCGCACCGGTTTGGCCTGCCTGGAACCGATCGACGAGATCGCGATCGTTGCGGCACCAGGCTACACGGACAGCGGCTCTTACGATCAGCTGTTGAGTCACTGCGAGGCCCTCGGGGATCGCGTGGCCGTGCTCGACGCGCCTTTGAAGGTCGACGACACGGATCGGCTCAAGGAGATGTCCCAGAACCAGGCCCCTCCGACGGTGGAGGCGGACGGCGAACCCTCGCCCAGGTCACGGCCACGATCGGGACTGCGCCCGCGCGACTCGGACTCAGGCTACGGCGCCTTCTACTTCCCATGGATTCGGACGCACGAACCTGCGGAGTTCGGCCGCGGCATCGTCGCGGCGCCACCGTCGGGCCATGTCGCCGGAATCTACGCCCGCGTCGACGCGACGCGGGGCGTGCACAAGGCACCGGCCAATGAACTGGTCCGAGGCGCGATTGGCCTCGAATACGCCGTCACGCACGCCGAACAGGCCGAGCTCAATCGCAAGGGAGTCAATTGCATCCGCACCATTGCGAACGGGATCCGGGTCTGGGGCGCGCGGACCCTGGCCCCCGAGGCCAGCGAGTCGCGCTACATCAACGTCCGCCGGCTGTTGAACTTCATCAAGGAGTCGATCCGCGAAGGCACGAACTGGACCGTGTTCGAGCCGAACGATGCGATGCTCCGCCAATCGGTCGTACGGGATGTCAGCAACTTCTTGCGCATGCAATGGCGCACCGGGGCGCTGGTCGGTAGCCGCGCCGAGGAGGCCTTCTTCGTCAAGTGCGACGCCGAGAACAACCCGCCGGAGGCGGTCGACAACGGACAACTGATCATCGATATCGGGCTCTGTCCATCGAAGCCGGCCGAGTTCGTCGTCTTCCAGGTGACTCAGTGGTCCGGTGGAACCCAGGTCGAAGGGGCCTAAGTTAGAGGAGCGGAACCATGGCTGACGAACGCAATCTGTTGCGCGTCTACAACTTCGTCTTCGAGCTCCAGGGCGTACGGGTCGCTTACTTCACGCAGATCAGCGCCCTCGGTGTCGACATCGACGTGATCGAATACCGCGAGGGCGGCGATGCGGCGAATGTGCGCACCCTGCCGGGACTGGTCCGCTATCCTCGGATCACGCTGAGCTGGGGTGTGACGACGTCCGGCGAGATGTGGCAATGGCTGATGACGGCGATCAATGGCCGAGTCGAGAAGCGCAATGCCGCCGTGATCTCGCTGAGCCCCGACGGCAACCGCGAGGTGGTCCGTTACAATCTGACGCAAGTCTGGCCCTGCAGCTGGAACGGTGCCAGTTTCGATGCGTTGGGCAGCGAAGCGGCGATCGAGCGGGTGACGCTGGTAGCCGAGACGCTGGAGCGTGTCGCCAATGCTGGCGCGGCTTAAGCTCTGGGTCGCGACGCTGTTGCAGGGCTTGGCCGAACGCTTGTCCGATTCGGCCAGCGTACGGACTGCATCGCGCGATCCAGTCGGCACGCCAACGGGGCGCCCGGCCGGAGGCGACACCGACGAGCATCGAACGGTCACCACCGAGCCCGCCGGCGGTCCCCCGCGGCACTGGGTCGAACTGGTGCAGCGCCGAGCACCGCAGTGGCTCGCCAGTCTGGCCGAGGTCCCAGCAGGACCGGCATGGCCGAGTCCACCACCGGCGCCCGGCATACCGTCGATGCCGTCGCCCGTTGCGCCCCCGCCCGAGGGGCCGAAGGAACGAACCAGGGGCCGGTCGACCGTCGGCGCGGCGCAGGCTCAACGAGCGGTGGCACAGCCCAGCGTCCCCCCCGGCGCCAGGGCGCCTGTGGTACCACCGGCACGCCCGATACCTCCAGCGGCAGAGTCGCCGCCATCATCAGGCTCGACCACCCCGCCGCCGAGCCCGCTGGCCGGTGCCAATCCGCACGCGGAGCCGGTCCCATCCGGGCCGAGC
>NZ_JBDKXB010000019.1:0-59289 GCF_041197575.1 Thioalkalicoccus limnaeus | reverse complement strand
AGTCGACGATGTGATAGACGGGCGCCTTTTCCATCGTCCATTCGCCGGACTCGGGGTCGCGGCGGGACAGGGTCAGCACGTGCCAGTTGTCGTCGTCGAGCCGCAGGTAGTCGCCGCGGTAATAATAGCCGGGCCAGCGGGTCTCTTGGCGGAACAGCGTGTGCTGCGTCACGCACTCGGAGGCGATCGTGCGGTGCTTGAGCTCCCAGGCACGCTGCAACTGGTGCAAGTCCTCGGCGCCGATCTTCTCGAGGTCCTCCTGCAGGATGCGCAGCTTCTGAAGACCGAAGTTCAGCAACGGCTCGTTGGTCATGTAATTGACGCTGATGCCGCCGACGTACTCGTCCATGATCTTCTCGAGACGCTGGAGCCCATGGATCGGCAGAATGTAGCTCGGTGACACGGTACCCGCGACGATCTCGTTGCGGTAGATCTGGTAGTGCTCCAGCGGCTTGTAGATCTCGTTGCGAAGATCCTCGATCTGCTTGTCGGAGATGCGGATCTGCTCGTTCTGATGATCGCGGATGTACTTGACCGCGGCCTTCGCGGCGAGCCGGCCCTCGGTGAAGGAGCCGGACGAGAAGGCGTGGGCCGTGCCGCCGAGCGCGTCACCGGCGCCGAACAGCCCTTCGACCGTCATCATCCGGTTGTAGCCCCAGAAGTACTCGTCCGGGGAGAGGTCCTCGGGGCCGCTCGCCCAGGCGCCCGAGCAGGTCGCGTGCGAGCCCATGACGTAGGGCTCGGACGTGGTGAGCTCCGGGTTGATGTACTTCGGATCGATGTCCTGCGAGGCCCAGACGACGGCCTGACCGACCGTCATACCGAGAAAGTTCTCCCAGCCGACGGTCTCCTTGTGCGGGTCCTGGAAGGCCTCGGTCGTGACCATGTGAATCGGCCCGCGGCCGGCCTTCATCTCCTCGATGAAGGCATGGTTGCGCAGGCAGGTCGGCGTCGGGTGGTGATCGATGTACTCACCGACCATCGCCTTGGTGTGCTCGTACCAGGTCTTCTCGTAGTTCTCGCCGTAGGCGTTCTGCGTGTAGGTCTTCAGGTGCAGGAAGTAGGCGCCGACCGGGCCGTAGCCGTCCTTGAAGCGGCACAGGACGATGCGATTCTCCATCTGCGTCATCTTGGCCCCGGCCATGATCGGCAGGGCGTAGGCCGAGGCGCTGCTCCAGGGCGCGTACCAGGTGCGGCCCATGCCCTCGCCGACCGAGCGCGGCTTGAAGATGTGCGAGGCCCCGCCGGCAGCGACGATCACGCACTTGGCCTTGAACACGTGCAGGTCGCCGGTGCGGACATTGAAGCCGATGGCGCCACCGACGCGGTTCGCCTTGCTCTCGTCCATCAGCAGATGAGTGACCATGATCCGGTTGTAGATCTTGTCCGCGGACTTGCGCGCGGCCTCAGCGACGATCGGCTTGTAGCTCTCGCCGTGGATCATGATCTGCCACTTGCCCTCGCGCTGATAGCGGCCGGTCTTCGGATCCCGCATCAGCGGCAGGCCCCACTCCTCGAACTTGTGGACCGCCGAGTCGACATGGCGCGCCATGTCGTAGGCGAGGTCTTCGCGCACCATGCCCATCAGGTCGTTGCGGGCGTAGCGCACATGATCCTCGGGCTGGTTCTCGCCCCAGTGGGTGCCCATGTAGCAGTTGATCGCGTAGAGGCCCTGGGCGACCGCGCCGCTGCGGTCGATGTTGGCCTTCTCGGCGACGACGATCTTCAGGTCACGGCCCCAGTAACGGGCTTCGTAGGCGGCACCCGTGCCGCCCATGCCGCCGCCGACGACGAGGATGTCGCATTCTTCGAAAACGGTGTTGAACTTGGCCATCAGTAATAGACTCCCTGCTTGAACTTGTCTTTGCTGATCGTCGGCAGGCCGCTCTCGATCTTCAGGGCCTCCGGCTCATGGCACAACAGCGGGGAGTCGAGGGCGGCCTTGTCTGGGACCTCGAGCTCGGCGAGCCGCGGGATCTTCTCGCCCCAGGGCTGGGTCGTGATCGGTGACAGGAAGTCCTTGACGCGGCCGTCGCGGAATTTGATCTTCCAGGCGATCGTGCCCTTCTCTTCCTCGCGCAGCGCGCGGACGCTATGGCCGAGCGGCGCGAAATCGGCGTAGCCGCGGCAGTCGATCGCGTGCTGCGGACAGGCCTTGACGCAGGAGTAACACTCCCAGCACATGTTCGGCTCGATATTCAACGCACGCCGGTAGGTCGGGTCGATGTGCATGATGTCCGACGGACAGATGTCGACACAATGCCCGCAGCCATCGCAGCGGGTCATATAGACGAAGGTTGGCACTGTATTGTCTCCCGTGTGAGGGCTGATCGGTGGTCCGTTCGGACCATCAGCCAGTGAATCGGCTCATCCTCGCGATCCGCGATCAATAATGGCGCGGCAGGTCGCGTTTGATGCCGAGACCGAATTGCGCGGGCTTGTCGGCGGGTTCCGGCAGGTTGTCGCGCGAACCGTCGGCCTCCGCGAAGCGCTTCTGGAAGGCGGCCGCGGGCTTGAAGAACATGTGCGCGAACTTCGACCAGAACACGCTACCGAACAGGACGGTGCTGGCGAAAATGAACAGCGCGAACAGGAACGTGCCCCCGAACAGGGACCAGATCAGCGCGAGGGTCGTCGTCGCGAGCAGCGACAGGATGAACAGATCGGCGGGTATCAGGCGATACCATTTGTGGCCTTCGGCGGCGACGTCGACGCGCATCTTGAACCAGAACCAGTAGCCACCGACGCATACCATCAGCGCGCCGACGTGCCACAGCAGCGCCACCAGCGCCGGCGTCGGCGTCTCGGGGGTCGGATAGCTGAAGATCATGATGACCGTCGTTACGACGAACAGGATGAAGCCGTACATCGTCAGCAGATGGGCCTTGCGGCGCTGTGGGTTGTCGAATTCGGCGGAGGTCAGGATGTCGTGCACGACCGTCTTCACCGAGACCGAGACGACCGTTGCCGAGCTGAGCGGTTGCGCTCTGCGTTCCTTGGCCGTCTTCATCTTCTCGAAGAAATACTTCGCGCTCTTCTTGTGTATCACATCGAGAATCGTCGCGCCCACGACCAATAGGAACATCACGACCACATAGGTCTGCATACCGGCGGGCGGTATCAACGACGAAAGCTCGGAGAAGGGGTTGCTGGTCAACATCTGTTACTGGTCTCCGTTATGCGCAGCTTCGTGGAAAGACCCATTGTAGTTCCGGAACATATCTGAAATGATCAATATAATTTTAACGCTCATAGAGTGGGTTAATTGGCGAAACGCGACCGGGTCGGAGCGGCGCGCTACGAGCAGGTCCAGCGCCTGAGACGGACGGCCCATTCGTCAGCGACTCCTCGAGGCCCCGAACTTGTCCAGCTACGCGGCTATCTTCGTCTTCATCGGCGCGGGGCTCGGAGCCCTGCTCCGCTGGGTGCTCGGCAGCCACCTGAATCCGGTGCTGCCGTCGTTGCCGCTCGGCACCCTGGCGGCCAATCTGTTGGGCGGTTTGCTGGTCGGGGTGGCGATCGCCTGGTTTGCGCGGCATCCGGGGCTGGCCCCGGAGGTGCGTCTGCTGATCATCACCGGGTTTCTCGGAGGCCTTACGACCTTTTCGACCTTCTCGGCCGAGGTGGTCGGGCTCTACACGCGCGGTGACTACCTGTGGGCTCTGGGCACGATCGCGGCGCATCTGATCGGCTCGTTGTCGATGACGGCCCTTGGGCTGGCGCTGGGCCATTTCTTGATGACGCGAGGTTGAATGCTGGGGAGGGCGCGATGCAGGGTTCGTTTCTGAAATTCTACACGGCGGAGAATCGCCGTCATCGACGCAAGCTGGTGCACGAATGGCTGCTCGAGGAGGCTCGGAGCTTTGGCTTGCATGGTGGTTCGGCCTTTCGGGCCATGGCCGGCTTCGGGCGTCATGGCCGGTTGCACGAAGACCGTTTCTTCGAATTGGCCGGCGAGTTGCCGGTCGAGGTGGGTTTCGTCGTCACCGATGACGAGGCCGACCGGTTTCTGGCGCACATCGAGGCGCAAGGCCTCAGCCTGTTCTATCTGCGGGTACCGGTGACCTTCGGGTTCACCGGGGCGCCGGCCGCCGAGTCGGTCGGTCACAAAAAATCTCAATGATTGAATGGTTTGACAACGGACGGTGGTACAGACACCATCCTTCCCTGTGCTGATCTGTCACGAATCGGTCAAACATCTCACCACAGGAGAAGCGGGGCATGTCGTCACCTATCAAGCGAAACCTGTTGGTCGCGAGCGTCGTTGCCGCGTTGCTACCGGCTTCGGCGATCGCGACCAACGGTTATTTCGCGCACGGCTGGGGGGCCAAGTCGAAGGCGATGGCCGGGGTGGCGGTCGCCTTCCCGCAGGATACCCTGGTCTCGGCGGTCAACCCGGCCGGGCTTGCCCTGGTGGGCCAGAGTCTTGACGTCGGCATCGCTTTCTTCAGCCCGTCCGACCGCGGTTACCAGGCGAACGACGATTTCGGGCGGACACCGGACGGTCGGCCGACTGGGCCCTTCGTCACGCCGGGGCGGTACGAAAGCCGTCTGGACTGGTTCCTGATTCCGAACATCGGCTACAACCATGTGGTCGACGATCGCATGACAGTGGGCTTCAGTCTCGTCGGCAATGGCGGCATGAACACCAAGTACGCCGAGCGGGCCGTGTGGGAGAACTTCGCGCTGCCGCCCAACACGACCGTCGACATGGCCGGGAATCCGATCGGTTTCGACCCGACCGGGACCGCGCCGAACAATGCGAATCCGAATGGGGTCTTTACGGCGACGCGCCCGACCGGTGTCAATCTGGAGCAGTTGTTCATCCAGGTCCCTGTCACCTACAGGCTCAATGCCAGCCACGCGGTTGGCATCGCGCCAGTCTTCGCCGTCCAGCGTTTCCGGGCGGAGGGCCTCGAACCCTTCCGCGGCGCGTCGCTGTATCCGGACCGGGTCTCGAACAACGGCGATGATTGGTCCTACGGCGTCGGCCTCCATCTCGGCTGGATCGGCAACCTGACCGAGGAGTTGACGCTCGGGGCCTCGTATCGGAGCCAGATCTGGATGACCGCGTTCGACGACTACAAGGGGTTGTTCGCAGACGAGGGTCGCTTCGATGTGCCGGCGATGCTGAACCTGGGGCTGGCGTACAAGGCTCTACCGACCCTGGTCGTCGGTTTCGACTATCAGCGGATCTTCTACAGCGACATCCGCGCCATCGCGAATTCCAATAATCTCGACATCCAGCCCTGCTTCGGTCCTGGCCCCAAGGCGAATTTCTGTCTCGGGGGCGCCAATGGCCTCGGTTTCGGCTGGAAGGACATGGATATCGTCAAGTTCGGTGCCAGTTGGGATGTCGATCCGGCCGTGACCCTGCGGGCCGGCGTCAGCCACGCGAGCGAGTTCGCACCGAGCGGGCAGGCCCTGTTCAATGTCTTGGCCCCGGCCACCGTCCGTTGGCACTACACGCTCGGCGCGAGCTATCGGCCGACGGCGCGCGACGAATTCAGCCTGTCGTTCGCCTACATGCCGAAGGAGGAGATCCGCGGGCAGAACCAGAACATCACCGGTAGCCAGACCGGCTCGGTCTTCATGGAGCAAAAGGACATCGAGATCAGTTGGAGCCGCTCCTTCTGAGCGACGTGCGGCGGGCCCGGCGACCCGTCGCGGAGCCTGATGGCCGCGCCCGGTCCGGGCCGGGCGATCGGGTCAGCGAAAGGCCGGTGCGTGTTTCAGTCGGTGTCTCGAACCAGACGGACGTGGAAATAGCCGAAGTCCCGCGGGCTGTAGCCGGTCCGCCCCGAGTTGAAATAGACGCCCCAGGCAAGACGAACGAAGTATTCGAATGGCGTTGCCGACCAGTAGGCATAGCTCGGGGTGCCCGGAAACACGGCCAGGTCGATCGCCGGCTCGACGCACGCCGGCTCGACGATCGAGGCGAGCTCCTCGCGCGTCGGGAGGCGCCAGTCCCGGTGGCCGGCGAAACTCGAACCTTCCGCGTGTGCCAGGGCCTGGTGCCAATTCAGACGCAGCGCCGCGCCAGTGCAGGTTCCCCCGGACCAGTCCTGGCCTTCGCTGCAACGCTTCCACTGGAGACCGGTCGTCGTGTCCTCGACGCTGTGTTGCTCGAGAACGATGAAACGACTCGGCGGGGACTCGGTTCGAGCCTCATCGTCGCAAACCTGTCCCGCGGCCGTTGCGTTCGCAGTCAGCAGCCAGCCGAGCAGCGCAAAGGCCGTGAAGCGGAACCAACAGAACGGAGTCGACATGGACCACCTCCAGATCGCAGCAGTCTTTCCAGCGCAGATACGCCCCGGGATACCGATTTCAACCATGGCCGCGGCGTGTCGTCGGGGACGCATCCGTCGCGAACCGGCCATGCGGCCGGTTGCGCTGGCGGCGGGCGTCGCCGGCGATCCCGTAGCGGGCGTGTCCGGCGGCATCGAGGCCTGATCGCGGTGGTCGGCGATCCACCGTCCGGGCTGCCCGAATGGATTCGCCATGGCCGCGCCCATTGCGGGGAGGCGGCGAGTGCGGAGCGCGGCGAATGGTGGCTGGCGAACGGGCGCGGCGCCTATGCGTCCGGGACCGTCGGCGGCGCTCTGACGCGCCGCTACCACGGTCTGTTGGTGGCGCCGATCGATCCCCCGCTCGGGCGCCGCCTGGTGCTGGCGAAGGCCGATGCGACCCTGATCGACGGCAGTCGGGTGGTGCCCCTGTTCACGAATGGCTGGGCCGGTGGCCATCGCGAGCCGACCGGACATGTCCAGATCGAGCAATTCCGGCTGGTCGGGCGCCTGCCGGTCTGGCGGTACGCCGTCGGCAACTGGTTGCTCGAACAGTGCGTGTGGATGCCGCATGGCGAACACACTACGGTGATCGCCTGGCGCCTGCATCGGGCTGCCGATCGCGCGCCGCCGATCCTGCGGGTCGCGCTGCTGGTCGCCGATCGCGATCACCATCAGGTCTCCCGCCTGCGCTGGATGGATCCGGAGGTCCGGGTGGCCGATGATCGCCTGGCGGTTGGACTCCAGGGTGGGACCAGCTTGCAACTGATCGCCGTCGGTGGGACCGTCGCGGCGGAAGGGATCTGGATCGAACGCCTGGATCTGCCTGCTGAACGCGACCGGGGCCTCGAGGATACCGACCATCACCTGCGGGTCGGGCGCTGTGATCTGCGGCTCGAACCCGGCCGCTGGTGCGGCTTGGTCGCGAGCCTCGAAGGGCAACCGAACCTCGACCTCGAGACCGGGCTCGAGGCCGTCCTGCGGCGCGATTGTGCCCTCCTGGTCGGCGCCCAGTCGGTCCACGCGCCGTTGCGCGCGGCGCCGGACTGGGTTGCACAATTGATCTTGGCGGCCGACAGCTTCCTGATCGAACGGCCGATCGGTGGCAACGCGCAGGGTCATTCGGTGATCGCCGGCTATCCCTGGTTCGGCGATTGGGGGCGCGACACCATGATCGCGCTGCCCGGGTTGGCGCTGGCGACCGGCCGCGAGACACTCGCGCGACAGATCCTCGAGACCTACGCCGGTCTCGTCGACGGGGGGCTGCTGCCGAACCATTTCCCGGGCCATGGCGAGCGGCCGGCTTACAACACGGTCGATGCCGCGCTCTGGTACATCGAGGCCTGGCGTGCCTATCTGGCTGCGACGGGCGATCGGGCCGCGTTGCGTCGGGTGTTTCCGGTGCTCGAGGCGATCATCGCGCATTACCGCGATGGCACCCGGCATGGGATCGCGATGGATCCGCGCGATGGCCTGATCCAAGCCGGAGACGCCGACCTGGCCTTGACCTGGATGGACGCGAAGGTCGGGGACTGGGTCGTGACCCCGCGGCGCGGCAAGCCGGTCGAGGTCAACGCCCTCTGGTACAACGCGCTGCGGTCGCTGGCCGAGCTCGCGGCCGAGCTCGGTGAATCCGCGACCGCCTATCTGGACCTGGCCGACCGGGCCGCGCTCGGCTTTGCCCGCTATCGGCGCGGTCCGGGCCTCGGTCTGTACGATCTGCTCGATGGCCCGGCCGGCGATGATCCGAGCATCCGCCCCAATCAAGTGCTGGCCGTGAGCCTGCGGCACTCGCCGTTGGCGCCGACCGAGCAGGCCGCCGTGGTCGCCGAGTGCGCGACACACCTGGCCTGTTCCTATGGCCTGCGCTCATTGAGCCCGGCCGATCCGGCCTATGTCGGGACCTACCAGGGCGATGTCCGGCAGCGCGACGGTGCTTACCATCAGGGTACCGCTTGGGCCTGGCTGCTCGGTCATTTCGCGTTGGCCGAGTACCGCGTGACCGGCGATGCCGCGTCCGCTCAAGACCGGCTCGAACCGTTCGCCGACCATCTCGGCGATGCCGGGCTGGGTACGATCAGCGAGATCTTCGATGGCGATCCGCCGCACCGCCCAAAGGGTGCCCCGGCGCAGGCTTGGTCGGTGGCCTGCACGCTGGCGGCTTGGCTCGAGCTCGAAACCGCACGGTTGGCCGCGCGCGATTCTCGGTGACGGCGTCGGTCGCGCGGGGCGAGGCCGTCAGGCCGCCAACGCGTGCGGTGCGTGCGACAAGCAGCCCTTCGGACAGACACGTGAGCAGGCCTGACAGCCGATGCAGTCGAGCAGGTCCTTGACGCTCATGACCATGCTGGTGTCATCGGAGAAACCGTCGTCATCATCGAGGTCGTCGAGCTCCAGATCCTCGCGATCGACCAGTTCGAAGACGTCCCTGGGACAGACCTTGTAACAGCGGCCGCAGCCGATGCACCGATTCCAGTCGAGGCTGACGACGAAGGCGGGGACCCATTGGGCTCCGCCACGGGTGATGCCGGTGATATGGCTCATGTTCTGCACTACCTGGTTCGAGGCTCGTGAAGGCGATGGATGGTTCAGCGCGGCGCCGCCGCGTGGGAATCGGGGCGCCGGGGTCGGTCACATGCCGGCGACGCGCGGGTGCTCGCCGATGATCTCGAGCGCGACCGACAAGAGCTTGTCGGCCTCATCCTTCATCTTCGACGCGCTTGGGAAACCGAAGCGGTGCACGTCGCGCAGCGCGCGGTCCATGACGACCAGCTTGCCGACCGTCATCAGCGCGCGGCCGAAGCCCTCGTGGCTCAAGCTGAAGAAGGTGGTCGCGCGCAGTCCGCACTCGGCCTCGACCAGCGCCGCGATCGCGTTGTAGAAGGCTTGCACCCGGGCGACGACGATCTCGTCGGGATCGCCGACGAGGGGCAGTTCGCGCAGGCGCTCCTTGGTCAAGACGAAGGGGTCGAGAATCTTGTGCGCCGGCCAATCGTCATAGGTCCCGTAGGGGTCGATCGCGCGCATCTGGCGCACCAGCTCGATCGCGAACTGCGAACCCAGGACCGGGTCGTTGTCGGAGATGGCCAACTCTTGCTCTTGCATCGTCAATTGCCTCTGTCGGTTGTCAATGTCTCGATCGAGACGATCAAATAAAGGGGCCTGTCGAACCTGTTGAGCCCGGGGCTCGGAGAGGCTCATTCGTGCCAGCCGTCGGCCTCCATCGCGTCGAAGCGCCGTTCGGTCTTCGGCCGATGTCGGGCCAGCGCCCGGGCCAGCCAGCTCTCGGGGCCGCGGCGCAACTCGAGCCGCAATTCATCGAGGAGGCCGGAGACCGAGGCCGCGGCGCCGACCTTGATCGGCTGGATGCCGCGGGCCAGGAGCTGGCCGATCGCAGACGCACCGACGGCCTGACAGTAGACGATCGCGCAGCCTTCGAGCGCGGCGATCCGCGCCGCGAGCTTGTCTTCGTTGCCGTCCATCGCCGGGGCCTCGAACTGGGCGACCTCGACCAGCCCGCAGCGGTCGGCGTCCAGGGCGTAGATCGCGAAGGCCGTTGCGGCACCGAAGTGCTGATCGACGAGCCGCATGTCGCTGCTCGCGAAGGCGACCTTCATCCCCGGCAACGGTGCCTCGAGCACCGCGCCACCGGACAGCACCTTGAGTCGTCGTTCCAATGCCATGTCACGTGCTCCGTGGGCTTATCCTTCGATGGTTCCGAGACCCGTATGGCCCTGTCGCGACACCTCGCGAATAGCCCCCTCGCACACCAGCGCTCGTCGGTCGGGTTAGCGCAGCGTAACCCGACATCGGGGGCTGCTCGGTCCTCGCATGGCCTTGCCGCGACACGCCGTGAATACCTCCCTGTAGGCTCGACGGCGAAATCCTTCTCGCCGACGGTCGCGCCAAGGCCATCCGAGAACCTTCGCGGGGAGCGGTGTCGCGGGATGGCGCGGCCATCGGCTAGGCCGCCACCTCGCGCTCGGATTCGGGCCATTGTTTGAGCCGCGAGCGATAGGGACGGACCGCGCCCTGTTCATGACTCAGCATCAGGTTGGCCAGATCGAACAGGGTCGCGCGCGTTCCGCGATAGCCGATCCAGGTCCGCTGGTAGCCGCCGACCAGGTCATATTGCGGGAAACCGGCGCGCAGCAGCGGTATCCCCAGACGCTGGGCGCTGTCGACCGCATGCGAGTTGCTGATCAAGAGCGCCGCGTCGCGTTCGCGCGCGAGGCGCTCGAGGTCCTCGAGGTCGCCGATCTTGACCTGGTCGCAGATCACCCGCTCGAGCGACGGAGCCGAGGTCGGTGCGACAGCGGCGACCGTCTCGGCACCGACCGAGTCGAGCAGCTCGCTGAAGCCGACCAGCAGATCGGGATCGCCGGCCAGCGCGATGCGGGTCAAACCGAGCATGAAATGGCAGTCGAGCATCGCATCCTGGAGCTGGGCGCGCTGTCGCTCGAGCCGCTCCGGGACCGGCCGCTCCGCGAGTTCGGCGAGTGTGCCCACCAAGGCGTCGACGGCGGCGAGGCCCATCAGGTGCGCAAAGCGGTGATCGGGCACCCCGGTCAAGGCCGCGAGCCGGTCCGCGGGCTGGTTCATCGCGGCGCCTATGACCAGTGTCGCGCGGGCGTCGCCGGCCTGGGCGACCTCGCCGACCGGGGTTCCGCCGATCGTCAGCGGGCTGTAATCCTCGGCAGTCAGATGTCCATCGAGCGAGTCGGACAGATCCGGCAACACCAGCGGCGTCAGACCGAAGGATTCGATCAGCTCCTTGAGCGCCTCGAGGTCACCGGGTGTCAGATGGGGACCGGCGAGCACATTGACCTGCCGCGGTCGCCTCCCTGGCCGGGTGCCGGCTTGCGCGGCCGGCGGGACCAGGGTCTCGATGATGGCGTCGGTCGCGAGTGCGAACCCGCTTTCCAGCGAGCCCGTGTAATCCGGCGTCGCGACCGGTACCACCGCGATCGATGCGTATTCGGGGTGGCGTTGGCGAAAGGTCTTGACCAGGCGGCCGATGTCGGCACCTTGGGTCTCGGCCAGGCCCGTCGTCGGCAGACCGATCAGATCCGGCCGGGACTTGGCGCACAAGGTCCGCAGACCTTCGATGACATTGTCATCGGCGCCCATCACCGAACTGACCTGATCCATCGCCGTCGTTTGCAGCGGGATGGGTTCGCGGAAATGCCGGACGAAGTAGACCTTGGCGAAGGCCGTGCAGCCCTGCGAGCCGTGCAGCATCGGGATCGTCCGGCGCAGCCCGAGGAAGGCGAGCGCGGCGCCGACGGTCTGGCTGGCCTTCAGCGGGCCGACCGACAGGGCCTTGTTGCGTTTGACGATCAGCGGTGGTTTTCGCGGCGTCATGACCGGGCCTCCGTCGCGGATCCGTGCCAGGGTGCCGGTCGGCGCGCCGCGTCCCAGACGGGGCTTTCGATCGTCAGGCACAGTTGGCGGGCGAGTTCGACCAATCCCGCGTACCCGGCGTAGCCGAATTCGCGTTCCTGGTTGATGTCGAGAAAGGGCACCCGGGCCTTGATGGCCGTGTACATGTTGCGGCCACCGGCGATCAGCACGTCGGCGCCGCGATCACGGACCAGATCGAGCAACCCGCGCGGATTGCCGTCTTCGATCATCAGCGCGTCCTCGCCCATCAGCTCGCGAATCCGCGCCTTGTCTTCCTCGGTCGACTTGCGGGTGCCGGTCGCCACGACCTCCATGCCGAGGTCCTGCAGGGCCGCGATCACCGACCAGGATTTGACACCGCCGGTGTAGAGCAAAGCCCGTTTGCCGCGCAGGCGGTCGCGCCAGGGTGCGAGCCGCGCCTCGAGCCCGGCCTCCTCGCGCGCGATCAGTCGCTCGGTCCGGTCGCTGAGGTCCGGGTCCGCGATCAGCCGCGCGAAATCGCGCAAGGCCCGCGAGACGTCGGCGGCGCCATAGAAGCTGCCTTCGAACCAGGGCGTCCCATAGGCTTCGTGCAGCTTGCGCGCGACATTGATCATCGCCTTGGAGCACACCATCATGTTGACCTCGGCGCGATGCATCGTCTGCACCTCGCGGAAGCGCGCGTCGCCGGACAGGGTGCAGAGGACGCGCAACCCGAGCTCATCGAGCAGCGGCAACACGTGCCAGAACTCGCCGGCGATATTGAACTCGCCGATCAGGTTGACATCGTGGATGCGGAAGTCGTCGCGTTCGATCCCAGGCGGCAGCGGGTCCGGCTCGCGTTGACCGCAGACCTGCTGGACCATGGTCTCGCCGGCGATGCGGTTGCCGAGGTTCTTGGTTCCGTAGAAGCCGGCGGCGTCGACGGCGACCACCGGCGTGCCCCAGCGCTCCTCGGCGGCGCGGCAGACGGCGCCGATGTCGTCGCCGGTCAGCGCCGGCACGCAGGTGTTGTAGACGAACACCGCCGCCGGCTGGTAGCTGTCGATCGCCTGCTTGATCGCATGGAAAAGCCGCTTCTCGCTGCGCCCCATGATCACGTCCTGCTCGGTCAGGTCCGTGGTCAACCCCAGGCGGTACAGCGTCGGGCCCGACGAACGGGTGCCGCGGTTGTCCCAGGAGCTGCCGGCGCAGGCGATCGAGCCGTGGACGATGTGGGCGACATCGGCGATCGGCAGCAGTGCGATCTGGGCGCCATCGAACGAGCAACCGCCGGCGGTCGCGCCGGGCTTGAGGCGGGCACAGCCGGATTTCTCTTTGTTCGCATTGTGCGCGCAGGCCGGTTCATCGAGCAGCGCGGCGATCTCTTTGGCTTTCATGATGGCTCCAGGGATCCTTCTCGGAACCAATGTAAGCAGTTTTTATGCCATAGATGACGCCCGGTCAATCCTCGGGTGCGCGGCGGGTGGCGCTGTCAGAAAAATGACAATCCCCGATGCTTGGCGGGTTTCGGACAGGGGGCGAGTCGAGGGCGCTTGGGGCGGATTGATTCTCGATCGGCCTTGCCCCATGTCGACGTGGCGGACGGCGGCCGTCCTCGATGAACCGATCGGCGCTCGTCCGCGGCGACTCCCGGTCTTCGCGCCTCGTCGCGAGACGGGCCCTCGACGGTGTCGGCCGTCGTTATCCATCTATGTGATCCCTTTATGCTGTTGCCTTCCCTCGCTGTTGCGTCGGGCCTGGTCCTGATGCTTTGGAGTGCCGATCGGTTCGTCGAGGGTTCGGCGGCCGCGGCGCGGCACCTCGGCATGCCGCCCCTGCTGATCGGGATGTTGATCGTCGGTTTCGGGACCTCGGCCCCCGAGATGATCGTGTCGGCGCTGGCCGCTTGGAACGGCAATCCAGGCCTGGCGCTCGGCAATGCCTATGGGTCGAATATTACGAACATCGCGCTGATCCTTGGGTTGACGGCGCTGATCAGCCCGATCCTCGTGCACTCGTCGGTTCTGCGCAGGGAACTGCCGCTCCTCGTGGCGGCGACGATCCTGACCCTGGCGCTCTTGTGGGACCGTCATCTGGACCGCGTCGATGCCTGGGTGCTGCTGATCCTGTTCGGCGGGCTGGTGGTCTGGACGATCCGTCAGGCGCGGCGATCGCGCGCCGACAGTCTGGCGGACGATGTCACCTCGGCGATGGTATCCCAGTCGATGCCGCTGACGCGCGCGCTGATGTGGTTGATCCTGGGTCTGATCCTGCTGGTCGCGAGCTCGCGGTTGCTGGTCTGGGGGGCGGTCGACATTGCGCAGTCGCTCGGGGTCGAGGATCTGATCATCGGCTTGACCGTCGTCGCCATCGGCACCTCGTTGCCGGAGCTGGCCTCGGCGATCATCGCCGCGCGCAAGGGCGAGCACGACCTGGCGCTCGGCAATGTCATCGGGTCGAACCTGTTCAATACGCTGGCCGTGGTCGGGATCGCGGGCCTCATCCAGCCCTTTGCGGTGCCACCCGAGGTCCTGTCGCGCGACCTGCTCGTGATGGGGCTCTTGACGCTCTCGTTGTTCGTGATCGGCTATGGCCTGCGCGGCCCGGGACGGATCAATCGCTACGAGGGCTCGGCGCTGGTGGTCTGCTTCGTCGGCTACACGGGTTATCTGATCACGACCCTGATACCTTGAAGTTCGGGCTATCGATCCGTCTCCGCGGTGCAGGTTCAGATCGAGGTAGGGGCCTTAGATGACCGGCGAAACGCCAAGCGCGAGTGCTCTAGCCGGTGATTCGACGGGCCTATCCGGCCAGCCAACGGCCGATCAGGAAGCTCGCCATCGCGACACTGGCACAGAGGGTCACGCCCCACAGGGTGTCGACGATGACGACCTTGAGCGGCCAGTTCGGCAGCGTCGCCATGTTCGTGAGCTCGTAGGTCAGATAGGTGAAGAACCCGAATAGGGCGCCGTTGACCAGCGCCCGCGCGAGCGAGTCCTCGGCCAACGCTGGGGCGACGGCGAAGTACAGGATCCCGGCGATGTAGATCAGGTAGAAGCTGAAGGCCGCCGGCCAATGGACGGTCGGGCTCAACAGGTGCGCGAGCTGTTCGCGGTAGAA
This sequence comes from Thioalkalicoccus limnaeus, assembly GCF_041197575.1. Taxonomy (NCBI): domain Bacteria; kingdom Pseudomonadati; phylum Pseudomonadota; class Gammaproteobacteria; order Chromatiales; family Chromatiaceae; genus Thioalkalicoccus; species Thioalkalicoccus limnaeus. Next base: position 44,518 of record NZ_JBDKXB010000019.1, on the reverse strand, counting down.
GTTCTTGGCGATGACGCCGAGCCACAGCAGGTCGATGACGAAGAAGACCGGAACGGTCAGCAGATAGAGTTTGGCGTAGAAGAGCGACGGCATACCGGGTCCCTCGGGCGAGTGGCGGACGGCCGGCGACCGCCCGCGGTGTCAAATCCCGTGCTTGGGGATCACCGGATCGCGTTGCAAGCGCCGGCCTGCGCCGTCCTCGGTGCCTCGCGACCAGGGCCCGTTGCAGGTGCGGCTCCAGCCGCGATTCTCGTTGCAGGTGCGGCTTCAGCCGCATTTCTCGTTGTAGGTGCGGCTTCAGCCGCACGCAGGCCACGGCCCAGGCCGTCTTGCCGAATTGCGTTGCGGCTGAAGCCGCACCTACGCCGAGGAGCTGCACCTACACCCAATCTGTGATTCAACCGACAGCCGCGTGGGGGGCAGTATCGGTGGGGCGCCTGCGTCGCACGGCCAGCGCTGACTCTTTCAGCGCTGGCCTATTCGTCGCTGCGCGGTGCCGGGTTCGGCTCGGGCATCCGGCAGAAGCCTTGCGCTGGCACGCCGAGCGCCGCGTTGAACTTGCTCGACATGTTCTGGTAGGCGACCAGCGCGGTCAGCTCGACGATCGCGTCGTCGTCGAAGTGCTCCTTGACCCGCGCGAAGACCGCGTCATCGACCCCGAGGTCGGAGTGGGTCATGGCCTCGGCGTAGGCCAACGCGGCCTTGATACGCTCATCGAACAGCGGCGAGGTCTGGTGGTCGGGCAGCGCGGCCAGTTGCTCCTCGGTCACGCCGCGCTTGAGGCAGTTCGCGCCGTTGATGTCGATGCAGAAGGCGCACCAATTGATCTGCGAGACGCGCACCGTGATCAGCGAACGCAAGGCCGGCTCGATCGGCGAACCGCGACGATCCATCGCGGCGTAGAGCAGGGACAGGGCCGCGAAGACCTTCGGTGTGCGGCCCCATAGACGCGCCGGCTCCAACTCCCGCCCATAGCGGCGGCGCTGGTTGATCAGGAACAGCCGGACATACCAGGGGAAGCGATGCTTGGGGTCGGTCTCGATGCGAGGTGGCGAGAAGCGATTCATGGTGCGGAAGCTCGGTCGATCAGGCGGGTTTGGCGACCATCATATAGAAAGCCAGGATCAACGGCAGCGTCGAGACGGCGCCCCAGGCCAGCCAACGGTGGCCGAGCCGCAGATAGGATGTCGGCACGGGTGCGCCGTCGGCGAATGAGCGGGCCTGGCGGGCCTGAGCGATCTGGGTCGGGACCAGAAACAGGATCCAGATGACGCCGGAGAAGTAGAAGGCGGCCTGGCCCCAGAAGAGCCATCCGAGCGAGAAGGGGTCGACGCCGCTGACCCACAGCATCCCGTAGCCGCCGACGACGAGCAAAAAGATCCCGCTGCCGGTGAAGACCCAGTCGGTGACGGTGACGAGCCGCTGCGCGAAGGCGACGATCGCCGGGCCGCGGGTCCGATCGGCGTAGATCTTCCAGAAGGCGGTGATGATCGCATTGCCAATCAGCAATGCGGCGCCGAGGATGTGTATCGTCTTGAAGAAGAGGTACATCTAGCCAGGAGCCGGGCCGGTGCTCAGCCGATCACTGGGCCTCGGTCGGGGCCTCGTATGGAATGTATCCGGTGTCCCGATCCGGCTTTACCAGGCTCCAGGTCGACAGGCCGAGCATCACGAGCCCGATCAGTATCAGACCCATGGAATCCTTTCCGAAGCTCCGGGTACGGAACGAAAAAAAGGCGGGTATCAGAACCAGCAGCGAACCGACGAAGAACCCGGCAATCATGGTTATCGTGTTGAGCGACATCTTTACCTCCGTTTCTTGCAAATTGGACGTCTGTCAAACGGGCGCCGTGGCCGGGTGCGGTCTCGCTGCGCCCGGCGGCCCTGTTCCAGCGCTTCGGGCCAGGGCTCGTCAGAGATTGGCCCGACTATCGATCTCGCTTCGCGACAAGCCGCGCAGGACGCCCCTGATGATCTGACGACAGGCCTCCTCGTGCTTGGCGAGGTCCTTGCCCTTGCGCGCCGCAACGAAGAACTTGGCCAGGGCCTTGTGCTGTTCCGAGGCCAATTCGGCAGTAAAGGCCTTGTTCAGCGACTTGTCCGGCACCCGGTTCGGTGCGTCCTCATCGGCGGCTTGACGGCCGTGCGCCCAGTTCATCGCACGCGCGCAGTAGAGGATCACCCGGTCGAGCAGCACGAACGGGAACTGCTGGTTGGTCACCGGGCCCATGGTCACGCGCTCGACGCCGATGGCCTTCTTGATATCGACCTTGGCCAGCGCATCCCGCCCGAAGAACCCGAGCGCGCCGCCGCCGAGCGCACCGAAGATGGTGCCAGCCCCGAGGGTTGCGCCGGCCGACGTCAGATCGAGCCCGGCCCCGGCGAAGGCGCCGGCCGCCATGCCGACGATCGCGAGCTGTTTGCGGGACAGGCCCAGGGCCTGGCCGACCTCCTGTGAGAAAAGATCCTTGGCCAGGACCGAATCCGGCGACAGATTCCAGACATTGTGCCGGAAGTGTTCGCGGATCTGATCCTGGGCCCTGACCTCCAGCTTGCGCAACCCGTCCTCGAACGACGCAGTCAGCTTCTTTTCGACGGCCTCTCGCTCGGCGACCGACGACCGGTCGAACGCCTCGACGACCTCCGAGACCTTCAGTGTCAGCGCCTCCTTGAGCATGTCGACGATGGTCGTGACCGTCTGGTCGATGCGCCGGTCCCAATCCCGCTCGAAGGCGTGGATGGTCTCATCGATGCGCTCTTCCCAGCGTTGGTCGATCGTCTTCAACGCCTGCAGAAGCCGGATGCGTTCGTCGTAGGTAGCCCGATGGGCATTGAACTCGCGCACCGAATTGAACGCCTTGTTCAAGGCATCCTGCCAGGCTTCCATGTGCTCGGTCACGTTCGTCGTGTTGTTGAGGATCGCCATGCGCGGCCGGCCGGTCAGGCGCAACAGCTCGATCTCGCAGCGGTCCTTCTCCTTGATCCGTTTGGAACCGTCGACGACCAGGATGATCCCGGCCCCTTCGGCCACCGGCCGCATCAATGCGCAGTCATGGACATAGAGCGGGTTTGCGGCGTGAACATCGACGAAGGCGCGCGCCAGGTCCGCTTCGTCCAAATGGTTCTGGAACCATTCCAGGATATAGTTCGGGTTCTGGAAGCCGGGCGTATCGATGAACTCGATCACCTTGACGCCATCGATCACCACCGGATAGCGGTCGAGCGTGGTCGTGGTCCCGGCCCGCTTGTCGATCTGGATACGGTCGTTTTCCGTCAGGGTCGCGACCACGGACGATTTGCCAGCATTGGGATGGCCCATGATGGCGAGGGTTGGAATCGCGGGGGCCATTAGCCTACTCCGTTCTCAGTTGGGGCCAGCATCTCGAGACGCAGGTATGGGTCGCCCATTTGGTCGATCTTGCGCTGCCAGTCGGCGAAATCGAAATCGCTCAAGGGTGGTAGCCGGTCTTCTTCGGTCGCATCGCCGACCAGCAGCAAGACGATCTGGCCCTGGGGTCCAACCGTGCCTCGTAAGGTTCTAAGGAAACTCAGACTCTCGGTGATCGGTGGTTGCGTGCCGTCCTGGATCAGCACGATCCGTGGTGGTGGCGATTGCCATTTGGCCGACCCGATCAGGTCCGTCGCGCGCTTGGTCATCTGGCTGCTGCCGCCGAAGGTGCCGGAACGGGCGACCCGCCAACCCGTGTGCTGGCGCAGCAGCCGCTCCAATCGCGGGCGGTCGCCCGTGTCGAGCAGTTCATCGACATCGATGTGCACCAGCAGCACGCAAGCGTCGGCCGGGATGCCCGAAGCGCTCGTCGTTGGCGTCGCCGTCGCGGCCGTCGGTGATTCGGGGACCGGCGAGACGGGCGCGGCCGGGATCGGCATCGCCGGGCCGATCCCGCTGCCGGTCGTCGCGGCCTCGAGATTGGGCGTGATCATCCGCGCATAGAGCCCCTGGGTCCGGGCATGCGAGAAGGGCAAGCGGGCCAGCGCGCGCCGTTGGGCGAGCATCGTGGCCGCGAGCAGCAAAAGACGCGGCAGCAGGCCGTAGGTCACGAGCGACAGCACCAGGAACCAGCGCCACGAACGCAGGTGTTCGGCCTGGAAGATGAACAGAGGGTCCTTGAGCTGGATGCGCGACCCGGCGACCTGCGCCAGGCTCGGATAGCCGACACCCTCGCCGAAGAAGGGGCTCCAGGGCAGCGCGATCAGCCGTGCGATCTCGTGGACCGTCTCGGATCGGATATCCAGTGCCGAACCCCAACCGAAGGCCAGGTCGGTAAACCAGACGAGCGCGACCGTGGCCAGGACCGCGCCGATATTGAAGGCGACGCCGAAGACCTGCGCCGGGATCAACAGCGGCAGATACGAGGCCGATCCGTACAGCGCGTAGTGGGACTGGAGCTGGCCCTGTTTGATCAGTGTCTGTTCGCCCGCCTCGCGCGCCGCGCCGCCGGCGCGTCCACGCTGGGTCCAGTGCATCGCGCGGGTCAGCAGCGGCTGCATCACATGGGAGAGCAGCGAGAAATCGCGGACCAACCCGCGAACCGGCGTGGACCGGCGCGACATCCACAGGGTTGCGGTCAAAGCGGCCAGGGCCAGCTGAAAGACGACCAGCAAGGCGACGAACCAGGCGACATTCACCGGACGGTGGCCATCGTAGTTCAGCAAGGCCGCCGCGACGGCCATGCCGATCAGCACGCCCGCGACACCGAGGCCGATCGTAACCAGTCGCTGCCCGCGCGCGAAGAGCTGCCCAGGCTGCCGCGCCCGCGTCTCCTCGTCATCCATCGTGCGCCGCGCCGACAGCCAGAGCCGAAGGGTCAGGCTGCGATGCTTGGGCGAATGTTCGGCGACGCCCGCGGTCGCCTCCTGGATGCCGCCGAGGTACAAGGCCCGGTCGCGCTCGGCCAGGCTGCGGCGGATCGCGGGGTTCTCCCGCACCGTGCGTTCGTCTTGATCGACATAGTCATCGAAATCGATCAGATCGGCGACCGACCAACGGCCATCGGCCGGACCGAATCGCGAACGGGTCGACGCACCGGTTTTCGAGGGGGAACTAGGATCCATGGGTTCTTGAAGTCGGCAGGAACGAGCCGGACACCTGGCGCCGTGACCAACGCACTTGGATCAAGCCAGTGCCCGAAAACGACGCAAGGTATACCGGGAACCTGGCTTGGATCAAGCGGCCGGGACAGTCGGCGGCTGTTCTTTACGAAGGCAATCGCCAGCACGAAACTTTTCGAGTATACCCGAAAGGCGCCGCCGGGGTATGTGTGAATCGCATCACGGCTTGGCCTGTCGAGCGCGTCACCAGTGGCTTCTCCAGAGTCATCTCGTCGCGCGAGGGAACCCGTCGGCAAAAACTCGGTCATTAGCGCTGTTTTTTCGTGTCGCAACCCATGGCGAGGTCCCAATGATCGAGGTCGAGAACCTGACCCGCACCTACGGCGACCTGACGGCGGTCGATCGCGTCTCGTTCGAGATCGGCCACGGTGAGATCGTCGGACTGCTGGGCCACAACGGTGCTGGCAAGACCACCATCATGAAGATGCTGACCGGCTTTCTGGAGCCGAGCGACGGCGAGATCCGGGTCGACGGACTGGACCTCGCGACCCGGCGTCGCGAGGTCCAGCGCCGGATCGGGTATCTGCCCGAGAACTGCCCGCTCTATCCGGAGATGGCGGTCATCGACTATCTGGATCACCGCGCCGCGTTGCAGGGCGTCCCGCCAGCCCAGCGTGCCGCGGCGATCCGCGACGCGATCGCGCGCACCGCGCTCGAGGCCAAGGCGAGGGAGCCGATCGCGACCCTGTCGCGCGGCTACCGGCAGCGGGTCGGCGTGGCCCAGGCGCTGTTGCACGCGCCGGCGATCCTGATTCTGGATGAACCGACCAATGGGCTTGATCCGTCGCAGATCCATCAGATGCGGGCCTTGCTCGAGGACCTCGCCGGGAACGCGACGCTGATCATCTCGACGCACATCCTGTCCGAGGTCGAGGCGGTCTGCGATCGGGTCCTGATCCTACGCGCCGGCCGCCTGGTGCTCGATCAGCCGTTGGCCGAGCTGCGCGCCGGCGACCGGCTGCTGGTCATGCTCGACCGTCCACCGGACGAGGTCGCGGCGCGTCTGGTGGGGCTGGCCGCCGCGACCGGCGTGACCGCCTGCACGCCGCTCGGCGAGGACTCGGGCCCTGGACCGCGTCGCTATGCGCTGACGACGGCCGATCCCGATGCCGCCGCGCCGCGCGTCGCGCGAAGGATCGCCGAGGCCGGCTGGTCGCTGTACGGCCTGTGGTCCGAACGGCGGGATCTCGACAGCCTGTTCCGCGAGGTCAACGCGCGTGAGGAGGTCGAGCATGTCTGAGGTCCTGTCGCTCGCCCGCAAGGAGCTGACCGGCTATTTCGGCTCGCCGGTCGCCTATCTGTTCATCGGCGCCTTCCTGTTGGTGGCCCTGTTCGTGTTCTTCTGGATCGAGGCCTTCTTCGCGCGCAACATCGCTGATGCCCGGCCGCTGTTCGACTGGATGCCGGTGTTGCTGATCTTCCTCGTCGCGGCCTTGACGATGCGTCTGTGGAGCGAGGAGCGGCGCGCCGGGACGCTGGAGACGCTGCTGACGTTGCCGGTCTCGCCGTGGCGGCTGGTGCTCGGCAAGTTCGTCGCCGCGCTGACGCTGGTGACGGTGGCCGTACTGCTGACGCTGCCGTTGCCGATCACGGTGTCCTGGCTCGGGCCGCTGGACTGGGGGCCGGTGCTCGGTGCCTACGTCGCGACCCTGCTTCTGGCGGCGGCCTATATCGCGATCGGACTCTTCGTCTCGTCGCGCACCGACAATCCGATCGTCAGCCTGATCGGCACGGCCCTGCTCGCCGGTGCGCTCTTCCTGATCGGTTCGCCGGCGATCACGAGCCTGTTCGGTCATCGGGTCGGCGAGCTCCTGCAATTGCTGGGGACCGGCGCCCGATTCGACTCGATCGGCCGTGGGGTGCTGGATCTGCGGGATCTTTACTATTATGCGAGCCTGGTCGGTGTGTTCCTGGCCTTGACCGTCTTCAGTCTCGAACGGTTGCGCTGGGCCGCCGACAGCGTCCGCGCCGACCGGCACCGGCGCTGGCGTCTGATCACGGTGCTCGCGATCGCGAACCTGCTGGCCGGCAACCTGTGGTTGCATCAGGTCTCCGGCGCGCGCGTCGATCTCACCGAGGGCCGGGTCTATTCGCTGTCGCAGACGACGCGGGACTATCTGGCGCAACTCGAGGAGCCGCTGCTGATCCGCGGCTACTTCAGCTCGCACACGCATCCGCTGTTGGCCCCGCTGGTGCCACCATTGCGCGATTTGCTGCGCGAATACCAGATCGCCGGCGGCGGGCGCGTCAAGGTCGAGATCGTCGATCCCTTGCAGCACCCGGATCTGGAGCGCGAGGCGGGCGAGCGCTACGGGATCCGCCCGGTGGCCTTCGAGACCGTCGACCGCCATCGGGCCGGGGTCGTGAACTCCTATTTCGATGTGCTGGTGCAGTACGGCGATCAGTTCGAGCGACTCGGGTTCCGCGATCTGATCGAGGTCAAGGGCCGCGGGGCCGGCGCGCTCGATGTGCGGCTGCGCAATCCCGAATACGACCTGACCCGAGCGATCAAGAAGGTCCTGTACGGCTACCGCGGTGGCGGTGACCTGTTCGCCGGATTGCCGCAGCCGGCCCGACTGCGCGCCTTCGTGTCGCCGTCCGAGGAGCTGCCCGAACCGCTCCCGGAGCTGGTCGAGGATCTGGCCGCGGTGCTTGCGGAACTGGCCGAGGAGGGGGCGGGGCGTTTCGAGTACCGGTTCGAGGACCCGGCGGCCGGTGGCGGTGCCCTCGGTGACGAGATCGCCGAGCGCTACGGCTTCGGGCCGGTGGTGCTGAGCCTGTTCGATCCGCGCCCCTTCTGGTTCAGCCTGGCGCTCGAGTCCGGCGATCAGGGTCTCCCGGTGCCCTGGCCCGAGGAGACCTCGCGCGAGGGCCTGAAGCGGGCGATCGAGGCCAGCCTGCGCCGGTTGACGCCGGGTTACCTGCGGACGGTCGCCCTCTACACGCCACCGGAGGCCGGTGGCTTTCCGGGGATGGGGTTCGGCGGCGGGACCGAGTTCGCGACGCTGCGCGAGCGCCTCGGCGAGACCTTCCGGCTGCGTCCGACCGATCTCGGCCAGGGCCTGGTGCCGGAGGACGCCGATCTGCTGCTGGTCGTGCAGCCGGAGGACCTGACCGAGGAGCAGGTCTTCGCGATCGATCAGTTCCTGATGCAGGGCGGGACCCTGGTCCTCGCGGCGTCGCCCTTCCACATCGATCTGGGCGGGGCCGCGATCGCCGCGCGCCGTCAGGAGACCGGGCTCGAGGCCTGGCTCGAGCACCTGGGCATCGAGCTCGAACCGACGCTGGTGCTGGACCCGCAGAACACGCCGTTCCCGATCCCGGTGCAGCGCGACCTCGGCGGGTTCCTGGTCGAGGAGATCCAGACCCTGGCCTACCCCTATTTCCCGGACATCCGCGACGATGGTCTGGATCAGGACGGTGTCGCGGCCGGGCTGGGCCAGTTGACGCTGAACTGGGCCTCGCCGATCCGGCTCGACGAGGCGCGCAACCAGGAGCGGCTGGTGCGTCCGCTGATCAAGAGCTCGGAGCGATCCTGGACCAGCGACAGCGCAGGGATCCAGCCGGACTTCGAGACCTATGGCCCGCTCGGCTTCCCGTCCGGCCTGGACACGGGCCGTCAGTTGCTCGGTGTCGTCATCGAGGGGCGCTTCCCGTCGCTGTTCGCCGGGCGTCCATTGCCGCGTCTGGCGCGGCTCGACGACGGACTGGATCCCGATGACGAAGGGCTCGAGCCGGCACCGATCGCAACCGGCCTCGTCGAGGTCTCGCCGCCGTCGGCGCGCGTGATCCTGATCGGTTCGGCGAGCTTCCTGACCGATACGGCGATGACCCTCGCCAGCCAGGCGACCCAGACCCTCTATACGCGGCCGGTCGAGCTGATCCAGAACGCCGCCGAGTGGTCGCTCGAGGACCGCGGTCTGCTGACGCTGCGCGGCCGCGGCCACTACACGCGGCTGCTGGTACCGCTCGAGTCCGATGCGCAGCGTTTCTGGGAATATCTGAACTATCTGCTCGCCCTCGCCGGGCTCGGCCTGGTCTATCTGCTCTATCGGCTGGCCCGGGCGCGGCGGCGGCGTTACCACGATCTGGTCCTGAAGGGCGGGAGGGCTTGAACCATGTCGGACACCATGGCGATGAGCGAGAACGTGCGGCCGGGACCATCGCGGCGTCTTCCGTGGATCGCGATCCTGGTCGTAGCGCTACTCGTGCAGCTCGCGGCCGCGGTCTGGTTGGCGAGCGGCCAGCGCGATTTGGCAGTCGCCCGCGATGGCGCCTTGCTCGAGTTCGATCGCGCGCTGGTCGAGCGGATCCGGATCGAGCGCGTCGACGCCGAGCCGCTGGAGCTGGTGCGCGAGCCTTCAGACGGGTCGCCCTGGCGGCTGCCGGCACTCGCGGATGTCCCGGCGGCGCCGGCCATGGTCGAGGGGCTCCTCGACCGGCTCGCCGAGCTGCGCGCGCGCCAGCCGGTCGCCACGTCGCTTGTGGCTCAGGCGCGTTTTCGGGTCGCCGAAACGGCCTTCGAGGGCCGTGTGACGCTGCTGTCCGGCGATGGGCAGGAGCTCGCGGTTCTGTATCTTGGCGACAGCGCCGGCTTTAGGCGACAGTATGTGCGCGCCGCCGGGGACCTGGCGGTCCACGAGGTCGGCCTCGGCCCGGCCGACATCCAGGCTCGGCCCGACGACTGGGTCGACCGGACCCTGCTCCATCGCGACGAGCGCGACATCCAGTCGATCGCCTGGCCTGGCTTCGAGCTCGAACGGGACCCGGACGGCCCGGCGTGGCGGCTGGTCGGCGCTGAGCCCGATGGAGCCCTCGATCAGGCGAGGGTTGCCGAGCTGGTCGGCCAATTGGCGCGGATTCCGTTCAGCCGCGTCGTCGCGGCCGAGGCGGTGCCAAAGGATGGCGCGGAGGAGGGCGCGGTCCTCGTATGGCGCCTCGGTCTCGCGAGTGGCGAGACCCCGACCTATCGTCTTGCGCGGATCGCCGAGCCCAATGGCGGGGCGTCGGCAGATGAAGCCGGGGCGGAGGCCTTCGATGTCGTGAGCGCACCCGAGCGGTACCTGCTCGAGGTCTCGGATCGTCCGTATCTTTTCGAGCTGTCGGCCTTCACGGCCGAGCGCCTCTTCGAGGTCGCGCGCGAGGATCTGCTGCGGCTGGTCGCCGCGGTCGATGACCTGGTCGGGGACGAGGAGCCGGATGCCGAACCAGCGAGCGGGCTGGACGAGCCAACGAGCGGGGTGAACGAGGATCGATGAGTCGGCGCCGAGCGGCGCTGCTGAAGGAGGACCCGAGCGGGTCGTCGATCTGTCGGCGGGAGACCGAATGCCGCTGGGAAGGCAGCATTCGGCCGTTAACGGGCCGAGGCCCGGATCCTTACCAGGTGTAGCTCATGCCGACCGTGACGATGTGGTTGCCGTCGGCCGTGTCGGTCACGTCCCCGAACGACAGATCATCGAAATACCACTCGTAGCGGTAACGGGCCACGACGGCGGTGTTGTCGCTCAGGTAATGCTTGAAGCCGACGGCGGGCCCGATCGTGCCGGTCGAGTCGTCGCGGTTGTACGCGATGCCGGCGAAGGCCCCGATGAAGGGCCGGAAGCTCGGGTTCGCGGTCACGAAGTTGTAGTTGACGAACGGGATGGTGCTGGCCGTCCAGGTGTCCGGGCCGACGTCGACGAAGTTGTAGCTCAGGGTCTGACGGATACCGACGTCGATCTGCGGCGCGACATAGTAGCCGAAGGACACGTCGGCATTCAGGGTCCCGACGTTGCTACCGGAGGTGTGCGCGAAACCACCGGTGAATTCGATCTCTTTGTCGCCTTGTTGCTGGAAGGCGAACGCGGCGGGTGCGGCGATCAGGGCCGCGGTGGCGCCGATGGCAACGACGAACCGGCTGTATTTTTGCATCTTGAGATCCTCGTGGCTAGGTATTATGGAGGCGCGAAAACAACGCCTCTCTCGTGTCGCTTGGGGTTCAGAAGACCGTTTGGACGACGCAGTGAAGGCCGTCCGGTCTCTGTCTCGTAGGATCAAGTATAGAGGCCCGGTACCGGATTGCAAGAAAAACGTCACATTGTCGTAAAAAAGCAAATAGCAAGGGCGCGTCCGTTGCCTTGCGCTGTCCGTGTGCGAGGCCGGCCAAGCGCGGTCGGCGGCCTGATCGCCGTCGTCAGATGTGTGGGCGGGTCGAGGCCGCAAGACGTGCGGCTCGGGAGGGTGCGACCGGCCGGTGACCGGTCGCACCAGGACAGGCGAATGCTGCGTCGCCGGGTCAGTGTTCGCCGACCGGTCCGCCGACGACCGGCCCATGTGGTCGGTCGGGCTGCTCGGGTCCTTCTTGTCCGGCGTCTGGCTTGGGCTCGTCCTCGTGGCCTTCCGGTGGTCGCATGGGTCGCCCAGCCATGATGTCGTCGATCTGCTCACGCGAGATCGTCTCGAACTGCAGCAAGCCCTGCGCCATCGCGTGGAGCTTGTCGACGTTTTCCTCTAGGATCTGCCGGGTCCGCTGGTAGTTGCGATCGATGATCGCGCGGATCTCCTGGTCGATCTCGCGCGCCGTCTGGGCCGAGATCTTGCTCTGTTGCGTCACCGCATGCCCGAGAAAGACCTCGCCCTCGTCCTCGGCGTAAGCGAGCGGACCGAGGCGTTCGGACAGGCCGAAGCGTGTGACCATGTTTCGGGATATCTCGGTCGCGCGCTCGATGTCGTTCGAGGCACCGGTGGTCACGTATTGCGGGCCGAAGATCATCTCCTCGGCAACCCGGCCGCCGAACAGGCTCGAGATCATGCTCTCGAGTTGCCGCTTGGATCGGCTGTAGCGATCTCGTTCCGGCAGGAACAGGGTCACGCCGAGGGCGCGCCCGCGCGGGATGATGCTGACCTTGTGGACCGGGTCGTGTTCCGGAACCAAGCGTCCGACGATCGCGTGCCCGGCCTCGTGGTAAGCGGTCAGTCGCTTTTCTTCGTCCGACATCACGACGCTGCGCCGTTCGGCGCCCATCATGATCTTGTCCTTGGCCTTCTCGAAGGTCTCCATGTTGACCTTGGTCAAGCCGGCGCGCGCTGCGAACAGGGCGGCCTCGTTGACCAGGTTCGCCAGATCGGCCCCCGAGAAGCCGGGCGTGCCGCGTGCGATCGTGCGCGGATCGACGTCGTCGGCGATCGGTACCTTGCGCATGTGGACCTTCAGGATGGCCTCGCGACCGGCCAGATCCGGCAGACCGACGACGACCTGCCGATCGAAACGGCCGGGGCGCAGCAGCGCCGGGTCGAGGACGTCGGCCCGGTTGGTCGCGGCGATCACGATGATGCCCTCGTTGCCGGCGAAGCCGTCCATCTCGACCAACAACTGGTTCAGGGTCTGTTCCCGTTCGTCGTGGCCACCGCCGAGACCAGCGCCCCGGCGCCGGCCGACCGCGTCGATCTCGTCGATGAAGATGATGCAGGGCGAACTCTTTTTGGCCTGCTCGAACAGGTCCCGGACGCGCGAGGCACCGACACCGACGAACATCTCGACGAAATCCGATCCCGAGATGCTGAAGAAGGGCACGCGGGCCTCGCCGGCGATCGCCTTGGCCAGCATCGTCTTGCCGGTGCCGGGCGGGCCGACCATCATCACCCCGCGCGGGATGCGCCCGCCGAGGCTGCTGAACTTCTGCGGATTACGCAGGAATTCGACCAATTCCGTGACCTCTTGCTTGGCCTCCTCGACGCCGGCTACGTCCTGGAAGGTGATTTTGACCTCGCCCTCGGCATGCTGACGAGCGCGGCTCTTGCCGAAATTGAACAAGCCGCCGCTGCCTCCGCCACCCATGGCGCCGCGCCGCATGATCCAGATCCAGACGCCGATCAGCAGCAGGAAGGGCAGCCAGGCGGCCAGTACCTGGATCAGCAGACTCGGTCGCTCGGGCGCCTCGGCGCGAATCGTGACGCCGCGGTTCAGCAGATCCCCGACCAAGGCCGGATCGTTCGGGTTGAAGGTCTCGAAACGCGAGCCGTCGGCTCGCACACCTGTGATGCGCTGGTCCTGAATCGTCACCTCGCGGATCGAGCCGTCCGACAACTCCGCCAAGAAGGCGCTGTAGGTCAGGCTGCGATCCTCGGCCGGCGGCGGGCTGCCGCTCATGCTGTTGAAGATCATCAGCATCCAGAGGCCGACCGCGGCCCAGAGGATGATGCTCAAAGACTTGTTTTTCATGCTCCTGGAGCCTCGAAAGTGATCAAAGGTCGGACGGTTGACGGTGCTGCTCGGCACCCGAGTCCTTTGCCCCTAGGTCAGGGCGCCGGGTCGTGAAACAAAGTCGGCCCCGATCAGGTGACGACATCGGGCGCGACGCGTCCGAGACGGGCCTCGATCTGCGCGAACTCCCGGGCGATCGCGACGAGCGGGGCGAGCGCCGTTTCCGTCTCGAGGTCGTGCCGGGCCGGGTCGCCTTCGAAGGATTCGATGTAGACACGCAACGTGGCGCCCTCGGTCCCCGTTCCCGACAGGCGGTAGACGATGCGAGCCTCGTCGGCGAAACCGATGCGAAGCCCCTGGTGAGCGCTGGTGCTGCCATCGACCGGATCCGTGTAGGCGAAATCGTCGGCGAAGGCGACCTCGCGGCCACCCAGGGTCGTGCCCGCGAGGCCGGGGAGACGCCCGCGCAAGTCATCGATCAGACGTTCGGCGGCCTCGGCGTCCACCCCTTCGTAATCGTGCCGCGCGTAGTAGTTCCGCCCGAAGCGCTGCCAATGGTTGCGGACGATGTGCTCGACCGATTGCTGGTGGACCGCGAGGAGGTTCAGCCAGAAGAGCACGGCCCAGAGACCGTCCTTCTCGCGGACATGGCTCGATCCAGTGCCGAAACTCTCCTCACCGCACAGTGTGATCCGGCCGTCATCGAGCAGGTTGCCGAAGAACTTCCAGCCGGTCGGCGTTTCGTAGCATTCGACGCCGAGCTGCTCGGCGACCCGGTCCGCGGCCCGGCTCGTCGGCATCGAGCGGGCGAGGCCGACGATGCCGTTGCGGTATCCGGGGGTATGGTGGGCGTTCGCGGCGAGCACGGCGAGGCTGTCGCTCGGGGTGACGAAGAAGCCCTTGCCGAGGATCATGTTGCGGTCGCCGTCACCGTCGGAGGCGGCGGCAAAATCGAGCGCGTCGGCGCCCCGGGTCATCGCGACCAGCTCCGGGGCGTGAGTCAGGTTCGGGTCCGGATGGCCGCCGCCGAAATCTTCCTTCGGTTCGCCGTTGATGACCGTGCCGGGTTCGGCACCGAGCCGCCGTTCCAGGATCTCGATCGCGTAGGGGCCGGTCACCGCGTGCATTGCATCGAAACGCATGCGAAACAGCCCGGAATCGAACAGGTAACGGATGGCGTCGAAGTCGAACAGCGATTCCATCAGATCGGCATAGTCGGCTACCGGGTCGAGGATCTCGATCTGCAGCGGTCCCAACCTCTGGGTCCCGAGTTGCTCGAGATCGATCGGCGGTGCCTCGAGCGTGAGATAGCGCTCGATCGTCAGCGTGCGCGCGTAGATGGCCTCGGTGACGTTTTCCGGTGCCGGGCCGCCGTTGGAAACGTTGAACTTGATCCCGAAATCGCCGTTTGGACCGCCGGGGTTGTGACTGGCCGACAGCACCAGGCCGCCCTGTGTTCCGTACTTGCGGATCAGGCACGACGCGGCTGGTGTCGACAGAATACCGCCGCGGCCGATCAGCACCTGGCGCACGCCATTGGCCGCCGCCATCCGTACGATGGTCTGGATCGCATCTCGATTGTAGTAACGGCCGTCACCGCCGATCACGAGTGCGCCGCCGCTGAGTTCCGGCTGGGTATCGAACACCGACTGGACGAAGTTCTCGAGATAACCTGTCTGTTCGAAGGTGCGCACCTTCTTGCGCAGGCCGGACGTGCCGGGCTTCTGTCCGGGGATGGGCTGAGTGCGGACGATTCTCGGATCCATTCAGTAAACCCTTGTGATTGAGTGACGACGCCTCGACACACGCAGGGCGCCGGCCGGCCAGGCGCGCCACGACGACCTGGCCGGATCGCCTTCGGGGCCGATCGCAACGCCTTATTCTATCGCCGAATGTCGGGTTCGTGCGCGACCGGGCCGGCCGCGGCGCCCGCGTCGGGGCTTGCGGGTTGCGACAAACAGTTGAAAAATATCGCGCTTGCCCGCGTATGATGGCATGTCACCGGGTGATCGATGCGGCCTGCTGGTCCCGCGCGTCGCCGCTTCCGAGTTGAACGCCATCGGGCGCGGCTGTACAGCAAAGAACGTTGAATCAGGAATTTATGAACATGGCAACAGGCGCGCACAGAGAGATGTTCGACTTTCGGGCCGAGGTCAGCCAGGTGCTCGATCTCGTGATCCGTTCGCTCTACTCGAACAAGGAGATCTTCCTGCGGGAACTGATCTCGAATGCGTCGGATGCCGCCGAGAAACTGCGTTTCGAGGCACTGACCGACGATGGACTCTTCGAGCAGGATCCGCAGCTGCGGATCCGCGTCACGGTCGATCGCGATGCGGGCACCCTGACGGTATCGGACAACGGGATCGGCATGAGCCGACAGGAGGTGATCGACCTGATCGGCAGCATCGCCAGCTCCGGCACTCGCCGTTTCCTCGAGCAGCTGAGCGGAGATCAGGCGAAGGACAGTCAATTGATCGGGCAGTTCGGTGTCGGGTTCTACTCGGCGTTCGTCGTGGCCGATCGGGTGACCATCCTCTCGCGTCGCGCGGGACTGACCGCGGAACACGGCGTGCGTTGGGAGTCCGATGGTCGCGGCCAGTATTCGATCGAGACCCTGGCCAAGCCCGGTCGTGGTACCGACGTGATCCTGCACATCAAGGATGACGAGAAGGACTTTCTCGACACCTGGAGGCTGCGCTCGATCATCGGGAAGTTTTCCGACCACATCGCGCTTCCGATCGAGATGGTCAAGGAGCAGCATGGCGACGAGGAGGCGAAGGCCGAGGCGGCGGAAGAGTGGGAACAGGTCAACCGCGGCACCGCGTTGTGGATGCGCAGCAAGTCCGAGATCACGGAGCAAGAGTACGGCGAGTTCTACAAGCACGTTTCCCACGATTTCGAGGACCCGCTGGCCTGGGTGCACAACCGGGTCGAGGGTACCAATGAATATACGACGCTGCTGTTCGTGCCGAGCCGCGCGCCCTGGGATCTCTGGGACCGGGATCAGAAGCATGGCGTCAAGCTCTATGTCAGGCGTGTCTTCGTCATGGACGAGGCCGACAAGCTGTTGCCGCACTATCTGCGTTTCATCAAAGGCGTCGTCGATTCGGACGATCTACCGCTGAACGTCTCGCGCGAGCTGCTGCAACACAACCGCAAGATCGACACGATCCGTCAAGCTAACACCAAGCGGGTGCTCGGACTGTTGGAAACCTTGGCCAAGGACGAGCCGGAGAAGTACGCGACCTTTTGGGCCGAATTCGGCAAGGTCCTGAAGGAGGGGCCCGCCGAGGATTATGGCAATCGCGAGCGAATCGCCGGATTGCTGCGTTTTTCGACGACGCACGGCGAGGGTAGCGCTCAGATCGCATCGCTCGATGATTACATCGGCCGCATGAAGGACGGACAGGACAAGATCTATTACATCACGGCCGACACACCGGCGGCCGCGCGCCACAGCCCGCATCTCGAGGTCTTTCGAAAGAAGGGCGTCGAGGTGCTGCTGTTGTCCGACCGTGTCGACGAGTGGCTCGTCAGCCATCTGAGCGACTACAAGGGCAAGCACCTGCAATCCGTCTCGAAGGGCAAGCTCGATTTGGGCCCTCTGGAGGATCAGGAGGAGCAGAAACAGACCGAGCAGGCCGCCGCCGAGCATGGCAAGCTGTTGGAGCGCCTCAAGACCCAACTGGGCGAGCGAGTTGAGGACGTCCGTGCCAGCACCCGTCTGGTCGACTCGCCGGCCTGTCTCGTCGTCGGCGAGTACGATATGAGCGCCAACCTGGCGCGCGTCCTGAAAGGGATGGGGCAAGCGGCGCCGGCGAGTCGGCCGACGCTCGAGGTCAATCTGAACCACCTGTTGGTCAAACGCCTCGAAGGGGAGACGGACGAGGGCCGTTTTGGCGATCTGGCGCTGATCCTGTTCGATCAGGCGCAACTGGCCGAGGGCGGGCATTTGGATGATCCGGCTGCCTTTGTCGAACGGCTGAACCGGCTCATGCTAGGGATGTTGATGTCGGGGCGTTAGTCCCGTCGGGCCGGCGCGCGACGGTACGAACCGGACAAGAGGCCGTGTCGCCCGGCGCGCCGTTCCTTTGGGCGGCGCCCGGCGGCTCAGAGTTGAACTGAAGGTCCGCCCATGGAGCCACTCGGCGGCTTGTGGCAGACTGGGCCGATCGCGACCTCGGGGGGATCCGGCAGGGCGGGGCGATCGCTGCCGGCATTCGAGGTGTCGCCGTCTTTGATCGTCCAAGTCGCGGAGGTTTCGACGAGGCGCGAAGCGCTTTGGATCTGGGGCCTTGAAATCATTGCGCCGAGAGCGATTGTCTCGAGGCGATTTCGAATACAACGGGGAGAAATAACGATGCGCGTCATCCTGCTCGGTGGGCCGGGTGCCGGAAAGGGCACGCAGGCCATTTTCGTCAAGGAGCGTTTTGGAATTCCGCAGATCTCCACCGGCGATATGCTGCGGGCCCACGTCAAGGCGGGCACCGAGTTGGGGCAGGCAGCCAAAGCGATCATGGAGTCCGGTGGTCTCGTTTCCGATGAGATCATTCTCGCCATGGTCAAGGCGCGCGTCGCCGAGCCGGATTGCCAGAGCGGCTACCTGTTCGACGGCTTTCCGCGGACCTTGGTGCAAGCGGAAGGGATGAAAGAAGCCGGGATCGACGTCGATGCCGTCGTCGAGATCGATGTGCCCGATGACGAGATCATCAAGCGTATGTCCGGGCGACGGGTCCATCCGGCCTCGGGTCGTACCTACCATGTTCTGTTCAATCCACCGCGGGTCGAAGGGCGGGATGATGCGACTGGCGAACCCCTGGTCCAGCGTGATGACGACAAGGAGGAGACAGTTCGTGCACGGTTGGTCGTGTACCACGACCAGACGGAGCCCCTGATCCGATACTATTCGTCCTGGGCTGAACAGGGGGGGGCGAAGGCCCCGAAATACCTGAAGGTCGATGGTGTGGGAACGGTCGAAACGATCCGCGACCAGATCGTTCGTGGTCTGGAATCCATGCAGGGCTAGCGACTGCATCGTTCGGGCGTTTGTCCGTGTGGAAGCCGGGTCGCGTCGTGACCCCTTGTCCGTGCGCGTGGTTCGCGGTCGAGCCAGCCTCTGATGTCCCGCATGGGACTCGTGCACGGGATTTTGTGGAGTGATATCGAATGGCGGTAGTAGAGCTGAACAGGGAGAATTTCGAGCAGGTCATCAACGACAACCCTTTTGTGGTCGTCGATTTCTGGGCGCCTTGGTGTGCGCCCTGTCGAGGCTTTGCGCCGGTCTACGACCGGGTCTCCGAGGATCACGATGACATCGTCTTCGGAAAGGTGAACACGGAAGACGAACAGTGGTTGGCTGGGCGTTTCCGGATCCGTTCGATCCCGACCCTGATGATCTTTCGGGAGCAGATCATCATTTTCTCGCAGGCCGGTGCCTTGCCCGAGGCAGCGTTCCGGGACCTGATCGAGAAGGCGTCGGCGCTTGACATGGCGGACGTGCGTCGTCAGCTCGATGCACAACGGGCCGAGCAAGGTTGACGATGTGAGCGCCGCGTCGGTCCCATGTCGGCATATGCTTGCCGCGATTGGCGGCGGATTCGTTGCGCCGCCGCCAATGTTCAGCGTCGACGACCGGTATCTCCGCTAATGCCGTTCCCGTGCTTCCCTCGTTCCTGGGCGGGTCTCGTCGATCAGCCTCCGACGGTCGGGGCCTTGATGGGTCTGTGCGAAGAAAACTACGAGGTTTTGCTGCGTATCCTGCCGGATCTGAAGGGGTTGACGGGTTCGCGTGTCGCGAGCGCGACCGACGGCCTCCATCTGCATCTCGACGTGCTCGACCAGGCGCCTTATACGACGCTGCTCCGTTTGACTCATTATTTCCCGGCCCGGCATGTCGATGTGCAGCCAGAGCCGGATGCCTATCTGCGCGTCTATCACGATGCGCAGCAAGTCGAGGTGCTCAGTCTGCATTCAGGGGCCCGAGCCATCCTGAGCGCCGGGCGTTGCTCGGCTTTGCAGGACAAATGGCGCGCCAATCTGTTCCTGGCCAAATGGCTCCGGTACTGTCGACAGCAGCGTTACGTCTTCCCGGCCGATCGATCCTCCCGCACCGCCGTTCCCGACCGCGAGCCCTCGATGCTGGGTGAGGTGTCCGTCGACCTCGCGGTTCGGTAAAGGATCAGGTCGCGTCACCACCCGACTGGCGTGGCCCTTTGTTGGTCGGTCCCGCGCTCGCCGGTCAGCGGAAGACTGCGCCGAGCATCCTTGCTGGCCCGGCTCATGGCGTCCTCGAGGGCGCCGTTTCGAGCTGTTGGCTGGTAGCGAGTCGATGCCCCCACGATGTGAAATCGCCGCGTAGAAACAACACTTGTGTTCTGGTTGGTCGACACCACATACCTGAGCGTGGCGCTAGGGTATGGCTAGGCGTCATCGGCACATAGACTGTGTGTCGTGTCTGTTCTCCTACTGACGAAGGCACAAGACGATGAGACTTTCCACGAAAGGCAGGTACGCGGTGACGGCAATGCTCGATCTGGCCCTGAATACCGGCAAAGGCCCGGTCACCCTGGCCGACATCTCGGTCAATCAGGGCATCTCGTTGTCGTATCTCGAACAGTTGTTCGCGGCGCTGCGCGGCAAGCAACTGGTACGTGGGGTCCGTGGTCCAGGGGGCGGCTATTATCTGGCCAAGCCGGCCGAGGAAATCTCCATCGCCGACATCATCTGCGCGGTCGACGAGTGGGTCGAGTTCACGCGCTGCGGCGGGCGAGAGAACTGTCGGGATGGCAAACGCTGTCTGACTCATACGCTCTGGGACCAGCTCAGCGATGAGATCTTCCGCTTCTTGAGCGGCATCACGCTGTCTGATCTGGTCGAGCGTGGGCGTCCGGAACGTGCCCAGCTGGGCGTGTCGGAGCTCATTGAAGACCGCAAGCAACGAGCCGCCTGAAGTGATGCCGCCTCCTCCTGCCCCGGCAACCAGATTGCATGCGAGTGACGCGGGGCAGGCCGGCCCTGTATCCTGTAACTGGTGTACGCTTCCGTCATGGTCTGCGCCCGATGCCAATCTAGGCCAGGCGCTTCTTAAACATGATATCCTTAACGATTGCCCCCGACTCATGGCCGCTGGTGATCGGAATGTCGGTTCGTCTCGGCCGAACCATGCTCGATGTCCAGGTGCGAGCCTCGACGATCAGGGGGCCTGTCGCACTGTCGCACACTATCGGGATCCCGACGATGCAAGACCGGCCGATTGGCCTCTCCACGATCCAAGACTTCATCCGCTGGGGGGCCAGCCGCTTTGCTCAGTCGGGTTTGTTCTTCGGTCATGGTACCGACAATGCCATCGACGAGGCTGTCGAGTTGGTGCTGGCAGCGCTGCACCTTCCGGTGGATTTGCCAGGGGCATATCGCGAGGCTCGCTTGACGCCGATCGAACGGTCGCGTGTCGCTGACCTGATCGAGCGGCGTATCCGCGAGCGTCGACCCAGTGCCTATCTGACGGGGCGAGCTCGGTTCGCGGGGCTCGATTTCCTGATCACCGACGATGTATTGGTGCCGCGTTCGCCGATCGCGGAGTTGATCGAGTCGGCATTCTCCCCTTGGGTGGATCCGGAGGCGACCCATCGCGTCTTGGATTTGTGCACTGGGAGCGGGTGTATCGGTATCGCGATCGCGGTCGCCATGCCCTGGGCTCAGGTCGACCTCGTCGACATCTGCCCGAAGGCGCTTGCGGTGGCCTCGGCAAACGTTCGCGGCCACGGCCTCGAGAGCCGGGTGCGGGCAGTCCATTCGGACCTGTTCGCCGCGTTGGCCGACGCGGAGTATGACCTGATCGTCGCGAATCCACCCTATGTCGCGGCCGAGGTCTTGGCAGCGTTGCCGGATGAGTTCCAGGCCGAGCCGGCCTTGGCTCTCGATGGCGGTGACAGTGGCCTGGATCTGGTGCTCGCGATTCTCGGCCAGGCCGGCGATTACCTGGCCGAACACGGCGCCTTGGTCCTCGAGGTCGGTGACAGCGGTGAAGAATTGCTGCGCCGCTGCCCGGATGTACCCTTCACCTGGGTCGACTTCGAGCGCGGTGGAGACGGGGTATTGGTGCTGTCGAGGGACCAGTTGATTCGTCATAACCGGGATTTCGTCGCTGGGAGTGGATGCCCGTGAGCTCCGCGCGCGCGAGCCATGTATCGCGGCGGAAAATCCATGTGTGACGGGTATATACTCGGGGCGCATGCCCTTGGTCGCGGGCCGGCCCGCGACGACCGGTGGCAGATCGGGCTGCCTGCGGTGGATATCATGGTCGGTGCGCTCGAGACGTCTTTCCGTTAGCTGGTCTCGGATTTCCCCGGGCTGGTAGGCACAACCCACTCATAACGGGCTGGTTATGGATCAAAGTATCACGTTCGACCTTGAACTCATCCGTCGCTACGATCAAAGCGGTCCGCGCTACACTTCTTATCCCACCGCCGTCGAGTTCCATGAGGGTTACGACGAGGCCGCTTATCGGGAGGCCTGTCGGCGAAGCAATGGTACTGGTCGAAACTTGTCGCTTTACTTCCATATTCCGTTCTGCGATACGGTTTGTTTCTATTGCGCGTGCAATAAGATCGCGACGAAGGATCGGTCGCTGGTGCGTCCGTATCTCGATCGGCTGTATCGGGAGCTGGCGCTGCAGTCCGACCTGTTTGACCGTTCGCGGGTCGTCGAGCAGCTTCATTGGGGCGGCGGCACGCCGACCTTTCTCAGTTCGCCGGAGATGGTCGAGTTGATGGAGCAGACCCGTCGCTATTTCGACTTGGCGGGCGATGACGTCGGTGAGTTCTCGATCGAGATCGATCCTCGCGAGGCGACACCGGAATCGGTCGCGCTGCTTCGTGGGATTGGTTTCAATCGAATGAGTCTCGGCGTGCAGGACTTCGATCCTCGCGTCCAAGAGGCGGTCAACCGCGTACAGACCGAAGCCGAGACGATGAGCATTCTCGATGCTGCTCGTCAACAAGGCTTCCGTTCGATCAGCATCGACCTGATCTACGGCCTCCCGTTTCAGAGCGTTACGAGCTTCGATCAAACGCTCGCGCGAATCATCGACTATGAGCCCGATCGGCTGTCGGTCTTCAACTATGCCCATCTTCCGGAGCGTTTCAAGCCGCAGCGGCGCATCAACGCCGAGGATCTGCCGCCGCCCGAGGTGAAGCTGGATATCCTGCAAGCCACCATCGATCGCCTCACATCGTCCGGCTATGTCTATATCGGCATGGATCATTTCGCTCGGCCCAATGACGAGTTGGCGCTGGCTCAGCGCGATGGCACCCTCTATCGCAACTTCCAGGGCTACTCGACTCACGCCAATTGCGATGTGATCGGGCTGGGGATGACGTCAATCGGGATGGTCGGCAATACTTATGCACAGAACGCCCGGACCATCGATGACTATTACTCGGCGCTCGATTCGAATGGTCTGCCGGTGTTTCGCGGCGTCGCGTTGACGCGCGATGACGAGATACGACGCGATGTCATCACCCGCTTGATCTGCCACTTCGAGTTGTCGTTCGATGCGGTCGAACAGCGGTGGGGGATTCGGTTCGCCGACTATTTCGCCGATGACTTGGACCGGTTGAGCCCGATGGCTGCGGATGGACTGCTCGAGGTCGACGGCGGTGGGATCCGCGTACTGCCGCGGGGGCGTTTGCTGATCCGCAATATCTGCATGGCATTCGATGCCTACCGGGTCGGAAAGGAGGGGCCGGTCGGCTTCTCCAAGGTGATCTGATGCGGCCCGGGCTGCGGTGCATGTGAGCGGCGGATTCGCTATACTTCAATGCTATTTCAAGTGCCGGCCAGCGCGTGTCAGTGGGTCGCCATAGGCCGTCGGACCGGGTCTCTCGGCGATCTTTTATTTGCTCGGCGTGCGCTGCCGTGAAGCAATTTCGGGCCGCCCTCGAGCGCGAGGCGGCATACTACGGAGTCGATGATGCAGGTGTCAGTGGAAGCGGGTGACGGGCTAGAACGGCGCATCAGGGTCGCCTTGCCGGCGGACCAGATCGAGGTGGAATTGGACAAGCGGCTGAAGGATATGGCTCGAACGACGCGTTTGGCAGGGTTTCGGCCTGGCAAGGTTCCGTTGAAGCTGATTCGGCAGCGCTATCAAGAGCCGGTGCGTCGCGAGATCATCGCCGAGATGGTCCCGGGCAGTTTTTCCGAGGCGATCGCGCAGCAGGCCCTCAATCCCGCAGGTTTCCCGGCCATCGAGCCACTGATCGATGTCGACGCTGGCGAGTACGGCTACACGGCGACGTTCGAGATCATGCCGCAATTCGAGTTGGTGGATCTTTCGGGCAAGACGGTCGAGCGCCCCAATGTCGACCTGACCGATGACGACCGCGCCCGGGTCGTCGAGCGGTTGCGTGAACAACGTCGAACCTGGCGCCCGGTCGAGCGCGCGGCGCAGTCCGGGGATCGCTTGACGGTCGATTATCGCGGCGAGGTCGACGGTGGGTCGTTCGACGGCGGCGAGGGCGCGGATGTCTTGATCGACTTGGGCAGCCGACGCTCGTTGCCTGGTCTGGAGGACGCGCTGATCGGAGCGGTAGCCGGCGAGCAGAAGACGGTCGATTTGACGATCCCCGACGATCATCAGAACACGGCGATTCAAGGTCGAACCGTGCGGTTCGCTGTCGATGTCAAAGAGGTGGGTGAACCGGTTCTGCCGGAGGTGGATGCGGACTTCGTGCGCGTTTTCGGTATCGAGGACGGTGATCTCGAGCGGTTCGAGCGCGATATCCGGGTCAACATGGAGCGGGAGTTGCGGCAGCGAACGACCAGCCGCATCAAGGAGCAGGTCTGGAATCTGTTGCTCGAGGCCAACCCGATTCCGGTACCCGGTGCGCTGGTCCGTGACGAGATCAAGGCGCTCAAAGAACAGACGACGCGCGACATGAAGCTCGGCAAGTCCCTCGAGTTGCCAGATGACTTGTTCGAGGCATCCGCGCGGCGCCGCGTAACGCTCGGCTTGCTGATGCGCGAGATCGTCAAGAAAAACAATCTTCAAGTCGATTCGGCGCGGGTCCGCACGGCGGTCGAGGAGATCGCCGCGAGCTACGAGAGCCCGGACGAGGTGGTCCGGTATTACTACGCCGATCCCAAGCATCTCGCCCCGGTCGAGTCGCTGGTCATGGAAGAGCAGATCGTCGACTGGCTGCTGACCTCTGCGCGTGTCGAGGATAAGGCGATGAGCTTTCAGGAGCTGGTGGCGGCGACTTGAGAAAGGTGTCCATCGAGGGCATTTGCTAGAGGTGTGAGTGATGAGCAACGAGGTTGGCATGAGCGACTGGAACCCGCGTGGCTTGGGTTTGATCCCGATCGTCGTCGAACAGACGGCGCGCGGCGAGCGGTCCTATGACATCTACTCGCGTCTACTGAAGGAGCGCGTGATCTTCGTGGTCGGGCCCGTCGAGGACCACATGGCCAACCTCATCGTTGCCCAGCTGTTGTTCTTGGAGTCCGAAAACCCGGACAAGGACATACACCTCTATATCAACTCGCCGGGTGGGTCCGTGACGGCCGGGCTGGCGATTTACGACACGATGCGCTTTGTCCGGCCCGAAGTCAGCACCATGTGTATTGGGCAGGCGGCGAGCATGGGCGCCCTGTTGCTGGCTGGCGGCGCCAAGGGGAAGAGGTTCTGTTTGCCGCATTCCCGAATGATGATCCATCAGCCGCTGGGTGGTTTCCAGGGGCAAGCGACGGATATCGACATCCACGCACGGGAGATCCTGTTCATTCGGGACCGTCTGAACCAGATCTTGTCCCACCATACGGGACAGCCGATCGAGAAGATCGCCGAGGATACCGAACGCGACCGTTTCATGGGCGGTGACGTCGCGGTCGAGTACGGTCTGATCGACAAGGTGCTGACGGAGCGCAGTCTTCCGGTGCCAGCTTCTTGAGCGCTGCGGCGATCGCGCAGAGGTCGCCGCTGGGCGCTGCGGATCGGCTGTCGTATCGGCGGCGGCGTTGCAGAGGCGTGACCTGGTTCTTTTGCGATCCGGTTGCAAAGCGTTATGATTAGGTTCACGGCGATGGGGGCAGCGGGCCCTTTCCAACCCCCGACTTCCCGGAGATGCAGCCCCGATGAGCGGTAGCCACCACGGCAAGAGCGACGACGGTAAACTTTTGTACTGTTCCTTCTGCGGCAAGAGTCAACACGAGGTCCGCAAGCTGATTGCGGGTCCATCGGTCTTCATCTGTGACGAATGTGTCGAGCTCTGTAACGACATCATCCGTGAAGAGATGCAAGAGAGCGTTGGCGCGGCGGCGAGTCGCCTTCCGAAACCTCAAGAGATCAAGGCCAGCCTCGATCAGTACGTGATCGGCCAGGAGCAGGCCAAGAAGGTCTTGTCCGTTGCCGTCTACAATCATTACAAGCGGCTCGAAGTTGCCGAGGCCCGCGAAGAGATCGAGATCTCGAAGAGCAATATCCTGCTGATCGGGCCGACCGGGTCGGGCAAGACCCTGCTCGCGGAGACGCTTGCCCGGCTGCTCAACGTGCCCTTCACGATCGCCGACGCGACGACCCTTACCGAAGCGGGTTATGTCGGCGAAGACGTCGAGAACATCATTCAGAAGTTGCTGCAAAAGTGCGATTACGATGTCGAGAAGGCACAGACCGGTATCGTGTACATCGACGAAATCGACAAGATTTCGCGGAAATCGGATAACCCGTCTATTACGCGAGATGTGTCCGGTGAGGGTGTTCAGCAGGCGCTGCTGAAGCTGGTCGAGGGCACGGTGGCGTCGGTACCACCCCAGGGTGGTCGAAAGCACCCGCAGCAAGAATTTCTGCAGGTCGACACCTCGAATATCTTGTTCATCGTCGGGGGTGCCTTCGCCGGCCTGGAAAAGATCATTCGTAACCGCTCGCGGAAGGGAGGTATCGGCTTTTCGGCCGAGGTGCAGGGTCCTGGCGATGAGCGGCGGGTCGGAGAGACACTCAGTCAGGTCGAACCCGAAGACCTGATTCGTTACGGCTTGATCCCGGAGTTCGTCGGGCGTTTGCCCGTCATGGCGACGCTGGAGGAGCTTGACGAATCGGCCTTGATGCGGATTCTGACCGAGCCGAAGAATGCCTTGGTCAAGCAATATGCTCGGCTCTTCGAGATGGAGGGTTGCGAGCTGGATTTGCGGGATAACGCGATGCGCGCGATCGCTTCGAAGGCGATGGAGCGCAAGACGGGCGCGCGAGGATTGCGGACCATCATGGAGCAGGTATTGCTCGACATCATGTATGATCTGCCGTCGATGGACAGCGTGAGCAAGGTCGTTGTCGATGAATCCGTCATCGCCGGAGAGAATCCACCGTTCATCATCTTCGACGGCGTGGAAAAGCGCGCTGCATCAGACTGATACGGCTTCCGTTCGGAATTCGGACGCGCCTCCCCAGGGCGCTCTGGCGGTTGGCTAGGGCGGCCCTGTCGCTGTCGGGGCTGAGCTCGCGGTCGACTTGAAGTCGTCCCGGCTTGCTCCGACTCTCACGTTAAACTACGCGTTTTCCGAGTCACCCGTGCCTCGGGTGACCTGTCCGGCTCGTGCTGAATTGACACGGTCTCCTGTCGCGACGGCAATCCGTCACTGACCGAGCAAGGTAATCCATGGCCAAGAAGAACCCCATTTCAAGCGTCGATACGAACCAGGACGTGCCATTACTGCCATTGCGCGATGTCGTCGTGTATCCGCACATGGTCATTCCACTGTTTGTCGGCCGCGAAAAATCGATCAAGGCGCTCGATGCCGCGATGGCGGGGGACAAGCAAATCCTGCTGATCGCGCAAAAGAGTGCCGAGGTCGACGATCCGGGGGTCAAGGATCTCAATGAAGTCGGGACTTTGGCGAACATTTTGCAGCTACTGAAACTGCCGGATGGCACCGTCAAGGTTCTGGTCGAGGGGAATCAACGCGCCCGGATCACGGATTTCTTGTCGACGGATGACGTGTTCTCGGCGCTCGTAGAGCCACTACATGATCGCATCGATGCCGAAGAGCGTGAGCAAGAGGTGCTGATGCGTTCGGCGGTGGCCTTGTTCGATCAGTACGTCAAACTCAACAAGAAGGTGCCGCCAGAGGTGTTGACGTCCTTGTCGAGCATCGATGAACCGGGGCGGCTGGCCGATACGATGGCCGCGCATATGTCTCTGAAGATCGAGGAGAAACAGCGCGTCCTCGAGATCGTCGATGTGCAGGCTCGACTCGAACACCTGATGGGCTTGATGGAGTCCGAGAACGATCTCCTGCAAATGGAGAAGCGGATTCGTGGTCGAGTCAAACGCCAGATGGAGAAGAATCAGAGGGAGTATTACCTCAATGAACAGATGAAGGCCATCCAGAAGGAGTTGGGCGAGCTCGAGGAGGCCCCGAATGAGCTCGAGGATCTTGGGCGACGGATCGAAGCGGCCGGGATGCCGAAGGAGGTCAAGGCCAAGGCCGTCACAGAACTGAACAAGCTCAAGCTGATGTCACCGATGTCCGCTGAGGCGACGGTGGTGCGCAATTACCTGGATACGCTGGTAAACGTACCCTGGAAGGCTCGGAGTCGGATCCGTAACGACATCGCCGTCGCGGAACGGGTCCTCGAGACCGATCACTATGGCCTCGAGAAGGTGAAGGAGCGGATTCTCGAGTACCTGGCGGTTCAGCAGCGTGTCCGTAAGCTCAAAGGTCCGATACTCTGTCTCGTCGGCCCGCCTGGGGTCGGGAAGACATCGTTGGGTCAATCGATTGCGCGGGCGACGAATCGCAAGTTCGCGCGCATGTCGCTCGGAGGGGTGCGGGACGAGGCGGAGATACGTGGTCACCGCCGCACCTATATCGGAGCTTTGCCGGGTAAGATCATCCAGAACCTGTCCAAGGTTGGAACGCGTAACCCTCTGTTCCTTTTGGATGAAATCGATAAGATGGCAATGGATTTTCGGGGTGATCCGGCTTCGGCGCTGCTCGAAGTGCTCGACCCAGAGCAGAATCATACCTTCAATGACCATTACCTCGAGGTCGATTTCGATCTATCGGAGACGATGTTCGTAGCGACAGCGAATACGCTGAATATTCCGCCGGCCCTGCTCGATCGGATGGAGGTCATCCGGTTGTCCGGTTACACCGAGGATGAAAAGGTGGCCATCGCGGAGCGCTACCTGATTCCGAAGCAGATGAAGAACAATGGGCTGAAGAAAGGCGAGGTGATTCTGCGCGAGGCAACGCTGCGGGATATCATCCGGCATTACACCCGCGAGGCCGGTGTCAGGAACCTGGAACGCGAGGTTTCCAAGATCTGCCGCAAGGTCGTCAAAGAAATTTTGTTGAAGAAAAGGGCGTCGACCGTCACCGTGACCCCGAAATCGCTGGAGCGGTATCTTGGTGTGCAACGCTTCCGTTTCGGGCGGGCTGACGAACACGATCAGATCGGTCAGGTGACTGGGCTCGCCTGGACCGAGGTCGGAGGCGAGTTGCTGAGGATCGAGGCTACCTTGGTGCCAGGCAAGGGCAAGTTCATTTTTACCGGGCATCTCGGCGAGGTGATGCAGGAATCGATCCAGGCGGCAATGACGGTCGTTCGGAGCCGCGCGGAATCGTTGGGGATAGACGCCGACTTTCACCAGAAGTATGATGTTCACGTACACGTACCAGAGGGGGCGACGCCGAAGGATGGACCCAGTGCTGGTGTCGCGATGTGTACGGCCTTGGTTTCGGCGCTCACGAAGGTCCCGGTCCGGTCGAACGTCGCGATGACGGGCGAGATCACGTTGCGCGGTGAAGTGTTGCCGATCGGTGGGCTCAAGGAGAAGCTGCTGGCCGCGCACCGTGGTGGGATCGAGGTCGTGATCATCCCTCGGGAGAACGAGCGGGATCTTGTCGAGATCCCCAGGAATATCAAGCAGAATCTCGATATCCGCGTTGTTCGCTGGATCGACGAGGTGCTCGATGTGGCGTTCGCCGCGATGCCCGATGCGAGCGTAACGCCCGCGGGTGACGAGCCAAGCTCGGATCCGAAAGTTTCGCCTCCAGTCGCTGCGAAGCGAGAGCGGAAGAAGGACACCGGTGTGCGGCGGCATCATTAGGCGATGGCTGGGCATTTCCATGCCGGACGATGCCGGGATTGACGTTCGCCTTCTTGATCAAGGCTGGCGGCCCCGATGCAAGCCTTGCGACTGCCAGCGTGATGCCGAAAATGGACGTCGCGACAAGCCAGTGGTACGAAAGGCGGTCGGTGTCGTTTTGGACCTTTTGTTTCAGGCCGACCGAACCATGGTTTCATTCGTGCCGGTCTGATCACCGGCATTGACGCGAGGCGGTCGGTGACGCGCGTAGGTATTGTCGAGATTGCCTCCGCCGTATAGGATGGCGACCATCCTCCCGCGCGAGGCGTTTGCAGGTCGCTTGGCAGGGTCTGGAGATGACGTTGGCGGATACGTCTGCTTGTGTCGGGCGATAGGATTCGGGTCGTCGAAGCGAATCAAACTGGGGGAATAATGAATAAATCGGAACTCATCGAGAAGATGGCGGGGGCAGCTGATATCTCCAAATCGGCTGCGGCACGGGCCTTGGATGGCTTGACCGAGGCCATCGCCGAAGGTTTGAAGAATGGGGAGACGGTATCGCTGATCGGTTTCGGGACCTTCACGGTTCGCGAGCGTGCTGCGCGCACAGGGCGCAACCCGCAAACTGGAGAGGCCATCAAAATCGCCGCGTCGAAGACGCCGACATTCAAGGCTGGAAAAGCCCTCAAGGATGCCGTAAAATAGCGGTTTCGCTGGAAGGGGTGCTTAGCTCAGCTGGGAGAGCATCGCCCTTACAAGGCGAGGGTCGCAGGTTCGATCCCTGCAGCACCCACCAAGCGCCTTTTTGCCGTTGTCGAGACAGCTCTTTCGTGTTATTATGTAACGGCATCGTGACATGTTTTCGGAGTGGTAGTTCAGTTGGTTAGAATACCGGCCTGTCACGCCGGGGGTCGCGGGTTCGAGTCCCGTCCACTCCGCCATATCGAGATAACGGGGTATCCTCAAAAAGGTGCCCCGTTTCTGTTTAAGTCGCCACGATTTTCGCTGAATTAAGCCTGTTGACGCTATGCTGCAGAGTATTCGAGAGCACTCGCGCGGTTGGATCGCCTGGGCGATCGTCATCCTGATCAGCATTCCTTTCGCTCTGTGGGGCATTCATTCCTACTATGGTGGAGGGGCCGATCCGGTCGTCGCCAGTGTCAATGGCGTGGAGATAACGCGACGCGAATTCGATCGCCAGTACCATGGGACGCGTCTGATGCTGCGCGAACAACTCGGTGCGGCTTACAGTCCAGACCTGTTCCCGGATAGTCAGTTACGGGCCGAGGTGCTCGAGTCGATGATTCGCGAGGCCCTTTTGTTGACGACGTCCAAGTCGCTCGGGTTGCGCGCGTCAGATCAGGAGATCCGTCTCGCGATCGTCACGAATCCGGCCTTTCATCTGGACGGGCGTTTCGACCGCGACACCTATGAGCGTGCCCTGGCCACCCGCGGGTTGATACCCGTGCAATACGAAGAGCAATTGCGGCAACGTTTGGTCGGGACTCAGCTCGAACGAGCCGTCTTCGCCAGCGAGTTCGTGACGGACCGTGAGGTGACGGAAGCCCTGAGGTTGCTCGGTCAGGAACGAGAGGTGGCGTTCGTGCGCGTCCCCGTTGCCGATCTGCTTGACGATGCGCAGGTCGATGACGCCGAGATTCAGGCCTATTACCAAGCGAATGAGTTCCTGTTCGCGACGCCGGAGATGGTCAAGGTCGAGTATCTTTTGCTCGATGAGGACACGGTTGCCGCGGTAGCGCCTCCTCAGGAAGAAGACCTGCGCCAACTTTACGAGGCGGAGATACATCGTCTGAGCGAGCCAGAACGACGCCAGATTCGGCATATCCTGGTCTCGGTTCCGGATGCAGCGGGTGACGTCGAGGCGCTCGAGACGATCAATGCAGCGCGGGATCGCATCCTCGCCGGCGAGGATTTTGGTGTCGTGGCTCAGGAATTGTCCGACGATCCGGGAAGCCGCGTGGAAGGAGGAAACCTCGGCGAGATGGCGCCGGGTTTGCTGGATCCGGATTTCGAGGCTGTGGCCTTCTCGTTGGACGAAGGGGTCCTCAGTGATCCGGTACGGACATCCTTTGGCTATCACCTGATCCAGGTCGACCGGATCACTCCAGCGCAGACACCGTCGTTCGAAGAGCTGCGAGATGAGCTGGCGGAATCGGCGGCCAGGAGGCACTTCGAATCCTTGTTCTACGACTGGGGTGAGCGCTTGGGGACCCTGACCTTCGAGGCCGGCGATACGCTCGCGCCAGCAGCGCAGGATCTCGGTCTCGAGATACAGACGAGCGATTGGATTCCGCGTACCGGTGCCGAGGGCGTTTTGGGTAGCCCGAGGGTATTGGCCGCTGCCTTCAGCGACGAGGTGTTGCGGCGGGGTCTCAATAGTGACCTGATCGAGCCTCAGCGCGGTGTGCTCCAGGCGATCGTCCTCCGGGTCATCGACCATCGTGATGCGTCCGTTCGTCCATTGCCCGAGGTCCGTGCAGAGATCGTCGAGGCGTTGCGCCTCGAGCGTGCCGAACGGCTGGCGCGCGAATCGGCCTCCGCGATGATCGCGCAACTGCGCGCCGGAGACGTTGGGCTCGATGACGTGGCCGGCGGCTGGTCTGTCGAGGCACCGCGGCTCGTGACTCGGCGGGATTCGGCGTTACCCGATGCCGTTCGGACGCTGGCCTTCGATCTGCCAAGGCCGCAGCCAGACCGGCCAACCTTTGGCATGGCGTCGTTAGCCGGCGGCGATGTCGCGGTGGTCGCCGTGTACGACGTCGTCGAGAAGGCGCTCGACGACTTGCCGGATCCGATCCGTAATCGCGAGGCCGAGACCCTCACGAACCTGATCGCGCAGAGCTATTTCGAGGAGATGCTCGACGACATCGCGGTCCGTGCGAAGATCGAGCGAAATCTCACCCTCGCGTCCGGCGAGGATTGAGGCGATATCCGCCAACCCTCATACCATCTGAGTCGTCGTGATGCCGGCCTTCGGCGTCGCACTGGCGGTCGCAGAGCTTGCGTTGCTCGCGCCAGCCCTCGATAGATCAGCGTCCCCCTGAGGGACGCTGTCCTTGCGTCCCTTTCGTGCCCCTCCCTCGCCCGTTATCTCGGGCGAGAAGCACCGACCAGGCGTTCGCGGTCGATGCGGAAGAGCGTCGTGGTGCCGCTGACCTCGTTCGCGACCACGAGCAGCGGAACACCGGGGACTGGGCTCTTGGATGCCTCGATGACGATCAGGCCTTCGGCGCCGAGATCGCCGGCAAAGGGCCGCTCATTGTCGTCGGTCGGGTCGAAACCGAAGTCGCGATTGTTGAAATATTGCACGAACTGCGGGGCGTAGGGGTTCGTGATGTCGTAGATCATCACGCCGCCGACGCGCTCGAGCCCGATGAAGGCATAGTCACGCCCCCAGAGCTTCGCGAGCACAACGCCTTCCGGCTCCGGACCCTTGTCGTCGCTGCGGGTCTCGAAGCTGTTTTCGCGATGGTTCGAGTTGAAGAATTCCGGGTAGACCTCGGCGGTGATGCGCTCGAACTCCGAGCCGCTGTCCCAGACAAGCTCGAGTTCGTCGTTCCAGATCGAGAACGAGCGTGCGCCGAACGCGTAGATGTCTTCGTAGCACAGAGGCTTGCCGTCGGCGTCGCGCCGGAGGCCGTCTTCGATGGTGACATTCAGGCGGCCCATGTTGCTGTTGTCGCGCAGCTGATCGAGGTTCGTGATGCCCATGTCGTTGTTCGCGAAGAAGGCATTGAAACGCTCGGAGTCCGCGCAGATGGGAACACTACCCGATAAGGCCCGGAACCGCGACACTTCGCTATAGCCATCCCAATCACGGGCATCACCCTCGTTCGCCGTCACGATATAGTTGCGGCCGCGATATTGATAGTTGGCGATGGTGTCGGGCTGATACATCCCAAAGACCGGCCAGTTCGTGATATTGATTTGGTTATCACGGTCGCTGACATCCAACTCGTTGCCGGGTAGCAGATGGTCCTTGAAACCCAGCGCGTGAATTGCGGTGAACTCGCCCGCCGCGATGTCCAACACGGCGATCGCGTTATTCTCCTGTAGCGCCACCCATGCCGTCCTGCCATCCTTGGACACGGTGATCCACTCGGGCTCGAGATTCTGCGCTACCGTGCGCGTGGCTTCCGCACCTTCCGCGACGGGGGCCGCTGGGCCGAAGATCCGGATCGCGGGATCCAGTTCCACATCATTGAACTTGGTGAAGGTCGCTGTGCGCACCTGATCCTGGGTCAGTCTGGCGATGTCTTTCGGCAGGTCGATGATGCTGACCGACCCCTCTGGATCGATGGTGTAGTCGTCGTTCGGCTCGCCTTCGTTCGCGACCAGCACGCGTTTACCGTCAGGGGTGAAGGTCAGCGCATCGGGCAGTGCCCCGACCTCGACGTCGGCGAGGAAGCTGAGCCCTTCCTCGCCGGCTGCGTCGAAGAACACGACTCGGCCGGGATCCGTCCTCGGCACGGCCTCGACCGCCGCGGCGACGAGCCCGGCATGCACGGCGACGCTGTTGACGATCCCTTGGCCGTTAGCGAAGACGGTTCCGAGGTTCAGGCTGAACAGCTTCGTTGGGACCTGTGGTGCCACGATGCTCAGCACATCGATCTGTCCGCTCTCGGCATTGACCACGAATAGCCGCTGCGTTTTCGGATCGTGGGCCACGATCTCGGCGGCGGACCTGTCGAAAATGTCGGTAGCGTAGGTTCCGAGCGGCGTGATGCTGATCGCGAACGGTGAGGCCGAAGGTGCGGCGGATACGCTGGCACCGATGCTGCAGGCGAGCAGGGCGGTGGCCATGGGGGTGAACTTCATGCAGGACTCCTTCTTTGGTCATGACGGGGTCATCATCATCACGCAAAGCCGTTACAGAACCGTGACATGACTCCGCGAGCTCACGTGGTCGACATCGGCGAGCCCATGCCGAGCCATCTCATCCGCCCATCGTCCGTGGTTGTCGCCGGGCACTGCCCCAGATCGACGCGTCGGTCCTCCAGACCTTGCCCGAAGCCGGACACGGCTGGGCGAGGCCGTCGCCGATGGATTCATCCGCTGGTGAGTTCGGCGCATCTTAGGTGCGCTGCGTCAAAGGGCTATATTAGTAATTCGCCTAGAATTCATATATGCGTCCGCGCCAACCCTCGACACCGATGATCGACAGCGAATCGAAGCCGTCCGTGGCCGATGGGCGGACTGTTCCCGATTGGGACGGCGGCTGGGCGGTCATGCGCCAGATCCGCGAGGCCCTT
Source organism: Thioalkalicoccus limnaeus (assembly GCF_041197575.1). Taxonomy (NCBI): domain Bacteria; kingdom Pseudomonadati; phylum Pseudomonadota; class Gammaproteobacteria; order Chromatiales; family Chromatiaceae; genus Thioalkalicoccus; species Thioalkalicoccus limnaeus. Next base: position 9,851 of record NZ_JBDKXB010000019.1, on the reverse strand, counting down.
AGGTGCCTGGTCGAACGACGCGAGCCGAGGCAGATCGATCTGCGCGGCCAGCCTTTTGCGCCGGGCGACCTCGAGCGTCTGCTCGGGTGGCTCGGGCGTGGCGAGGTCGCCGCCACGGTCACGGCGCTTGGGCCGACGCGGGTGTGGGAGAGCGCGATCCCCGGCGTCTGGGTCGTCGAACACCGTGATGGTGAGGAACGCCCGCTGGCCTTGCAGATCGAGGTCGCCGAGGTGCCGGCGATCCTGCGCTCGCAACCGGAGGATCTCGAACGAGCGCTCGCGCTGCTGGACGAACGTCTCGGTGCCTCGAGTGCCGGGCAACTCTGAACTCCTGTCCTGGTAGGGGGGATCATGGCTGAAGCGAAGACCCTGGGCGAGCACCTGCGCGAGCAGGGCGTTTCGCGCCGCGGCTTTCTGAAATTCTGCACGGCCACCGCGTCGCTGATGGCGTTGCCGCCGACGATGGTGCCGGCGATCGCCGCTGCGCTCGAACAGGCGCGACGCCCGTCGGTGATCTGGCTGTCGTTCCAGGAGTGCACCGGCTGTACCGAGGCCCTGACCCGCAGCTATTCGCCGACGATCGAGGACCTGATCTTCGATTTCATCTCGCTCGATTACCACCATACCTTGCAGGCGGCGTCCGGCGATGCCGCCGAGCACGCGCGCGAGGAGGCGATGCGCGCGAACTGGGGGCAGTACCTGGTGATCGTCGATGGGTCTCTGCCAGGGCCGGATGCGAACCCCGGTTATTCAACGATCGCCGGCATCAGCAACTGGACGATGCTCGAGGAGACGGTCGAGGGGGCCGCCGCCGTGATCGCGATCGGAAGCTGTGCCGCCTTCGGCGGGCTGCCGCACGCCCGGCCGAATCCGACCGGCGCCGTGGCCGTCATGGACCTGGTTCACGACAAACCCGTGATCAATGTGCCGGGCTGTCCGCCATTGCCGATGGTCATGACTGGCGTGCTCGCGCAGTATCTGACCTTCGGGCAGATCCCGGAACTCGATGCCTACCTGCGGCCGCGCGCCTTTTTCGGCCAGTCGATCCACGACCGCTGCTATCGCCGCCCCTTCTACGACAAGGGCCTATTCGCCGCGACCTTCGACGACGAGGGGGCGCGGGCCGGCTGGTGCCTGTATCGCCTCGGATGCAAGGGGCCGAGCACCTACAACGCCTGTGCGACGATGCGCTGGAACGGCGGCACCAGTTGGCCGGTCGAGGCCGGCGCGCCCTGTCTCGGCTGCTCCGAGTCGCGTTTCTGGGATGCCGGCGATTTCTACAAGGCCTTGTCGGTGCCGACCGATTTCGACGCCGGCGCCGTGCTCGCCGCTGGTGCGGCCGGGGCCGTTATCGGCGGCGCGGCCGTGGCCTTGAGCAAGCGGCGCGCGCGGAACGAGGCGACTCACCGCGCGCCGGTCACCGTTGACGAGTTGGAGCAGAAGCAATGATCGATTCGGTGGATTTCCTGCTCTGGGTCAAGGGACCCATGTTCAACATCGCGCTGGCCATCTTCGCGCTGGGGGTCACGATCCGTCTGGTCGAGATCTTCGTGCTCGGGCGCAAGCCGAACTATGCCGAGGCCCGCGGCGGGGAGTGGGGCCCGGGGCTGCGGACCATGGTCACACGCTCGGTCGCCGATCCAGGCACCTTCCAACGCGCGCCGTTCGATGTGCTGGTCGGCTGGATCTGGCATGTCGGCTTCTTGATCGCGCTGTTGCTGTTCATCCCGCACATCGAACTGATCAAATCGCTGCTCGGTGTCGGTTGGCCGGGCCTGCCGAATCCGGTCGTCGACGCGGTGACCGCGGTCACGCTGGTGGCGCTCGTCGCGACCTTGATCCATCGGCTGCGGCACCCGGTCAAGCGGCACTTGAGCACCTTCGAGGACTATCTGATCTGGACCGTGACCTTTCTGCCGCTGATTACCGGCTACCTGGCCTATCACCGGCTGATCGATCCCTACCCGCTCGCGCTCGGGCTGCACATCCTGTCGGCGCAGATCTTCCTGATCGTGCTGCCCTTCACGAAGCTGACGCACATGTTCACGGCCTTCATCGCGCGCTGGTACAACGGCGCCATATTCGGTCGCAAGGGGGTGTCGTCATGACCGAGCTATCCCTCGAACGAGGTCTGCAAGCCTTTCGCGACGAGATCGACGCGCCGGTCGCGGCCTTCTTCTCGAGCTGCGTCCACTGTGGTGTCTGCGCTCAGGCCTGCCCCTTCTATCTGGAGACCGGCGATCCCAAGTACACGCCGATCCTGAAGCTCGAACCCTTGCGGCTGGTCTGGGAGCGCGAGTTCACGCTGTGGGGGCGCCTCAAGGGGTTGCTCGGTCTGAGTCGCCGGGTCACCGATGAGATGCTCGCCGAGTGGGAGGAACTGCTCTACGACTCCTGCTCCATGTGTGGTCGCTGCTCGCTGGTCTGCCCGGTCGGCAACGACATCCAGTACATGGTGCGCAAGGCGCGCGAAGGGATGGTCGCCTCGGGCCACGCCCCCGAAGGGCTGATGGGGGCCTCGATCCGGGCCGTGCGGACCGGCAGCCCGATGGGCCTTCAGTGGAAGACGCTCGAGGTTCAGATCAAGCATGTCGAGACCAGCACCGGCCTGACCGTGCCGATCGATGTCCCGGACGTCGATTACTTGGTGCTGCTGTCGTCGATGGAGATCATCAACTTCCCGGAGTACCTGGAAGCGATCACGAAGATCTTCGATCACGCGGAGGTCAGCTGGACGCTCAGCACCGAGTGCTTCGAGGCGACCAATGCCGGCATTCAGATCGGCTCGAAGGATATCGCGGCGCTGCTCGTCGAGCGCGTCGTCAAGGCCGCCGAGACCTTGCGCGTGAAGAACGTCATCAGCCCCGAATGCGGCCATGCCTACACCGCGGTGCGCTGGGAAGGGCCGAATCTGATCGGCCAGTCCTATCCGTTCCGTGTCTTCCATATCATCGAGGTCCTCGACGATCTGCGCGCCGCCGGGCGCATCCGCACCGAGGGCAAGGAAGACGACCGTCTGTCACTGCACGATCCCTGCAACCTGGCGCGCAAGAGCGGCGTGATCCAGCAGCAGCGCAACCTGATGGATCTGGTCGCGTCGAATTTCGTCGAGCTCAAGGAGCATGGCCGCTACCAGTGGTGCTGCGGTGCCGGCGGCGGGGTCAGCTCGAACGAACGTGCCGAGGACCTCAAGCGCTCGGCCTTCAAGCGCAAGAAGGCCCAGATCGAAGAGGTCGAGCCGGAGCGCATGGTGACCATGTGCGCGACCTGCCGGACGCAGCTCGAGGAAGGACTCGAGGAGTTCAACATGGACATCCCGGTGGTCGGCCTGACCGAAATGCTCGCCGAGCACTTGGTCGACAAATAGCGGCCCGCGGGCCGCGTGGGCGCGGCCCCGGCCCACCTGAATTCGGTTAGGGTTCGATCCCGGCGCGGGGTCGGGCCCGCGATGAAGAGGCATCCCCATGACTGAACGCGTCGTCGTCGATCCCATCACCCGCATCGAGGGCCACCTGCGCATCGAGGCCGAGATGGCGGGCGACACCATCGCCCAGGCTTACTCGTCCGGGACCATGGTGCGCGGCATCGAGACCATCCTGCAGGGCCGCGATCCGCGCGATGCCTGGGCCTTCGCGCAGCGCATTTGCGGCGTCTGCACGCTGGTGCATGGGATCGCGTCGGTGCGCGCCGTCGAGGATGCTCTGAACTATGAGATCCCGGCGAACGCGCAACTGATCCGCAACCTGATGATCGGCGCCCAATACATCCACGATCATGTGATGCATTTCTATCACCTGCATGCCCTGGATTGGGTCGATGTCGTCTCGGCGCTGGAGGCCGACCCGGCGGCCACCGCAGCGCTCGCACAATCGATCAGCTCCTGGCCCAAGTCCTCGCCCGGTTATTTCGCCGATGTTCAGCGGCGGCTCAAGGGCTTCGTCGAAGGCGGGCAGCTCGGGATCTTCGCCAATGGTTATTGGGGCCATCCGGCCTACAAACTCCCGGCCGAAGCGAATCTGATGGCGGTTGCCCATTACCTGGAGGCGCTGGCCTGGCAGCGCGATGTGGCGCGGCTGCACGCAATCTTCGGCGGCAAGAACCCGCACCCGAATTTCGTCGTCGGGGGTGTCACCTCGCCGATCGACCTGAACTCGGATTCGGCACTCAATGCCAAGCGCCTGGCCGAGGTCCAGACGATCCTGACCAACCTGCGGGTCTTCGTCGACCAGGTCTATGTCCCGGATACGCTCGCGATCGCGAGCTTCTACAAAGACTGGGCCGAGCGCGGGGAAGGGCTCGGCAATTTCCTGTGTTTCGGCGATCTGCCGGCGATCGGCCGCTCGGATCCGGCGAGCTTCCTGTTCCCGCGCGGCGTGATCCTGAACCGGGATCTCAGCAGCATTCACGACGTCGATCTGCACGCCGAGGACGAGATCCAGGAGTTCATCAGCCATTCCTGGTACGACTACAGCGTCGGCAACGATCGAGGGCTGCACCCCTATGACGGCGAGACCGCGTTGAACTACGACGGCCGCGGCGGCGTTAAGCCGCCCTATCGACATCTCGATGTCGAACAGGCCTATTCGTGGATGAAGTCGCCGCGCTGGAAGGGTCACTCGGTCGAGGTCGGGCCCTTGGCGCGCGTGTTGATGCTCTATGCAACGGGTCACGAGCTGACCCGGGAACTGGTCGGGATGACGCTGTCGCACCTCGATTTGCCGGTCTCGGCGCTCTTCTCGACGCTCGGGCGTACCGCCGCGCGGACGCTCGAAACCAAGGTCATCGCCGAGTCCTTGCAGGGTTGGTACGACGAGCTGATCGCAAACATCCGCGCCGGCGATACGCGCACCTTCAATGACCGGCTCTGGGAGCCGTCGACCTGGCCGCGCGAGGCGCGCGGGGCCGGCTACATGGAGGCACCGCGCGGCGCGCTGGGGCACTGGATCCGGATCAAGAACGGCCGGATCGCGAATTACCAGGCCGTGGTGCCCTCGACCTGGAACGCCGGGCCACGCGATCCGCAGGGGATCCCCGGGGCCTACGAAGCGGCCTTGCAGCACAATACCCAGGTCGTCGACGTCCAGCGGCCGATCGAGATCCTGCGCACGATCCATTCGTTCGACCCCTGCATCGCCTGCGCCGTGCATCTGAACGACCCTGCGACCGGCGAGCGGATCCAGGTCAAGGTGACCTGAGGTGCAGGGCAGGGCGGAGTACGGCCATCCGGTGATTCGCCGTCGGCGCCTGGTGGTCAGGCATCGCCGGGCGCGAAAGATCGGGCAGCGACCGAAGGTGTACCAGCGGATCGTCGCCGGCCTCGCCTTTGCATCATGAGTCAACGGTTGGTCAGCGACTTCAAACCAGCCTGGTGGCTGCCGGGGGCGCACCTGCAAACCCTCTGGCCGACGCTGGTCCGGCGGCGGATCTCGGTCGCCTTCCCGAAACGGCGGATCGAGCTCGCCGATGGCGATTTCATCGATCTGACCTGTGCCCGGGTCCCGGGACCCCGTGTCCTGCTCGTCCATGGGCTCGAAGGGAATCTGCGCTCCCACTATGCGGGGTCGCTGATCTACCGTCTGATCGACGCTGGGTTCTCACCGATCTTCATGCACCTGCGCGGCTGTAGCGGCGAGCCGAATCGCTTGGCCCGGGCCTACCATTCGGGCGCCAGCGACGACCTGGCCGAGGTCCTGAACCAGCTCGCAGCCGATCCGGAGGGCCCCGTGCTCGCGGTCATCGGCGTCTCGCTAGGCGGCAACATCCTGCTGAAATACCTCGGCGAAACCCCGACGCCGCTGGTCAAGACGGCCATCGCGGTCTCGGTTCCCTTCGTGCTGCGCGATGCGATGCTGCGGCTGAACCGGGGCGTGTCGCGCATCTATCGCGACTATCTACTGCGGCGACTGAAGCTCGCCTATCGCGCCAAGTTCGCGAATCGGCCCGCGCCGGTGCCGGTGGACATCGACCAAATCAACGACCTGGAGAGCTTCGATGACTGGATCACGGCCCCGTTGAACGGCTTTGCCAGTGCGTTCGATTATTACCAGCGGTGCAGTTGCCGCCAGTTTCTGCCCCGCATTCACACCCCGACCCTGATCATTCACGCCCTCGACGACCCCTTCGTGTTCCCGGATACGGTGCCGAAGGCGCACGAGCTCGGCCCCGGCGTCATGCTGGAAGTCACCCGCGGTGGCGGTCATGTGGGCTTTCTGTCCGGTCCGCTGCCTTGGCGTCCTCAGTACTGGCTCGAGGAACGGATCCTGCGCCATCTCGCAACGCCAGAGGTCTGACATCAGTCGGCCCAGAGGGCATCGAGCGGGAAGGGTACGACCTCGAAGGGTTCGGTTTCGGCCCGGCGTGCTTGGGGACGAGGCATGGCGACAGGCGCTCGATCGGATAGCCGAAGGCAGTTGACCGAAATGCTACGCTGAGCGCGGTTGCCGTCGTAAATCCAGCCATCGGCGCGCATTATCAGTGTGCCACGCCCTACTCGAAATCCCCTTCCAAGTGCGCCGGCCAACCATGGCGGCGATTTACCGCTCAAACGGAGGGCGACCGATGACAAAACCGCCATTGGTGCCGTCGCGCAGGCGCTGGAGCAGCTCGATGTCGAGTTCGTCGGCGAACAACCGGCGATAGGTCGCCAGGCGCGTCTCGTCAGAACCGCCGAGGTCGCGGTACAAGGGATGCGGCGTGACCACGGGGTCGCGCGCACCCAGGGCGTTGGCGCGATAGCTGGACCAGTGAAAACCACCGGGTACCTCGACCATGGCCACTCGCACCAGCCACGTCGTCACCATCCGTGGGGAGAGCTACCGATTACGCGAGAAGCGCCGCCCCGGCGAACTGAGGGGAAACACAGACCCATGTAACCACGGGGGGTCAATTCTTGGTGTCCCCAGGGGTCAATTCCTGGTGTCGATTGGCAGCTCCCGCTCTCGCCTAGTTCCGCGAAGGCGATCTCCTTCAAGACGTCGTGCTTGTCCTGAAAATAGCGCCCCAGCAGCGCGTTCGGCGTGGGTTGAAAAAAGCTGATGGGCGAGAAGTCGCGTGCGATACCCCTCGTCCTCGTTGCGGCAAAACAACTCGTTGAATTATATGGGAATATGCAGTACCTTACAGTGCATTTGCAGAGTGCCGCCGAGGGCCGTCATGCCCAGCACCAAGACCGCCACGCTGACCTTCCGCATCGATCCGGCCCTGAAGGAGGCGCTGCGCACCGCCGCGCAGCAGGAGCACCGCTCCATCGCCAACATGGTCGAGGTGCTGATCCGGGACCACTGCGGGCGCAATAGCATCCCCATCGAACAGCCAACGTCGAAGGACGGGGCGGAAACCAAGTGAGCAAAAGTCGGCACAACAACAGCATGGCGCCGACCGTCGCTGCAGTCAGAAAGAAGGACAACCACCGTTGAACACGCAGACGCACGAAGAGCTGAAAGGAAAGATCTGGGAGATCGCGAACCGGCTCCGAGGGCCGTACCGGCCGCCGCAATATCGCCTGGTCATGCTCCCGATGGTCGTTTTACGCCGGCTCGATTGCGTCCTGGAGCCGACGAAGGATGCCGTGCTCGAGCAGCGGGAGAAGCTGGAGGCCCAACAGATGCCCGAGGCGGCCATGGACAGGCTGCTCGGCAAGGCTGCCGATCCGAGCCGCAAGCACCCGCTCTACAACGTAAGCCCCTACACCTTCGCCCGGTTGCTCGGCGACGCCGAGAACATCGCGCCGAATCTCGTCTCCTACATCAACGGCTTCTCGCCGACCGCGCGGCGCATCTTCGAGCGCTTCAAGTTCGCCGACCAGATCGAGAAGCTGGACGCCAGCAACCGCCTGTTCACCATCGTCAAGGCGATGGCCGAAATCGATCTGCACCCGAACCGGATCGACAACCTCCAGATGGGCTACCTGTTCGAGCATCTGGTGATGCGGTTCAACGAACAGGCCAACGAGGAGGCCGGGGATCATTTCACGCCGCGCGAGGTGATCCGCCTGATGGCGAACCTCATCTACACCGGCGAGCAGGACGTCTACAAACCCGGCATCTACCGCACCATCTACGATCCGGCCTGCGGGACCGGCGGCATGCTCTCCGAATCGGAGAAGCTGATCCTCTCCCAGAACGAGCGCGCCCGGCTTGCGCTCCACGGCCAGGAATACAACGACGAGTCTTGGGCGATCTGCTGCTCCGACATGCTCATCAAGGACGAGGACACCGCCAACATCGTCCTCGCCGACACCCTCGGCGACGGCAAGACTCGCGACGGCTTCGAGGGCCGGCGCTTCCACTACCTTCTAGCCAACCCGCCCTTCGGCGTCGAGTGGAAGGACCAGAAGGACACCGTCGAGCGCGAGCACAAAACCCTGGGCTTCGCGGGTCGCTTTGGCGCCGGACTGCCGGCCATCAACGACGGCTCGCTGCTGTTCCTTCAGCATATGATCTCGAAAATGCACCCCTACGCCGAGGGGGACGAGGACCAGCCCGGCTCCAAGATCGCGATCGTCTTCAACGGCTCGCCGCTGTTCTCCGGCGACGCCGGATCGGGGCCGTCCAACATCCGCCGCTGGATCATCGAGAACGACTGGCTCGATGCCATCGTCGCGCTGCCCGACCAGCTCTTCTACAACACCGGTATCTTCACCTATGTCTGGCTCGTGACCAACCGCAAGCCGACCGAGCGGCGCGGCAAGGTGCAGCTCATCGACGGCACCCGCTTCTTCCAGAAGATGAAGAAGAGCCTCAACAACAAGCGCAACGAGATCAGCGAGGAGCAGATCCGCTTTCTCACCCAGGTCTACGGCAACAACCAGGACGGCGAGACGGCGAAGGTGTCGATCAACGGCGACACCGAGACCCGAGTCATCTGTCGCATCTTCGAGAATCGCGAATTCGGCTTCCTGAAGGTGACGGTCGAACGTCCGCTGCGGATGCATTTCGAGGCGACCCCGGAGCGCATCGCCAAGCTTGACGAGCAGACCGCCTTCGCCAACCTGGCGACGTCCAAAAAGCGCAAGGACGCGGCGGCGGTCGAACGCGAGATCGAGGAGGGTCGCAAACAGCAAGCGGCCATCCGCACCGTGCTGGCGACGCTCGAAGGCCACGGCCGCTACATGGACCGCGCCGTATTCGACGCCGACCTGATGGCCGCCGCCAGGGGCGCCGGCCTGAAGCTCCCCGCTCCGATCAAGAAGGCAATCTTCGCCGCCCTTGGCGAGCGTGACCCCGATGCCGCGATCTGCCACGACAGCAAGGGTCGGCCGGAGCCCGACAGCGAACTGAGAGACACCGAGAGCATCCCCTTGCCGCCCGGCGCAGCCCTGCCCCTGCCCATGGAGTTCGGCCCCGACAAGCCCAACGACCGGCTGGTCGCGGCCTTTCGCGACGAGATCGACGCCTATATCGCGCTCGAGGTGCTGCCCCATGTGCCCGATGCCTGGGTCGATTACGATAAGACTAAGATCGGCTACGAGATCCCCATCAACCGGCATTTCTACGTCTACAAGCCACCGCGGCCGCTGGATGAGATCGAGGCAGACATCACCCAGTTGGAACGGGAGATCGCTGGGCTGCTGAAGGGGTTGGTGGCATGACTGACGCCCCGGAGAAGGTCCAGGATGCCTACCGAAATCTTCCGTTCGGTTGGAGGTTGGAGAAGCTCAAGTTCTTTGCTGACGTTCGCAACAGCAACGTCGACAAGACCATTGCCGAGGATGAAAAGCCGGTTCGGCTCTGTAACTACACGGACGTGTATTACAACGACCGGATCACCCCGGATCTACCTTTCAAGGAAGGATCGGCGACCCAAGCGGAGATCGAGCGTTTCCAACTCAAACGCGGCCAGGTACTCCTCAC
>NZ_JBDKXB010000018.1:0-63283 GCF_041197575.1 Thioalkalicoccus limnaeus | reverse complement strand
TCGTCGGCATAGCCCGGCGGCAGGAATCTCAACTCGCCGAGACGGGCGGCGCGGCGCTCGACCCGGGTCGCCGGCGAGCCCGTCAGGATCCGGCCGGTGACCGCCCCGGCGAACGGGCGCAGCTCGCCGTAATCGCTCTTCAGGAAGCACCAGCGCGTTGAGACGTTGTAGGTGAAGGACAGGCAGCGCGCGTCGGCCAGGCAGGCCGCCTGGCAATCGGCCTGCGAAACATCCTTGCGCGTCGCATAGTCATGGCCGAAATAATCGCCGCCCTCGATCAGGATCAGGTCGCGCTTCGCACCGTCCGCCGCCGACAGCCAAGGCGCGACGAGGCATAGGACCAGCAGGACCAAGACGAGGCGCAGCGCAGCGGGACGGGACGGCGAAGCGGGCATGGCAGAGACCTCGACGGCGACGTACTCGTGGCGCACCGGCGCGACAGCCTCGCCCGCGAGATACTCCTCGACGCTAATGGATGGCGCTTCGGCACGGTCAGGCATGGATGGGCACCGTGTTTGGTCGGTCATCCAAGAGTATAGACGCCGCGGATCAGGGTCCAACAAGCGCGTTGGGATCCAGGTGGCCGCAGACCCCCCGGTGCCTAACAGCGTGTCGGCTTTTCGCCGCCGACACCCGACGCCGAAAAGAGAAGTTTGCGATCGCCTTCGTGAGTGCTGACGCCGTTCAGAAAGGCGCGAGCCAAGGGGCCGGAGGAGAAATCGTGACACTGGGGTGAAGTTCTGCAATCACGCACTGCCGGCCCGATGGCCGGAGGATCGCGGCGTGGATACCGCAGGCGGCGAAGCGGTGCCCGCGCCCGGCGATGGCGGGGGCACTCGTGACACAGTCGGGAGGTCGCAATGCGGATCCGGGCCCGTCCGGGAGCAGGATTGCAGGTCTTCCCCCGGCGCGAGCGCGACGCCGAGCGCATCGAGATTTTCTCCTGCGGCTGACTGGCACGTCCGTTGTCGAACACCGAACGAGCGGCGTTGCCCGTCGGCGGAAAACGCGGTAGCTTGTATCCGTACATCAACCGTACTCGTTAAGGAGTGAGCCATGCCCCCCGCCCTCGAGCGCATCGATCTGCGGACCTCGGCAGAGACGAAAGCCCTGATTGCGCGCGCGGCGTCCACCGCTGGGATGTCCGTCAGTGCCTTCCTATTGAGCGCGGCCCAGGAGCGTGCGAAGGCGGTGCTGGGAGAGGCGGAATCCCTGACCTTGACGCAGCGCGATTGGGAGGCGTTCGTCGCCGCACTGGATCATCTCGATCAGCCACGGCCGAAGCTCGCGGCGGCGATGGCACGCTACCGCGCATGGCGATCGGAGCCGACGGACTGAGCGCGCGCCGAGGATGCGGATCGAGCCCTTGGCGGCGCATCACAAGCGCCGCGTCTTCGCGTGCGGTGAGGTCGAGCTCGACATCTACCTGCGTCGTTTCGCTCGCCAGCACGCGACCGCGAACCTGAGCCGAACCTATGTGGCGGCCGAAGGGTCGGCGATTCGGGGGTTCTATAGCCTGGCGATGGCGGCGATCCTCGAGGACCAGCTACCGCCGGCCTACGCCGAGCGATTCCCTCGTTTCCCGCTCCCCGTCGCCCGGCTGGCGCGCCTGGCGGTCGATGTGCGGCATCAAGGCCAGGGTCTGGGCGAGCTGTTGCTGATGGATGCGCTGCAGCGCTGCGCCCGTCTGGCCGAGGAGATCGGCATGATCGGCGTCATCGTCGATGCCAAGCACGAGCGGGCGCGTGGCTGGTACGAGCGGTATGAATTCGAGCGGCTTCCGGATGCACCGCTGACGCTTTGGCTGCCGACCGGGGTGATCGCGCGGCTATAGTCGCGTAGTTGCGCGATCGCGGTCTGGCCGGGTCAGGCGAGCGACACCGGCCAGCCGACCACGTGGTTTAATGGCCACCCGATTGGGGGTCCGAATAGGGCCCGGCGGCGGGTGCCGTTGGGCTGACACCGGCGACGCCCATGATGCGGGCACCATGCTGCTCCAGGGCCGCGCGCACCGAATCCTCGCCGAAGCGGGCGTACACCCCCGTCGTGGACTGGTTCGAATGGCTGAGGACCCGTCCGATCAGGTGCAGCGAGTCTCCCGACTGGGCCAACCAGCTGCCGACCGTGCGTCGCAGGTCGTGCAAGCGAACGTCTTCCACCCCAGCCGCTTTACGGACCTGATTCCACGGCTTAACGATCGCACTTCTGTTCTTTGTAATCACCGATTCCTTGCGCAGGATTCCTCTGGTCCTCAGGCACGAACCCCCAGCTCCGAGCAAGCTCGTACATTCTGGCGACCAATTCACGGACCCGGTTGGCGTCATAGGGCTCCCCCTCCTTGGTGCCGATCGTGGAATGCAGGAACACCACGTCGGCGCCGATGCACAGCAGCAGAATCTCTTACAGCGGGTAGAGCTTGTTCTTGTCGGCGCGTGGGTCCTTGATCACCGACAGATGCGAAACCAGATCTGAGGACATGTAACCACCTCATCGCGTTAAAGATGAGGCAGATTACGTAACTATCTGTCTAAAATAAACCGATAATTCGGGAGCCCTGGCGTACACGGCGAAAAGATGGAGATTTCCAGCAGGGCGTGGCATACTGATGCGGTCTTCTCGTCGTCGCAAACACGTGACGCTCCCAGCGAGTGCTGTCGACCCAGCACCCCGAGGGAGACCCACCCCTCTCCCTCATGAAAAACGACCATTTGAGGGGGAGAACGCATCAGAGAAGATGACCCTGCTCATCCATGATCTTGTCAACCCGCTGTTTCACTGCCAGCGGGTATGTTGAAGACCGCGCTACGGGCGGCTTTCAGGACGGCATCGACCTCCGGTTGCTGAATGCGCCGCTCGGTGCTTATCAACCAGACCGCGTCGCGCACATCATCCAGCCGCCCCACCTCGATCACGCCATAACGCGCGCAGATCTCGTCCGAGATGATGGCCGGTGCGGGGAAATAGCCTTCGCCTGCCTGGGCGAAGACTTTCATCAGGGCGCTGTCATCGAACTCCCCGACGACCCGCGGGTACAGGCGTGCCTCGCCTAACCAGCGATCGATCTCGCCACGCACCGCCGCGTTCTGTCCGGGTAACAGTAGCGGCGCTTCGTTGAGGCAGGCGGGGAAACCCGCATCCTGCCGCGCCAGCCGCGGGCTCGCAAAGAAGGCCAGGGCGCTTTCACCCAGCTTGCGGCTGTGGCCGCGTACCGCCAACCCCGCCGGCATCGGGCGGTCGGCCAACATCATCTCGATCCGGTGCAGGGCCAATTCGCCGAGCAGCGCCTCGATCGTGCCGTCGCGGCACACCAGCCGAACCGGCTTCGCCGATTTTCTCAGCGAAAGCAGCAAGCGGTGGCTGAGCGATTTGGGGAGCACATTGGAAATCCCGACCCGAAATGTTGCGGCCGCCTGCTCCTTGACGCCGGTGGCCCGCAGCGACGACACCATGTCCTGACTCAGCGCGAAGATCTCGTCGGCGTAGGACAGGGCAAGGCGCCCTGCCTCGGTCAATTCGAGGCCGCGACCAACAGGTATGAACAAGGTTGTCCCGAGGTCCCTTTCGAGCAACTTGATCTGGGCGCTGACGGTTTGCGGCGTCAGATGCAACTGTTTGCCGGCGGCCGCGACGCTTCCGGCGCGCGCCGTCACCCAGAAATAGCGCAAGTGCTTGAGGTTCATCTGATCCTATTCGCAATTTTTTTCGCATGATTAGATAAGAATAAACGACTTTTATTGTTTTTGTGGAGGTTCTTAGAATCGCCTCCGCAGTCAACGGGCAGGACGGAGCGAACGGCCTAGAAGCTCCGTCAGCCCGGGTTTGGCCTGGCATCCAGGGCCCCGAGCGATCCAGATATCCAGTCGTTTAAGGAGATGAATATGCCCAGCGAACTCAGAAGCCTCGTCTTGCTGGCATACCGCTTTGCGGATACGTGGCGCGCCAGCGAGGAACCGGTCGCCTATTCGTCAGCTCTCCACCGTTGGTCCCTCGGCAGTGCGTCTGCCCGTCTCGCTAGCGTCTCGATGCCGGAGGCGCTATGACCAGCGGCATGCTGCAAAACCTACTGGACCCGGCGATCCTGTTCTTCGTCTTCGGGGTCCTGGCTGGGGTCGTGCGTTCCAACCTTGAGATTCCGCCGGCGATCGTGAAGTTCTGTTCGCTGTATCTACTGATTGCGCTCGGCCTCAAGGGCGGCGCAAGCTTGGCCGCCGGCGGGCTGCCGGCGGCCGGCGTGTTGGCGCTGTTGGCCGCGTTGGTCATGGCCGCCGCAATCCCTGCTTACAGCTTCCTACTGCTGCGCCGGATCGCCAGCCCTTACGACGCCGCCGCAGTGGCGGCAACTTACGGCTCGGTCAGCGCGGTGACTTTTATCGTGGCGCAGCAGTTCCTCACCAGCGAGGGGGTGGAATTCGGCGGCTACATGACCGTTGCCATGGTCTTGATGGAGTCGCCTGCGATCATCATGGCCGTCCTGTTGGCCAGCTATGTGCGGTCGCGCGATGTCGTACCCGGTGCGGACCGGCCGCCGGCGGCACTGTCGATGCGCAAGGTGCTGCACGAAGCCTTTACCGATGGAGGACATTTGCTGTTGATCGGCGCCTTGGTGATCGGGTTCGTCACTGGGGAGCGGGGCCAGGAGATCATGCAACCGTTCACCGTGGACATCTTCAAGGGTATTCTCGCCTTCTTTCTGCTCGATATGGGGCTGCTGGTGGCGCGGCAGCTGCAAGACTCGCAGGCACCGCTCAACCGGCATCTGCTGGTGTTCGCGCTGCTGATGCCGCTGCTGAATGCCGCTATCGCGTTTATACTGGCCGCCGTCCTCGGGCTCGGGCGTGGCGATGCGGTATTGCTCGCGGTGCTCTCGGCCAGCGCCTCGTACATCGTCGTGCCGGCTATCGTCCGTTATGCGATCCCGGAGGCGCGGCCCGGGGTGTATTTCACCATGGCCCTGGCTATCACCTTCCCGCTAAACATCCTGATAGGCATTCCACTCTACTACGCGGTCAGCGGTTGGCTGTGGGGGTAGTGGAGCGCACCGGTAATGACACGAGCAGGAAACCAATCATCGAGAGACCAATCATGCGAGCCTTGGAGCAGAAAAAGCTTTTGACGCTGATCGCGCCGCACAGTCTGCAGCGTCTGCTGATCGACACGGCAAAACGCTGCGGGATTGGTGGCTACACCGCCGTGCCCGCGACCGGCGCCGGAGTCGGTGGTTTGCAGTCCGGCGGTCTGGGCAGCGACGCCAACGTCGTCATCTATATCATCTTGTCCGAGGCGCGGCTGCTGACCCTGCTGCCCGAGATCGATGAATTGATGAGGGCCGGGTACCGAGTCAAGGCAATGGTGTCGGATATTTCCATCCTGCCGCGCAAGGGCGACAGTGAGGCCTGATGTCTGCGCGATGACACCCGGCGTCTGGGCCGTGAACACGACAACATGATTCCGTTCGTATCCGAGCTGGCGGTGTTGCGGTCGGAGAAATCACGATGACCTGTGAACGGCGCTTGGTGCCATTGTTTACGGGCCCGTCTCCGTATCGCGGTCGGCGTGTCGCATTGCTCACGCGGCACGGCAAGGAACGGGTCATCGCGCCGGTGCTCGAGCCCGCGATCGGCTGTCGAATCGAATTGGTCGAGGGGTTTGATACCGATCGGCTCGGTACTTTCACTCGCGAGATTCCGAGGGCCGGGACGCAGCGCGAGGCGGCACGCAAGAAGGCGCGCATCGGCATGGAGCTTGCTAATCTGCCACATGGGCTCGCAAGCGAGGGCTCGTTCGGACCGGACCCGATAGCGGGTATGTTTTCCTGGAACGTGGAGTTCGTGATCTTCCTCGACGCGGAGCGGGGGCTCGAGGTCGTGGGCGTCGCGCAGGGCAAGGCGAACCACGGGCACCTGCTGACCGGCGACTGGACGGTGGCCGAGGCCTTTGCCCGGCAGGCGGAATTTCCCGCCCATCACCTAGTCGTGCGTCCCGAGGGCGAGAACGACCCGCGCATCCGCAAGGGGATCGCCCATTGGGCGGAGCTCGAGGCCTCCTTCGCCTGGGCGCAGACGCAGTCGGTGAACGGCCTGGCCTTTTTGGAGACCGACGTGCGGGCGCACGTCAACCCGACGCGCCAGAGCACGATCCGCGCGGCGGCCGAGGATTTGGCGGCGAAACTGCTGTCGCCCTGTCCGGTCTGCCGCGCACCGGGGTTCTGGATCGTGGACCGGGTACCCGGTTTGCCCTGCTCGGAGTGCGGCGCACCGACCCGTGAGACCCGGGCCGACATTCTAGGCTGTGTGCGATGCCCACACCAAATCACCCGTCTCCGTGGGGACCGCAGGGAGGCCGACCCCGGCCGCTGCGACTACTGCAACCCCTGATTCTCGGCAAAGTGATTGCGCTTTCTTTCGCCCGCCCCTGTCGGAAAATACCTTCGATCTGGGCCTGGACGACGAGGATGCGAACGAACGGTACCGTATGAATCGGTGGAAGGGTGCCGACAGCGACCGCATGCCGACCATCGACGGGCAGTTTGGCCTAGCCCTGATCGAGCAGGCCTCGACGCAGCCGGGTGGATCGCCTTGGAGATCATCGCGACCCCGTGCTTCGATGACGGCCTCCTTTAGGCTCATCGCCGCTGACCCAGGGCTCGTTACCGCGATACCCGTGCCACCATCGACTTTGACGTGATCGAACGGCTGACCGTGCACGGCGGCATCGATTCCGACGGCAGCTGCTCCCGCGCTGGCGTCCTCTGCACCCGGGATCATTGAAGGTCACGGCCCGCGAGGATCAACCGCTCCCGCCATCCTCGGCCTTGGTGCCTAGCCCATCGACGGGCTTGGAGCCGGGTCTCGGGTGTTGACTGGTGCAACCGGAGATTCGATGAAGCGAGACACGCTCGAGCGGCACCAGGTTTGGGTCTATCTGGTCGGGATCCTGGTCGGGTTGGCGCTGGGGGTTTCGTTCCCGGCCGTCGGGCCGGTCTTCGAGGCTTGGCTGTGGCCGGTCCTGGGCCTGCTGCTCTACGCGACCTTCGTCCAGGTGCCGCTGCTGCACATTCGCGATGCCTTTGGCGATCGGCGCTTTCTGGTGGCCAGCGGTCTCGGGAACTTCGTGCTGGTGCCGCTGCTGGTCTGGACCCTGCTGCCGTGGCTGCCGGCGGATCCGGCCGTGCGGCTCGGCGTGCTGTTGGTGTTGTTGGTGCCCTGTACCGACTGGTTCATCACCTTCGCGCAGCGCGGGCGGGGCGACACGGCCCGGGCTGTTGCGGTCACGCCGCTGAACCTGCTGGCGCAGTTGCTGTTGTTGCCCGTTTATCTCTGGTGGATGCTGCCGGCCGAGGAGCTGGGGACGGTGTTGCGTGCGACGGACCTGCTGCCCGCGGCCCTGGCGCTGATCGGGGTGCCCTTGTTGCTGGCGGCCCTGAGCGAGCGCTGGATCGAGGCCCAGCCGCAGCGAGCCTGCTGGCGCGAGCGGCTGGCCTGGTGGCCCGTGCCCCTGCTCGCGCTGGTGTTGCTGTCGATCGCCGGTGCCCAGGTCCACACGGTGCGCGCCGCCGGGCCGGTTCTGCTGGCGGTGGTCCCCTGGTTTGCCCTCTACCTGGTCCTCGCCGCGCTGATCGCCTGGTCGCTGACCCGCGCGTTTCGGTTGGGCCAGGCGGCTGGTCGAACGCTGGCCTTCAGCCTCGGGACGCGCAACTCGTTCGTCGTCCTGCCGTTCGCGTTGGCCTTGCCGGCGGGTTGGGAGGTGACCGTCGTGGTCATCGTTGCGCAGTCGCTGGTCGAGCTGTTCGGCATGGTCTTCTATCTGTGGTGGCTGCCGCGACACCTGTTCCGCGACCCGCGCTGACGCGACGGGCCATTGCCCGGGAACAGACCCCGAGGACCCGCAGTCAACTGGCGAATAGAAGCGGTGGAAAGGCGTCCAACAGTCCCCGGGCGTGCTTGCCGAGGTGTCGTGCGCCGGATGGTTCAGCGCCCCTTTACCCCTCTCACGCGGCGTGAAAGGCGGGCTGGCAATGCACTATGATGATGCTCCTCGGCCGGCCTGTCTGTTTGGTCCGGCCCGTCACCTGTCTCCAAGGCTGCTCAATGTCCGAATCCGATCTCCTCAGGGAACTGCGCATCGACACGCAAGACCGCGAGCCGCGTGGCCGCGGGCGCTGGTTGTGGTTCGCCGTGATCTGGCTGCTGTTGCTCGGTGGCGGCTTGGGTGGTTACCAATTGGTCAGCGGCCGTGCGTTGGCCGTCGACACGGCGGTCGTCGAGGCCCTTGAAGCCGGCTCGACGACCGTGCTGGATGCGACCGGTTATCTGATCGCGCGGCGTCAGGCGACGGTCTCGAGCAAGATCTCCGGTCGGCTGGCCGAGGTGCTGATCGAGGAAGGCGAGCGCGTCGAGGCCGGTCAGGTGATGGCCCGGCTCGATGACACCGACGCACGCGCCCAGCTGGCTCTGGTCGAGGCGCGCCTCGCGGCGGCGCGCGCCGAACTCGGTCAGATCCAGGTCCAGCTCGATCAGGCGCGACGCGACGAGGCCCGACAACAGGGGCTGCACGCGCGCGGACTCGGCTCCGAGGAGGCGCTCGATAACAGCCGCACTCGGGTGCTGGTGCTGGCGGCCCAGCTTGCCGCGGCCGAAAGCCAGGTCCGGGTCGCCGAGGCCCAATTGCAGGTCGCCCAGGTCGACTACGACAACACCGTCGTTCGCGCCCCGTTCAGCGGGGTCGTGGTCGCGAAGGCCGCACAACCGGGCGAGATCGTGTCGCCGATGTCGGCCGGCGGCGGGTTCACCCGAACCGGGATCGGCACCATCGTCGACATGGAGTCGCTGGAGATCGAGGTCGACGTCAACGAGGCCTTCATCAACCGGGTTCAGCCCGGACAGCCGGTCGTGGCCGTGCTCGATGCCTATCCGGACTGGTCGATCCCCGCCGCGGTGATCGCGATCATCCCGACCGCCGATCGCGCCAAGGCCACGATCCGCGTGCGCGTTGCGCTGCTCAGCGAGGATCCGCGCTTGGTTCCGGAGATGGGGGTGCGTGTCTCCTTCCTGCGCGAGTCGCCCCCCGAGCCCGACGCGCTCGCGCAAGGCGTGCTGGTCCCGGCCACCGCGGTGCGGGAACGCGACGGCTACAGCGTGGTCTTCGTGCTCGACGGCGGCCAGGCGCGCGAACGCGAGGTCCGGGTTGCCGAGGACCTCGGTGATCGCCGCCTGATCGAGGCCGGATTGGCGGTCGGTGAGCGCGTGGTGCGTGCGCCACCGCCAGGGCTCGTCGACGGACGGCGGATTACCGCGCGTTCCGGGGCCTGATGCCGGGTGATGGACGCGAGCCTGGAGCGCGGTGCGATGATCGACCCGCTGGTTTGCCTGCGCGGCGTCAGCAAGGTTTACGAGCGCGGTCGGCAGCGCGTCGAGGTCTTGCAGCGGGTCGATCTGGATATCCCGGCCGGCGATTTCCTCGCACTGATGGGGCCGTCCGGCTCCGGCAAGAGCACGCTGCTGAACATGATCGCCGGGCTCGATGCGCCGACCGAGGGCACCTTGCAGGTCGCCGGGCAGCGGATCGAGCGCATGTCCGAGGCCGCCTTGGCGCGCTGGCGGGCCGCGAATGTCGGGTTCGTGTTCCAGTTCTACAATCTGTTGCCGGCCCTGTCGGCGCAGAAGAACGTCGAGCTGCCGTTGCTGCTGACACGGCTGTCGGCGGCGCGGCGTCGCCGTCACGCGGCGATTGCATTGGATCTGGTGGGACTCGCGGACCGCGCGAGCCATAAGCCGAGCGAGCTGTCCGGTGGGCAGCAGCAACGGGTCGCGATCGCGCGCGCGATCGTGTCGGATCCGACGCTGCTGGTCTGCGACGAGCCGACCGGTGATCTCGATCGGCATTCGGCCGAGGAGGTGCTCCTGCTGCTGCAGCGCCTGAACCGCGACCACGGCAAGACGATGATCATGGTCACGCACGATCCGAAGGCGGCCGAGTTCGCCAAGCGCACGCTGCACCTGGACAAGGGCGTGCTGATCGAGACGGCCGGAGCAGGAGCCGGGGCAGGGCGGTGATGCGATACCTGCCGCTGCTGGTTGCCGGCCTGCTGCGTCGGAAGACGCGCACGGCGCTGACGCTGCTGTCGATCGCGGCGGCCTTCGCGCTGTTCGGGATGCTCGATGCGGTGCGCGTCGCCTTCACGGCGCCGGAAAGCTTAAGCGGGATCGACCGGCTGATCGTGTCGTCGCGGTTGTCGCTGACCCAAACCCTGCCCCAGGCCTATTTGGCACGGATCGCGTCGGTCCCTGGCGTGGATCAGGTCGCGCACGCCGACTGGTTCGGCGGTATCTATCAGGATCCGAAGAACTTCTTCCCGAATATCGCGGTCAGCCCTGCCGCTTACCTGGACCTGCATCCGGAGTACGACCTGCCCCCCGAACAGCGTCAGGCCTTCCTGACGACGCGCACCGGGGCCATCGTCGGGCAGGCGTTGGCCGATCGCTTCGGTTGGCAAGTCGGCGATCGGATCCCGCTGCAGGCGACCCTCTATCCGAACAAGGACGGCCGCGATTACTGGCTCTTCGACCTGGTCGGGATCTATCAGGTCACCGAGCCGCAGTTGCGCGGCGTCGAGCGACAGCTTCTGTTCCGCTACGACTATTTCGACGAGGGGCGGACCCTGGGGCAGGGCACCATCGGATGGTTCGTCGTCCGCGTTCGGGATCCGGACCAGGCCGACCAGGTGGCCCAGGCCATCGACCGGCAGTTCGAGAATTCGACCTACGAGACCACGGCGCGCAGCGAACGCGATTTCCAGCGCTCGTTCGCCCGCCAGATCGGCGATATCGGGCTGATCGTCACCGCGATCATGGCCGCAGTCTTCTTCACGCTGATCCTGTTGACCGGCAACACGATGGGGCAATCGATCCGCGAACGGATCCCGGAGCTGGCGGTGCTGAAGACGATCGGGTTTCGCAACCGCCTGCTGCTGGTCCTGGTGGTCGCCGAGTCGACGCTGTTGCTGCTGATCGGCGGATTGCTCGGGCTTGCGATGGCGCGGGTTGCGCTGCCGGCGATCCGCGCGGCGAGCTCCGGTCAGCTCGATGTCGTGATGGCACCGCAGAGCTGGCTGACCGGGTTGGCCCTGATGGTCGCGATCGGCGTCATCGTCGGCCTGCCGCCGGCCTTGAGGGCGATGCGCCTGCGCATCGTCGATGCGCTCGCGGGACGCTGATCATGGTCCGGAGCGAACGATGGGCACCGCGGCTGCGCCAGGTCGGCGTCTTGTCGCTCGGGCTGATCGCCGCGCTCCTGTGGATCCGCTACCCGCTGCTGCTGGCCGTCGTCGGGGTGCCCTGGTTGTTCTGGTTGCTGACGACCCCGTCGGGCCGCCAGACGCTGGCGATCACCTGGGTCGGCCTCGCGACCATCCCGGAACGCCTCGGTGCGACTTCGGTCGTCGTCGTCGGCATCGCCGGGGTCGTCGGGGTCCTGGTCGCGATGCAGGCGATGGCGGCCGGGTTTCAGGCGACCGTGACCCGTGCCGGCAACGACCACACGGCGATCGTCTTGCGCGCCGGTGCGAACGCCGAGCTCTCGTCGGCCTTCGAGCGCTCGGCCGCGACCTTGATCGCGCAGGCGCCGGGGGTCCGGCGCGATCACCGCGATTTGCCGATCGCGACTGCCGACCTGGTGCTGGTCGCGACCGTGCCGCGCCGTTCGACCGGCACCGATGCGAACCTCGAGGTGCGCGGTGTCGGGCCGATGGCCTGGGCCGTGCGACCGCAGGTGCGGCTGGTCGAGGGCCGTGCGTTCGAGCCCGGGCGGCGTGAGCTGATCGTCGGACGCGGGGCCTTACAGCAGTTCAGTGGCCTCGAGCCGGGCGAGGATCTGCCGATGCTGAACCAGGGCTGGCGGATCGTCGGCGTCTTCGAATCCGGCGACACGCACGAATCCGAGGTCTGGGGCGATGCCGAGACCCTGGCCGCGGCCCATCGTCGCAACGGCTTCCAGTCGGTTGTCGTCGCGCTGACCGAGCCGGCCGCGATCGAGACGCTGCGCGCGGCCCTGGCGGCCGATCCGCGGCTGCGCGTCGATGTCGAGACCACGCGCGACTACTACACCAAACAGTCCGAACGGCTGACGGCCGCGATTCGGATCATCGGGACCGGCGTGGCCGCGATCATGGCGCTCGGTGCCGTGTTCGGGGCGCTGAACACCATGTACACGGCGGTCTCGCAGCGCGCCCGAGAGATTGCGACCTTGCGCGCGCTCGGTTTCACGGCGACGCCGGTCGTTGCTTCGGTCTTGCTCGAGACGATGACGCTGGCGCTGGCCGGCGGCCTGCTCGGCGCCGGCGTCGCCTGGACGCTGTTCCACGGCTTCACGGTCTCGACGCTCGGGGCCAACTTCAGCCAGGTCGTGTTCCAATTCCAGGTCACCGGAGAACTGATCGCGCGCGGCCTGCAATGGGCGCTGATCATCGGCCTCTTCGGCGGCCTGCTCCCTGCGCTGCGCGCCGCCGCGCTGCCGGTGACGGTGGCGTTGCGCGAGTCCTGATCGGCCTGCTCGGCCGTCGTCGTCGCCGGCGTCAGTTCGATTTGGTTTGTCGGTGCCTGCTCTGTTCTGCTTCGGCCAGGCAATCGGCATCGCAAGAGGGGGAGGGTGTGATGGGCCGTGCGGCGCCATCGATTCCGCGGGAAGGCGACAACGAAACGGACCACAGGTGGCCCGTTCGTCTTCGACTGATTTTGACGCGCCCGAGCCCTAGCAAGCAGGCAGGGACGGGATATGGTTAGGAGAACCTGGCCTCGAGGCGGTTGCGTTCTTTGGCCACATCGATGTCGAACAGCCCGCGGAGCACCCGCAAAGCTTCGTCGAGGCTCTGGCAGTCCCACTCGTTGGCCACGACATGGTGGTTCCAATCCTCGACGTGGTAACGACGGTGGCCGGACCGAGAGCCGTTGATCGACTCGAACCGCAAGCGATAGCCGGTGCCGGTTCGTGGATCCCATTTGTAACGAATGGCGTTCTTGTCTTCTTCAAACATCTCAAACCTGCTCAGTGGTGAATCTTGTTGCTTTCGTTCAGACGGCCTCGGGGGATGCCAACGAAACCCGAGACGGGGAGTCGGTCGTGGTCGGCGGGTGGCGCCCGCCCGGGTCACATGGCACGGGCGACGACCGAAACGTGGCTTCGGGTGTTCCCGTTGGGCGGTGAGGCCGCCGTTGCTATTAGTATCGACCGAATCGGGCTCTTCATTAAGAGGTCACGACGTCGATTCATTGTCTCAGATCAATCAAAGGGCCGTTATTGTGCGGCGTTATCGCAACACCCAGCCCGCAGCCAACTCGGCGGCTCATCCATGAAACCTTTACGGAAAAAGCGCTAGCACATGTGCGCGGCTCGTCGCTGAGTAGCGCTAATGATACGGTCTGGGCTGGATCTTGCTCGCCCAGGTGACTAACGGTACCCAAAAGCAGACGATCGACTGGGTTGCTGGGTTTTCGCCCGCGGCACCTTGCTGGAAGAGGCGGCGTGCTGGTCAGCTGCGCTGGATGCGGCGGTTCGGGGTTCGCAGCGATCGTCAGTTGGCTGTTAGGCCCAGTGGATTGGAGGGGTCGATGTGTTCCATGAAGGGCGCTTGCCGCGAGTTGCTCGTGATCTGGTAGATGAGCCCCATCCAGTTACCCACGACCCCTTCAGCGGTGTCGTGCCAGGTGTTATCGAGCCGCGGAGCGATCAGATCCTCGGGCAGTTCCGGCGCTGGACGGCCGCGATCGATGGCCTTGAGGACGCGCTCGCGATGCTCATCCAAGATGGCCTGTTCACGAAGGGGGAAGTAGTGTTCCGGGAACGGCGGGTAGTCCTCGCGCTCGCCGTTGGCGAACCGGTTTACCTCCCGTTTGTACTCCTTCAGCAGCGAGATGGTGTCGTACTCCGGATGACCCTGGAAGAAGATCAACCGAAAGCCGTCGCTGCTGGTCGCAAGATGGACACCGGCCTCGTCGCTCTCGGCCAGGACCTGCAGCCCGGCGGCGTCGAATTGGGCGCGGCTGATGTCGTTGAAGCGCGAGTGGGGTACATCGAACAGGGTGTTGACACTGGCGATCAGCGGGTGTTGCCGCTTCACGACGCGATGCGGGTAGACGCCCCAGCGTTTGGCGGGCAACGGACACCGCCGCTGGCCGTAACGAAATTGCAGCACGGCATGGGTCGTGAGGCAGGAGCAGAGCGTCGATGTGACGTGCTCGGCCGCCCAGTCGATGACTCCGATCAGGGGTTCCCAGAAAGGCTCATCGGCGAGGTCCTGGCCCGTGACATTGGCCCCGGTGACGATCAAGGCATCCAGTCCCTCCTCCCGGATCCGTTCGAAGGGTTCGTAGTATCGGTCGATGTAAGCCTCGGCCTTGGCCGACCGGTGCAGTCCTTCGAGCGAGAAGGGATGGACGTAAAACTGGGCGATCGGGTTGCTCTGTCCGATCAGCCGGAAGAACTGGCGCTCGGTTGCCGCCAGCGCAGCGTCCGGCATCATGTTCAGCAAGCCGATGTGCAGCTCGCGGATATCCTGCTGGATGGCGCGATCGGGGTCGAGGATATGCTGACCCTCGGCGCGCAGTCGTTCGAAGGTCGGCAGGTCGTTGTGGGCGACGATGGGCATGGCGGTGGTCGGGTGTCAGCCGTCGGATTGAAGAACTTTGCGGGCGATGGCCTGTTCGAGCAGGTGCAGGAAGTCCTGCTCGTCGCGGACCAGCGCGATCTCGGTCGAGGTGACCGTGTAACCGTGTGGCCGCGCGATCGCTTCGTAGCGCGGCACTCGGGAATTGAACAAGCGCGGGAAAACCCAGCGCGTGAAGTCGTCCGGATCGACCTCGGCAACGTATTCGAGGTTCCGTTCGGCGAGATAGTCCTTGATCGCCGAATGCAGGAACTCCGGCCGATAGTACAGTGGTTTCGGGTCGGCCTGGGCCCGCTGGATCAACTTGATCTCGTCTTGTTCCGGTACCTGAATGTAGAGAATCAGGGTATGGCGCGCGAGCAGTTCGATGACGCGCGGCTCATCGAGCTCGCACAGACTGCCGCCAACGTCGTTGACGAAATGGTTGTAGCCGTAGATATCCCGCGCCTTGTCGATGAAACCGGGAACGTCGAGCATCGCATCGATCTCGGCTTGACGATAGAGGGCTTGCCGACGCTTGAATTCTTTCAGCCCCAGGCCGCCGCGTTCCGGGTTGCCGAGTTTTCCGACGAAGCTCAGTACGGGACCGAGTTCCGCGACCTTGATGTTATTGCGGATGAAGATCCAGTCACGGCGGAGCAGGTCCCGCAAAAAGGGCACCTGCATGGCTTGGGCCTTGATCAGGTCGAGGATGTGTTCATCGAGGTAACGGGTGCCGATCCGGTAATCACCGGAATAATGGAACCAGTCATGGCGCCGCAACATCGCTGACAGGTGCGTCTTGCCGACGCCAGACATACCAAGCAGGGTTATCCGGCGGCCCTTCCAGGCGCGGAATTCCTCGACGGTGATCTTCAAACCCCTTTCCTCGCCTTGTTTATTGGGACCGACGGGTCGGCTTGTCGCGGTGGCCGGCGGCCGATCTGGACCCTAGCTACTGCCGATCGAGCTTGTCGCCACGAGCCGGTGATCAGGTCTTCGGCCAGGCCAGACCGCGACTCGAGCCCACAAAAGCCACCGTCGTCATGGTAATCGATCGTTGCCAGGGCTGGCCAGCGAGGGGGTTCTGCCGTGTAGGCGCGCAATTCAATCCAACTCGTAATCGATCTTCAACCGGTCCCCGGCGACCGGTCGGAAGCGCTGGTCGGCGAAGGCAAGGTGCTCGGGGTGGTGGTCGTAGGCCGCGATCACCGGCTCGCCGCTGAAGCGGATCAGCCAGCAGTGCCGATACCGCGCGTCTGGCTTGACAGCCTCGCCGGTCAGCGCCTGACGCACACCGGGCAGGACCCCGAGACAGCGCCGCCCTTCGTCTTTCATGGCGCGGACCGATGCCTCGTCGCCGTCGGCGTTGAACAGGATCAGGTGCTCGACCTCGCGCCAGGGCCGACAGCGGGTTAGCACCGCGTCGGCGCGCCCCGCGCTGCCGAACAGCCGGATCACCCGCTCGGCTTCGCGACGGACCGCGGCTCGAACCGCGAGCGTCAGGCGACCGTAACCGGCCCGTGGATCCGCCGCCGCGGCCGACCGGATCGCGTCAGCCGCGGCATCGGCCAGCGCTGTGTAGTAATTGATCTTGGCTACGCCCCGTTCGATCAGTCCGCGAAACTGCTCATCCGTCAGTCCGGTCCCACCGTGGATCACGAGCGGCACCGCGACCGCGTCGGCGATCTCGGCGAGGCGTGCAAGATCGAGATCGGGTGTTCCGCGCATCCGCCCATGGATGGTCCCGATCGAGACGGCGAGGCAATCGACACCAGTCTCTTCGACGAAGGTTCGGGCCTCGTCGGGGGTCGTATAGACGACATCGCCCGGGTGCCGCTCCGCGTCTTCGCCTTCGACCCCGGGTACATAGCCGAGCTCGCCCTCGACCGCGACGCCGCAGCCCCGCGCCAGCGCGACGATCTCGCGCGTCAATGCCAGATTCTCAGCGATCGGCCGATGCGAGGCATCGACCATCACGCCGTTGCAGCCGAAGCGGATCGCGCGTGTCGCCGAGTCGAGACTGGCGCCGTGATCGAGATGGATCGCACAGGGAGCCGTTGAACGACGCGCGGCCGTGACCACGGCGCTCATCAGCAACTCGAAGTCGTAGTGCTCGAAGTGCGACTCGGCGAGGCTGATGATGATCGGCGCGCGACAGGCCTCGGCGGCCTCGACCACGGCCTCGACGAAATCGAGACTGACGACATCGAGCGCCGCGATCGCGTAACGATCCTCTCGGGCCTGGCCCAGCAGGTCCTGCATGTTCACGAGAGCCATGGGTTTCTCCTGTTTCCATAGACGGGTGACCGACGGAGCCGGAGCTTGTTCCGGTCGTAGTCAGTGGTGCCAAACCCGCGGGGTCCGAGGCTCCGCGGCGGCTCAGCAAGCGTGGCGAGGTCTCGCTACCGGACGGCGACGCCCTGCCAATGCGCGAGCAGGTCCGGATCGACCCAACCCCGACCGTGCGCGTCACCGGCGATCAGGCGGAAGGGCGCATCGGGTTCGCCGAGATCCGAGATCACCGCCAGGCTTCCCGAGAAATCATCGCCGCGGCTCCATTCGGACTCGGTGACCAAGACCGGCAGGCCGGCGCCGATCGCCGAGCGGACCCCGTTTCCGGAATCCTCGATCGCGAGCGCACGATCCGGCGGCAGTCGAAGTCGGTCCAGAACCCAACGATAGACCGCCGGCGAGGGCTTCTTGTCGGCGGCATGATCGCCAGCGCCGATGACCTCGAAGGTCCCCGATGGCAGACCCTCGAGGGTCCCGGCCAACAGGCTCTCGACATTCGCAAGCGAAGTCGTGGTCGCGATCGCGAGCCGGATCCCAGCGGCGCGCAGTTCGCCGATCAGGCGCATGACGCCGGGCCGCGGCGCGATCGCGCCCGACGCGACGAGTTGCGCGTAGCGCTGCGTCTTGTCGCGATGCAGCGCCGCGATCGTCTCGGCCGCGTTGGGTCGTGCGAGCAGGTCCGACGAAACGATCTCGCAATAGTGACGGATCCGCTCGCGCCCACCGGCGACGGCGAGTAACCGGCGGTACAGAGCTGGATCCCAGTCCCACGGCAGATCGAATGCGCGAAAGGTCTCGTTGAAGGCGAGGCGATGCGCCTCCTCGGTATTGGCCAAGGTTCCGTCCACATCGAAGATCACCGCCTCGAGCATCTTGCACGCCTCCTGTTTTCGATCGGGTCAAGCGCCTCCCGAGGACCCTTGCTAGCGACCGAATGCGTGCATGCGGTCGGCAAGCGCTCCCACGCGGCGCCCTGCGGAGCTCGATTATATACCCGCGGCACAAGGATTTTCTGCTGCGATGCACGACGCTCGCACCCGATAGCGGTGTGGCGGCTCCCCCCCATCGGTCGTCGCGAATGGACGCTCGGCGAGCGGGGTGAACTGGGTGGCCAGCGGTGTTTCGCAGACGACCGACCACGAAGAGGGCGGCGAGCCTCTATACTCCCGAGGGAGCCACTGCCGGGAGACCCGATTCGTCGATGCCACGCGCCCGCCTTCTGCGCCAACGCTTGCTGTCGCTGTTCCTCGCTGCGCTGCTCTTGCTGTTCTCGCCGCTGGTGCTGCAATTCCAGGGCCTTGGGAACTGGTTCGGCGTCCCGATCCTAGCGCTCTACCTGTTCGGGGTCTGGGGCCTGATCATCGTCGTCGCGGCCTGGATCGTGTCCCGGAGCCGCGATTGATGCGTCGGAGCCGGACATGATCAGCGGTCCACTGATCATCGGCCTGTCGTTCGTTTACCTCGGGCTCCTGTTCGCTGTCGCCTATTGGGCGGACCGCCGGGCCGATCAGGGCCGCTCGGTGATCGCCCACCCGACCATCTACGCGCTGTCGCTGGCCGTTTACTGCACGGCCTGGACCTTCTATGGCAGTGTCGGACGCGCGGTCGATACGGGCCTTGGCTTCCTGCCGATCTACCTCGGACCGACGCTGATCGCCTTGTTGTGGGGCTCGTTGCTGTTGAAGATGGTGCGGGTCAGCAAGGCCGAGCGCATCACCTCGATCGCGGATTTCATCGCGTCGCGCTATGGCAAGAGCCAATTCCTCGGCGGCTTGGTCACCGTCATCGCGGTCATCGGCGTGATCCCGTACATCGCGTTGCAGCTCAAGGCCATCGCCTGGAGCTTCACGATCCTGCAGCATTACCCGGAGGTCCGGATGCCGGTCCACGGCGACCTGCCGTTCTGGCAGGACACGGCCTTCGTCGTCGCCCTGCTGCTCGCCGCCTTCACGATCCTGTTCGGTACCCGGCACCTGGATGCGAGCGAGCGTCACGAAGGCCTGGTCGCGGCGATCGCGTTCGAGTCCATCGTCAAGCTCGTCGCGTTCCTCGCGGTCGGGCTCTTCCTGACGCTGTGGCTCCTGGGTCTCACGGGTTCGGGGGCGCCTCCGCGCGGCGACGAGGCGGCACTCGCGCCGCTGCTCGACCCGGTGATCCCGCCGATGCAGGACTGGTTCGCGATCTCGCTGCTGGCCGGGCTCGCGGTCATGCTGCTGCCGCGCCAGTTCCAGGTCGCCGTCGTCGAGAACAGCGACGAGCGCCATCTGCGCCGCGCGCTCTGGCTGTTTCCGCTTTACCTGTTGTTGATCAACCTGTTCGTGATCCCGATCGCGATCGCCGGTCTCTTGACCTTTCCGGACGGAAGCGTCGACGCCGACACCTTCATGCTGACGCTGCCAATCGCGTTGGAGCGTCCTGGGCTTGCGCTGTTGGTCTTCATCGGCGGGCTGTCGGCGGCGACCGGCATGGTGATCGTCGAGACGATCGCGCTGTCGACGATGGTCTGCAACGACCTCATCCTGCCGGCCTTGCTGCGCCGCTGGCGGCATCGGCGACCACCGGCGGATCTGGGGCGGTTGCTGTTGCTGATTCGCCGCAGCGCGATCATCGTGATCCTGATGCTCGGCTACCTCTACTATCAGCAGGCCGGCGAGGCCTATGCGCTGGTCAGTATCGGCCTGATCAGCTTCGTCGCGGTGGCGCAGTTCGCGCCGGCCGTGATCGGTGGCCTCTATTGGCGCGGCGGGACCCGGGAGGGGGCGATCGCCGGTCTGACCGCGGGCTTCCTGGTCTGGACCTACACGCTGCTGCTGCCGTCGTTCGCGAGGTCCGACTGGCTGCCGCCGGCCTTCATGGAGTCCGGGCCAGGTGGCCTGGACATCCTGGCACCGCTCGGGCTGTTCGGCCTGGTCGGTTGGAACGAGATCACCCATGGCCTCTTCTGGAGCCTGACGGCGAATATCGGGGTCTTTCTGCTGGTCTCATCGCTGCGCGAGCCGAACGCGGTCGAGGCGGCACAGGCGCGCCTGTTCGTCGACGCCGCCTGGCGCGGCGCCGACCACAAGACCCGGCTGTGGCGCGGCAGTGCTGAGATCGTCGAGTTGATCGCGCTCACCGAGCGCTTCCTCGGCACGGATCGCACCCAGGCGGCGTTCGCCGACTATGCTCGGGCGCGCGGTCTGGCCGACGTACGGGATCTGCCGCCGGATGCCGACACGGTGCATTTTGCCGAGACGCTGCTGTCCGGTGCGATCGGTGGCGCATCGGCGCGGGTCATGGTCGCATCCGTTACACAAGAGGAGACGATCGGCCTCGACGAAGTGCTGAACATCCTCGATGAGGCCTCGCAGATCCGTGCCTACAGCCACGAATTGGAGCGCAAAAGCCAGGAGCTGGAGGCGGCGACCGCGGAACTGCGTGCCGCGAACCTGCGCCTGACCGAGCTCGATCGACTGAAGGACGACTTCATGTCGTCGGTCACGCATGAACTGCGCACGCCGCTTGCGTCGATCCGTGCCTTCTCGGAGATCCTCTACGACGATCCGGACCTGCCGGGCGAGCAACGCCAACAGTTTCTCGGGATCCTCGTCAGCGAGACCGAACGGCTGTCGCGGCTGGTCAACCAGGTGCTGGATCTGGCGAAGATCGAATCGGGACACGCCGACTGGCGGACCGAGACCGTCGTCCTGCAGCAGGTCATCGATCAGGCGGTCGCGTCCACCGGACAACTGATCGAGGGCCGCGGCATAAGAATCGAGCGCGAGGAGCCGGCGCAACCGGCCACGGTCTGGGGCGACCGCGATCGATTGGTGCAGGTGCTCGTGAACCTACTCTCGAACGCGGTCAAGTTCGCGCCGCCCGACCAGGGGCAGGTCCGGGTGACCCTGGGTCCGGTGGCCGGCGCGTGGCGGGTCTGCGTCAGCGACAATGGGCCCGGGATCCCGGAGCCGGAGCGCGAAGTCGTGTTCGAGAAGTTTCGCCAAGTCGCTAGCGGCGGCGAGAAACCACTCGGCACCGGCCTCGGTCTGCCGATCAGCCGACAGATCATCGACCACCTGAGTGGCCGCCTGTGGGTCGCCGACGAGGCGGAGAAAGGTGCTACCCTTTGCTTCGAGTTGCCCGCCCACATGCTGGACGAATCGGAACACAGGCCTGAACCATGAGCAAGCGCATCCTGATCATCGATGACGAACCGAGCATCGTCATCTCGCTCGAATTCCTGATGACGCGCGAGGGCTATCAGGTCCAGGTGGCCCGGGATGGCGAGGCCGGCCTAGCGGCGATCCGCCAGGATCGGCCGGATCTGATCGTGCTCGACGTCATGATGCCCAAGCTTGATGGGTTTGCGGTCCTCGAAGCGATCCGCGCGGATCCCGCCCTTGCCGAGACCCGCGTCCTGATGCTGACCGCGAAGGGACGCGAGGCGGAGCAACGCAAGGGCCTCGATCTCGGCGCCGACGCCTACATGCCGAAACCCTTTTCCACGCGTGATCTGGTCGACAAGGTCAGGGAACTGCTGACAGAGACCCGCTGACGGCGACTCGACAACAAAGAGGAACGGCTTGCCGGACCTGACCGGAGGCCGCCCTCGGCTGATCAGGACACGCTGGGATCGAACAGTCGACCACCATCGATGGCCACCAGAGGTAGACATGAGCGACACCGACACCCAGGCCGCCTCGGGTCTGAACCCTGTGGCGGGGTCTGACGACGGCCCGGATCAGGCCCCACTGCGTGGCTTGGCACGCCACCGACCGGTCGTGGTCAACCCCGCGACGTCCGTCCGTGAAACCCTGTTGCTGCTCGCGCAGGCCCAAGCGGATGCCGCCGTCGTCGTCGACGAGACGAGCGGCTTGCCCTTGGGTCTGATCACGTTGCGGGAGATGTTGTTCGTGATCGGCATCGAGGGCGGCGGACTCGAGGCGCCCGTCGCCGCCTACATGATCGGTGCACCGCTGACGATCACCGCCGACGCGCCGGCGCACCGAGCCAAGGTGATGATGGCGAAGAAGGGTGTTGCCCATCTCCTGCTCACGGACCAGGATGGCCGGTTGGCCGGCCTGATTGGCCAGACCGACCTGCTGGGGTTGCGAGCTGGTGGTGCCGAGGCGTTGGTGGCGGCGATCAATGCGGCCCGCGATGTCACCGCGATGACCGAAGCGGCCGATCGGGTGCATCGGCGAGCGGCCGAGTTGTTCGAGTCCGGCATGGGCGTCGAGGCCCTGTGTCAGTGGTTGTCAGGTCTCAACGACCTGATCGCGATGCGGATCATTGAGCTGATCGAGGACGAATTCGATCTGCCGGCCGTGCCCTGGTGCTGGATGGTCTTCGGCTCCGAGGGTCGGCTGGAACAGACCTTCTCGACCGACCAGGACAACGGCTTGATCTTCGTCCCGCCGGACAGCGAACGCACGGACGCCATCCGTGCCGCCTTTCTGCCCTTTTGTCAGGCGGTCAACGACGCCCTGCACCTGTGCGGGTTCGAGCGTTGCCGCGGCCAGATCATGGCTGGCAATCCCGAGTGGTGCCTGAGCGCCGACGAATGGCGGGCGCGCTTCGACGGCTGGTTGCGGATCCCGGAGCCCGAGGCCCTGTTGCACGGTACCATCTTCTTCGATTTCCGGCCCCTCTACGGACATTGTGAACCGGTCGATCGACTGCGTGCCTGGTTGATCGATCAGGCACCGCGGCACAACCGTTTCTTCCAGGCTTTGGCGACCCAGACGCTGGAAACGGCGCCACCGCTCGGCTGGGCCGGTCAGTTCACCTACGACCGCAATCGTGATTTCCCGCATACGCTCGACCTCAAGACGCAGGGGGCGCGCTTGTTCACCGACTGCGCGCGACTATGGGCCTTGCGTCATGGTTTGTGGGCAACCAATACCGCGGACCGGCTGCGCGCTGTCGGTCAGGCACAGCAGCGCGGCGGCGGCGATACCGCGGCCGAGGTCGAAGCCTTCCACCTGGTGCAGCGGTTCCGGATCCAACAGCAACTGAACACCAAAGATCCCGATGGCGCCAACCGCGTCGACCCCGACGATCTGAACGAGCTGCATCGGTTGATGTTGAAGGAGGCACTGAAGCAGGCCAAGCGACTTCAGCTTAGGCTGCGCCAGGAGTACGCACTCTGAGCCCGACCGCCGGGATCCGCGAGCGATACCCAGACCCGGCCCCTGGCCGAATCCTTCGGGGTCCGTCTCGACCTGGGCATGTCATGCGATCTGGTCGCGCGGTCGTCGCTGCTCCGGCCGCACCAGGGGCGTGAAGTACCGGTCGGCATCGTCGAGATCGACCGGCCGTCCGGCACCGTCGACCAACGGCTGTTCGTAGTCCTTCCAGCCGCGCAGACCGGTCTTCAGCGACACGATATCGCGGTAGCCGAGTTGCTGCATCGCACGCGCGGCCAGTAGGCTGCGATGTCCCGAACGACACAGGATCACCAGTTCTCGGTCGCGGGCTCGGACCAGTTCCGGGACCGTCTCTTCGTAATCCCATTCGCAGGCCGATTCGAGTATACCGCGCGGGACATTGAGCGAGCCGGCGATGTGCATCGCTGCGAACTCGTAAGGCTCGCGGACGTCGATCAGCAGCACGCGGGGATTCGCCGCCAGCCGGTCGACCAGATCCCAGGGCATGATCTCCCGCACCTCGGCCAGGCAATCCCGGACCAGATCCAGATAGCACTTCATGATGGATCCTCGGCCGCCATCCGTGTCGAATCCGACCCGGTTTCTTTTGGTTGACCACGCAGACACAGATTGTTTTCGACAGCGATCACGGCCGCTTCGACACGCGAATGGACTTGTAGTTTGCGCAGGATGGCCTTGACATGCAGCTTGACGGTCCCTTCGGTGATCCCGAGGCCGCGGGCGATCACCTTGTTGCTGTGGCCGCCGGCGAGTTGACACAGGATCTCGTGCTCGCGCGGCGTCAATTCCGAGAAGGCCCCGGTTCGCCGATCGCGTTGCTCGGCGCCTTGCACGGCCTTGACCAGGATGCCGGCGAGCTCCTTGGCCACGACCGTCCGACCCTTGACGATATCCTCGAGGGCTGTGATCAATTCGTCGGGTTCGATATCCTTCAACAGATACCCTCGTGCCCCCTCGCGAATCGATTCGATCAGATCCCGTTCCTCGACGCTGGTCGTCAGCATGACGACGGGTAGGCTTGGGTGATGCCGGCCCAGGTGCCGCAAGACCTCCAGGCCGTGGGCATCGGGCATCCGCAGGTCGAGCAGGACGACGTCCGGCGCTGCGCGCGCCGCGAGTTCCAGCCCGGCCCGACATTCGCCGACCGCGCCGACGACCGTGATGCCCCGCCGCTCGAGCAGCTCCTGCAGGCCGATGCGAAACAGGGCGTGATCGTCGATCAGCAGGACGCGCATCAGGCCGCGACCCGAAACGGCTGCCTGGTGCGCCGCGACGCGGAAAAGACGAGCTCGATCCGCGTGCCTTCACCGGGTTCGCTCTCGATCCGAAGTTCGGCATCGATGCGCCGCGCCCGCTCCTCCATGATCGACAGGCCAATCTGTTCTCCAGGGTGATCGGCCAGCCGCGGGGCATTGAAGCCGATGCCATCGTCTTCGACCAGCAGGACATGCTGACCGTCGACCTCGCGGGTCAGCAGGACACGCACGGTATGGGCCTGGGCGTGCTTGCGGATATTCGCGAGGGCCTCCTGCACGATGCGCAGGACCTGCATCTCGTCGGCGGCGGCCATCTCGAAGGGCCGGCAGTTGTTCTGGAAAAAGACGTGGATGCCGGTTTCGCGTCCGAGGCGCTCGGTGAGCTTCGCGAGCGCCGGTACCAGACCGTGTCGATCCAGCGGGGCGCGGAAGCTCGCCAGCAGCTCGCGCAGCTCGGTGTTCGCTTCATCGAGCCCGTTGCGGATGCGCAGCAAATCGCTTCGGGCCTCGGCCGATACCTGGCTGCCCGCCAACGAATCATCGAGCAGGCGGCATTGAAAGCGCAAACTGGCCAGGGTTTGGGCCAGTGAGTCGTGCAGTTCGTGTGCCAAGGCGTTGCGTTCTTCGACGATCGACAAGCGCTGTGCCTCCGCATCGGAGCGGTATTTGGCGACGGCGACGCCGAGATGGTGGCCGACCGTTGCCAGAAGGTCCTTGATGTCTTCCCGCGCCCCGATTCCAGGCCGGTTGACGAAAAGGGTGTAGAGGCCGACCCGCTCATCATGGTATTCGAGCGGGACCGAGACGATCTCGACCTCGTCGCTGGTGAACATCGACCGCCCGTACAGCGTGCGGCAGAATCCGGCCTCGTGATCGCAAACGATCTCGCCTGGTGCTAGCGCCGTTCCGCACAGACACAGATCGACCTTCGTGTAATCCCGTTCACGAATCAGCTGATCATCGAGACCGATGGTCCCGACCAGCCGTTCGGCCCCGTCCGGCATCACCAGCCGCACGGTTGCCGCGCAGCCGTTGACCATCTGTTTGAGGACGCGCAGGAATCGCAACAGCAAGTCGTCGAGGTCGTCAGCCTGATTGATGGTCGCCGCCACGTCGTAAAGGATTTTCAGCGAGGCTGTCTTCTGGGCTAGTCGCTGGGTCTGACGTGCGACGCGGTTGTCCATCTCCTCGTAGAGGTCGGTCAGCTCCTCGTTGAGGCTGCCGATATCGCGCGCCAAACCGTCGAGGACTCCCATGTCGTTGAGGGTTCGGCTGGCCCCGGGCTCGCCTTGGCAGACCCGCGTGACCGATTCCTGCAACCGCAGCAGTGGTTGGATCAGACGCCGGGCCAGTCGCCAGCTGCCCACCGCGAGTGCCGCGATGGCGAGCCCGAGCAGGGCGAGACCGAGCAGCGGCAGAAGAGCCTGGCCCGGCCTGGTCCAATGGATCGCAAAGGCGATCAGACTCCCGGCCAGTGCCAGCCACAGCACCAGGATCGGGCCGACGAGCCCGAGCCCGCGTAACAGACGCATCAGGCGAACGCGGTCGCTAGCGAACATCGAATGGCGGGCTCGAACGGCCATCAGGGCGGAGCGGACATCGCGAAACCGGACACTGCCGGGATACTAGCAAAAGGCGGTGTCCTTTTCGACGATGCATGCGCTCACGGAGCGGGCGCCGGCCGAGGGACCTTTATCTTGAGATCGGAGGGGTGACGTCTCATAATGGTGCGGTTTTTTTGGCCGCGTTTGCGGTTTGCACCAGTTGTGATCACTAAGGTTAGTCAGCTATGAAGATCGGGGTACCGAGAGAAACGCAAACGGGCGAGGCACGGGTGGCCTCGACCCCCGATGTCGTACAAAAGCTCGTCGCGAGGGGTTTCCGCGTTCTGGTCGAAGAGGGTGCCGGAGCGCGTGCGCATTTCACCGACGACGCCTATCGCCAGGTTGGCGCGGAGATCGGCGACCGGGCCGCGGCCTATGATGCCGATATCCTGCTCAAGGTACGCCGGCCGGATGCCGCGGATGTCGCTGCGATGCGCCCAGGCGGCCTCTACATTGGCTTGATGGAGACCTGTTCCGACGACGAGATCCTCGCCGCGATGCGGGCGAAAGGCATGCGCGTGCTGGTCATGGAACGGATGCCGCGGATCTCGCGCGCGCAGTCGATGGATGTCTTGTCATCGCAGGCGAACATTGCCGGCTATCGTGCTGTGATCGAAGCGGCCGCGCGATATGGACGTTTCGTGCCGATGATGATGACCTCGGCGGGCTCGGCGAAGCCAGCGCGGTTGATCGTGCTCGGGGTCGGCGTCGCGGGCCTTCAGGCGATCGCGACGGCAAGAAGGCTCGGTGCCGATGTCTATGCTTACGACGTGCGTCCCGAGACCAAGGAACAGATCCGCTCGCTCGGGGCCAAGCCGATCGAGCTCGATCTCGGTGAGAGTGGGGCCGGCGAGGGCGGTTACGCGAAGGAACTGTCGGCGGAGGCCAAAGCTCGGCAGCAGGCGGCGCTGGCGGACGAGCTGGCCAAGGCCAGCATCATCATCACGACGGCGCTGATCCCATGTCGACCAGCCCCAACCTTGATCACCGAGGCGGTCGTCGAACGGATGCGCCCCGGTTCGGTGATCGTCGATCTGGCCGCGGCGAATGGTGGCAATTGTCCGCTGACGCAGCCCGACGAGATCGTCGAACGGCATGGTGTCATCCTGATCGGTCATACGAATTTGCCCTCGTTGATGCCGTCGGACGCGAGCGCCTTCTACGCCCGTAACCTGTTCAATCTTCTCGAGATCATGATCGATAGGTCAGATGCCGGGCCATCGCTCAAGGATCTGTCTGCCGACGAAATCACGCGCGCGATGTTGGTCGAACTGTGACCGGGATCCGCACGAGTTCCGGTGGTGGGGGCCGAGTCCTGTCGGATCACCCCGCGCCGGGCCGCTATCTGGAATCGATTCGGAGTCTTCTCCATGTCTGAAACATTGGTCGCTGTCTATGTCTTCGTCCTGGCCTGCTTCATCGGCTATTGGGTGGTTTGGGGCGTCACGCCGGCGTTGCACACGCCGTTGGTGGCCTTGACGAACGCGATCTCCGGAATCGTGATCGTCGGTGCACTCCTCGTCGCCGGCCTGAAGGAGGCTCAGGTTCTGGCCGACGGGATCGGCTTCGTCGCGGTTCTGTTGGCGTCGATCAACGTCTTCGGCGGCTTTCTCGTCGTTCACCGGATGTTATCGATGTTCAAGAAGAAGGCGAAGTAACAGCGCCTTGTCATCACGCGAAACCTTCAGGCCATCACGGGCCTCGCAGCCCGGTCAGCAGCAGGACAATTCATGGAGCTCTCAGCGAATTCCCAGGCCGTCGCCTACCTGATCTCGGCGGTCCTCTTCATATTGGCCCTCAAGGGCTTGACGCACCCATCCACGGCACGGCGGGGGAACCAGTACGGTATTCTCGGCATGACGATCGCCATCGTCGCGACCTTGGCCGGTAGCGAGGTGCAGACCTATGGCCTGATCGTGATCGGTGTCGCGATCGGCGCCGTCATCGGCATCATCGTCGCGATGCGGATTCAGATGGCCGCGATGCCGCAACTGGTAGCGGCCTTGCACAGTTTCGTCGGCATGGCGGCGGTACTGGTCGCGATCGGTACCTTCATCAACCGACAGGCCGCCGATACGCTGCATGCGATGCTGATGGCCGAGCTGTCGGCCGGTATCGTTATCGGCGCGATCACCTTTACCGGTTCCGTGGTGGCCTTTGCGAAGCTTCAAGGGCTGGTCAGCGGCAAACCGGTTCGCTTCACCGGCCAGCACCAGCTCAATGCGGCGATGGGCATCGCGACCATCCTGCTTGCGGTCCATTTTGCGATGACCGGTAGCGTCGTGTCGCTGACGCTGATGACGATCTTGGCCTTCATCCTCGGTGCGACCCTGATCATCCCGATCGGCGGCGCCGACATGCCGGTCGTGATTTCGATGCTCAATAGCTACTCCGGCTGGGCCGCTGCCGCAACCGGGTTCGTGCTTGGAAACAACCTGCTGATCATCGTCGGCGCACTGGTTGGGTGTTCCGGTGCGATCTTGTCGTACATCATGTGTCGGGCGATGAATCGGTCGATCTTCAATGTCGTCTTCGGCGGCTTCGGCACCGATGGCGGGGAACCGAGTGCCGAGGGACAGGCCGCGGAAAAGGGGATCAAGTCGCTGTCCGTCGAGGATGCCGTCTACTGGATGGAAGACGCTGGCAAGATCATCATCATCCCCGGTTACGGTATGGCCGTCGCGCAGGCCCAGCATGCGTTGAAGGAATTGATGGAGTTGCTCGAGGCGCGCGGGGTCGAGGTTTCTTTCGCGATCCATCCGGTCGCGGGCCGGATGCCCGGCCATATGAACGTGCTGTTGGCCGAGGCCGACATCCCGTACGATCGGGTCTTCGAAATGGATGAGATCAACCCGGAGTTTCAGAATACCGATATCGCGCTTGTCGTCGGCGCCAACGATGTCGTGAATCCGGCGGCGAAGGACGACAAGACGAGCCCGATCTATGGGATGCCGATCATCGAGGCGAACCGGGCGCGCCAGGTCTATTTCCTCAAGCGCTCGATGCGCCCAGGTTATTCTGGTGTCGACAACCTATTGTTCTATCAAGATAATACCTCGCTGATCTTTGGCGATGCGAAGGACACGATCGAGGGCATGGTCAGCGCGCTGAAAGGCACCGGTCATTGATCGGGCGCCCGGCTGAGGCGATTTCTGTGAAATCGCCTAGCGCCGGGCGCGAGCCATCTCGTATTCGGTCAGTGCACGCGGCATCAGACGCTCGAGGTTGGCGATACGGCGTTCGTCAAGTGGGTGGGTGCTCAGGTATTCGAGCGTGCGCCCCGGTCGTTCCCGGTTGTGGTCCTGAAAACGCCGCCAGAAGGCCAATGCCTCGCGCGGATCATAGCCGGCACGGGCCATGTACAGCAGGCCCAGCTCGTCGGCCTCGAATTCCTGGGTGCGCGAATAAGGCAGCAGAACGCCAACCTGTGCGCCGACGCCGTAGGCCTGCATGACGAGGTCGCGCGTCGCCCCCGGCTGCGAGCCGAGTGCCGTCGAGAGCGCGATGCCGCCCATCTGCACGAGCAGTCCTTGAGAGAGACGCTCGGCGCCGTGTCGGGCGGAGATATGACCGATTTCGTGAGCGATCACCGTTGCCAGCCCGGCTTCGTTTTTCGTGATCGGCAGGATGCCGGAATAGATGCCAACCTTTCCACCGGGCAGCGCAAAGGCGTTGGGGGTGTCTGGTACATCGAACAGCACGAATTCCCAACGAGCTTCGGGCATCGGCACGACAGCGGCGATGCGTTGTCCGACACGGCGAACCATCTCGGTCTGGGCTCGATCCCGTGAGACAGGGGTCTCCCGTTTGATCTGGTCGAAGGTCTGAAGTCCGAGCTGGGCCTCCTGCGCCGGACTGATCAGCAACAGTTGCGAGCGACCGGTTTCGGAGACGGTGGCGCAGCCTGGCAGCAGGGCGCCGGTCAGTGGCAGCGCGGCGCCGGCGAGCAAGATCGATCGTCTATTTACCAACTTGTGTGCACTCCAGAATATGGCCTGGGGATCAATGTAACCTTGACCGCGTGCTGTCCCGCAAGATCCGGCAGCGTGTCACGCGCGACGCGAAACCCGACGTGTCGTGTCAAGCCTGCCCTTCGTTGATCTCGGCATCCCGCTCCTTAGTGCGACGCCCCCTCGTCGGGCCGGCAATCGAGG
This sequence comes from Thioalkalicoccus limnaeus, assembly GCF_041197575.1. Classification (NCBI taxonomy): domain Bacteria; kingdom Pseudomonadati; phylum Pseudomonadota; class Gammaproteobacteria; order Chromatiales; family Chromatiaceae; genus Thioalkalicoccus; species Thioalkalicoccus limnaeus. The sequence continues at coordinate 33,190 of NZ_JBDKXB010000018.1, read as the reverse complement.
GTTTGGCCGAGACGGTGATCGCCTCGACCGGTTTCTCCTGGCTGCCAACTAGCTTGTTGCGCGTCCAACGCTCCTGGCGCGTGCGCGCGCCGTAGCCGAGCAGCAGCCCTCCGGCGGCGGTCAAGGTCAAGAGACCGATGGTGACGAATTGCGTCATCAAGAGCATGACCCCGACGACCCCGCCGACGACGGCGCCGCCCTTGAGCATGGTGCCGCTCGAGGCCCGTGATCGCGCCTTGGTGATCTGGCGTTCCGTGGTCCGAACGGCCTGCGCCTTTTCTTTCTCGAGTTTCGTCCTGAACGCCTCGCGTTCACGATAATGGCGGTCCTTGAGATGGGATTCGGCCTTGCGTCGGTGACCTTCGGCCAAGGATGTGAACCACAAGGCCACCAAGATCCCGATCGCGCCGCCGAGGCTTGCGAACAACCACCAGGTCTCTTCGAGATTGGTCTGCTGCGCGGTGTAGACGAGCAACACGGTGATGGCCTGAAGAAGCAGGATGCCGACCAGAAACTTGACGAGACTGGGGATGCTGAAACGGAACATATCGGCCTCTAGGTTTGGACAATCGCGCGACCAGTGCGGCATCAAGAACCCACGATCGCCAATGATACCGGGTTGTGCCTGGGTCGTGCTGACGTCCAGCGGACGAGCCCGGGTCAAGGTGGTGTCGGGGGCGTCGCGGATAACGCGGTGGGGCCTGGTCTCGGGACGTCGTCGGCGCTGGCAATGTCGGTGGCCGGGCGCATCCAATGAATCCAGTTCTTCGGTGCGGCCACCCTCGTGTCGACGGCCGACAGGGCCGCGAGGCGCTCGCTGATTGCCATGAGGCTGCTGGCCTGGCCTTGTTGATCGCCGTCGATCAGGCGATCATAGGCATCGACGATCGGGTACAGCTGCTCGATGCCAACCCCGGAGAGGTCGACGATCAAACGCGGGTGGTCTGATCGGCCTGGCACCAGGCGTGGCTCGAGACTCGAAACGAGAAAGGGGCCGGGCCGGTCTTGAATGAGTTCGGCGAGCGTCGGCTGGCCGCTGTGACGAAGGTGGGAGACGACATCGCGCCGCATGGTTGCCGCCAATTCCGCGCCGGTCGCAAGGCTCGATGACGGGGACGATCGCCGTGGCTCCGCGGGAACCAGGAAGACGTGGGCCGAACGGTTCAGGTCCGGCGCTCCCTGATCCGGTGCCAGGATGTAGCCCTCGATGACGCGCAGCAACTCCTGGTAACGTCGCAGCTCGGATTCGGCCAGCGCGGGGAAAGCGGCCCCGAACAGGACGAAGGTATAGACGCCATACCCGGCGATGCCCTCGCGATGCAGCCGACCCGGATCCGAGGCCGTCGCCACCGGCGCCGTCGCGCCACGGGTCGGGAAGTAGGCCATCGCGTAGAGCTGCGTCGGCCGGACGACCCGGCCTGGTTCGGTGTCGCGATCTGCCGGCCTGGTCTCCGGCGCCCGTTGCTTGATCGATTCGGTCGCGGCTGGGCCGCCAGCGTCTTGGTCGTCTCGCGATGGCGCCGATCCACAGCCGGCCATTCCGACGGCGGCCACGGCAAGTCCCGTCAGCAGCCAGCGGCCAAGGGCCGTCGACCCGCGTGCGAGGCAGAGGTTCTCGATTGAGATCATGGCGCAATGAAACAGGCCCTTCTCGGCGGCTAATCCCGCCGGGTCGGCCGGAAGAAAGAGCCCGTGCAATCGAGATCACGATAGATGTTAAAACCTTCGTGCGCAAGCCTCGCTGGTGAAGCCGGTTGCCGATGCTGTGGCACCGCCGACCACCAGTCCATTATGCCTGGGCGGGCGGCGCGAATCGACGAAGCGATGCGATCCCTGATCGCGGGGGCAATGGGCAATCGGATGGGTAGGATCAGAGAGCCGGTGACCCCGGCGGTGCGCGCGCTGCGCGCCGCGGGCGTCCACTTCGAAGGGTACTCTTATCGGTATATCGATGGTGGTGGTACCGGGCAGGTGGCGCGGGAACTCGGTATCGATGAACACCTCGTGATCAAGACCCTGATCATGGAAGACGATCGGGCGCACCCGATGGTCGTGCTGATGCATGGTGACCAGCAGGTCTCGACACAGCGGCTGGCCCGTGGCATCGATGCCCGTTGGGTAACCCTCTGCACACCCGAGGTCGCGCAACGCCATTCGGGCTACCAGGTCGGCGGCACCTCGCCTTTCGGGCTTCGCCGCACGATGCCCGTCTATGCGCAACGGAGCATCGCGGCGCTCGAGCGGTTCTATATCAACGGGGGCAAACGCGGCTTCATTCTTTGCTTGCCCACGGCCGAGGCCCTTGCCGTGCTCGCGGCGACGCCGCTCGAGATGGCCCAGCCGTCTCGATGAGCCCGTCAGCGCCTCCGGTCGCGTCCCGGTCGACGATCCTACTCATCGTCGGCCTGCTGGCCTATTTCTCGCTGTTCGGCGTGGTGCGGGTCCTGGTTTCGGATGCGTTGGAACTGGACGAGGCGGAGCAGATCCTGCTTGCTCAATGGTGGCTTTGGGGCTACTCGGACCAGCCACCCTTGTACACCTGGCTCCAGGCGGCGCTCAGCCGATGGCTCGGGGATCAGTTCATCGCCTCGGTCGTGCTTCGCCAAGGCCTCCTTTTGGCGACCTACGTTTTTGTCTACCTCGCAGCCCGGAAATTACTTCCATCGAGCCAATTCGCCATCGCCGCGACCTTGGCGCTCATGCTGATCCCGCAGATCCTGTGGGAGAACCAGCGCGAGCACACGCACTCGTTGTTGGTGTTGGCCTTGTCTGCGGCGACCCTGTATCAGGTCTTTCGCCTGCTCGAACGGCCGACTCTCGCCGGATACCTCGTCGCCGGGATCTTCGTAGGTCTTGGGCTGTTGGCCAAGTACAACTATCTGATCTTCATCGCCGCTCTGCTCGTGGCCCTGATGACTCTGCCGGCGGGTCGACGGCTCCTTGTCGATGCCCGCACGATCGCGGCACTGGTCCTGGTCTTGGCGGTGACCTCGCCTCATTGGCTATGGCTTTGGGAGCACATGGCGGTCGGTTCATCGCTCCTTGCCAAGGTGACCGCGGACCCAGCCGAGACCAGCCTCGCTACTGGCACGTTCGCGCTCGTGAGCACGGCCATCCTGTTCGTGACGCCCTTGTGGCTGATCTTCGTGGTCTCCTTCTGGCGTGCATTGCCAGAGAGGCGTGCGCAGGATCGTCCCGCGCCGCTCGTCAGTCTCCTGAATCGCTACCTGCTCGTGGTTGGCCTTCTGCTGCTTTGGATCGTATGGATGGGCGACGTCCACCAGGTCAAGGAGCGGTGGTTGCAGCCCCTTCTGTTCGTGGTGCCTCTGTGGTTGTTCGCCCAGCTCGATCCAGCCCGAGTGCCACGCCAGCGGGTGAAGGTCTTCTCCAGTCTCGCCATCGCAGCGGGGCTGCTGGCGCTGCTGGTCTTTGGGGCGCGCGTGCCCCTGGCCGGCTGGACCGGGGATTATGGTCGCCTCCACCTTCCGGTCGCGGACTTGGCGGAGGAGATCGCCGCTCGCGGATTCGACGGCCAGCTGATCGTCACCGACCACTACCACTTAGCCGGTTCGTTGCGGTCGCACCTTCCAGACCGGATGCTGTATGGGCCGCGCGACGGCTACCATCTGCCTCGGCCGGCCGATCTGGCGATCGGTGGTGCTGTGCTTCTTGTCTGGGATGCGGCTCGGCAACAGGGTATCCCGATGCCGCTCGAACGCATCGCGCAGGATGCTGGATGGGTCCTCGACGAGCGGATGCCATCGTTCATCGAAGCCCCTTATCGGTATTCGAGCCACCTTCGATATCGGCTGGCTGTGCTGGAGGTGCCGGTGAACCAATCGAGTTCAGACCAAGGCCAAGATCGAGGCGCGGGTCACGGAGCGCTTGGCCCACGAGCAGGCCGGCCATGACGAAAAGCTCGCCGCGCGCGCCGCGAAGGCCACCGCCACCGGCGACCTTGTCCCGGAGTCGGCTTTTGTTGGAACATGCCCGCTCAAGCGGCAGCGGGAACTCCTCCGGTGCTGCTGGGATGGCAGGAGGAGTTCGCCATTTTCTCGGAACCCAAAAGGAGGGTCGCAAGATGACAGGCCAGATCCCCTGGTCTTACGGTGAGCCCCGGTCGCTCGCCCAGGTGGCCGTGAGGTGCGGTCGTGAATGAGCCGCCGGTGGCTGAGGCGCCGGATCCGCGGGCATGGCACCTGGCGATTCGGGTCGTTGCGATGCCAGCGGATACGAATGCTTATGGCGACATCTTCGGGGGTTGGCTGATGTCCCAGGCCGATATCGCTGGGAGCACGGTCGCGATCCAGGTGGCAAAGGGTCGCGTGGCCACGGTCGCGGTCAAGGAATTCCGATTCGTCGCGCCTGTCCTGGTCGGTGACCTGGTGAATCTTTATGCGCGGCTCGTACGCATCGGCCGCACGTCGATTTCGGTTGAAGTCGAGGCGTGGGCTCAGCGGGAGCCGGATCCCGCGAGTCGGCATCGGGTCGCGACCTCGGTGCTGACCTATGTCGCGGTGGGCCCGGACGGCCGGCCCTGTCCGGTGGCAGAGGTTGCGGCCGTCATTTGAATGAGCGTCAAGCCGCCGAGGTAGGGCGCGACATCCCACGGGGTTTCAACATGTTCGAAGGCAGCAAGATCGGTCGCTTCGTCTCGAAGGAGGACTACCGTCGAGAGCAGAGCGACCTGCGGACCGAGCTGTTGGTTGTCCAGCGCGAGCTGCGGCAGAACAAGATCCCGGTCATGATCCTTCTTGCCGGCATCGAAGGGGCTGGCAAGGGTGAGGTTACGAACCGACTGAATCTGTGGCTCGATACGAGGCATGTGCAGACCCATGCATTCTGGGACGAGACGGACGAAGAGCGGGCACGTCCGCGCTACTGGCGGTTCTGGCGGGTGGTGCCGGCACGCGGCGAGATGGCGATCCTGTTCGGCGCTTGGTACCAGGATCCGATCGAACAACGATTCAGGGGGCTTTGCACGGATGCCGAGCTCGATATGGAGCTTGCCCGCATCGTCGATTTCGAGCGCATGCTGGTCCAGGACGGCGCGCTGATCGTCAAGTTCTGGTTTCACATGGCCGAGGCCGATCAGAAGGCACGGCTGAAGGCCTTGTCGCGCGATGATCGGAGCCGCTGGAAGATGCTGCCGGACAAGGCGAAATTCTCGCAGCACTACCAGGAGTTCGAACGGATTGGCGAGCGCGTGATCCTCCATACCGATCGGGGCATTTCCCCGTGGTTTCTCGTCGAAGCCACCGACCGCCGCTATCGCGACCTGACCGTTGGCAAGACCTTGCTGGAGGCGATCAGAACACGGCTCGACCAGACCGACGCGATGGAACCGTCGGCGAGCGGTCGAGTCCTCGGTCTTCCGGACGTCGCGACGGCACAGGTGACGCTGATCGATCAGCTCGACATGACATTGGCGCTGCCGCAGGCGGAGTATCGCAGCGAACTGAAACGTCTTCAGGCCGACCTCAACGAACTGGCTTGGCAGGCCTACAAAGCCAAGCGCTCGACCGTGCTCGTCTTCGAGGGGCTGGATGCGGCTGGCAAGGGTGGTGCGATTCGACGGATCACCGGAGCCATCGATGCCCGGCTGTTTCGAACCATTCCGATCGCGGCACCGACGGATGAGGAGACGGCTCACCACTATCTCTGGCGCTTCTGGCGCCAGATCCCGCGGGCCGGCTATATCACGATCTACGACCGGTCCTGGTATGGACGCGTTCTCGTCGAACGAGTCGAGGATGGGTTGGCCTCCGACGCCGAGTGGCGGCGCGCCTATACCGAGATCAACCTGTTCGAGGAGCAGCTCGCCGAACATGGGATCATCCTGGTCAAGTTCTGGCTGCAGGTCAGTCAGGACGAGCAATTGCGGCGTTTCGAGGAGCGTGAGCGCGTCCCCTACAAACGCTACAAGATCAACGCCGAAGACTGGCGAAACCGCGAGAGATGGCCGCTCTATAAGCCGGCGATCAATGAAATGGTGACGCGTACCAGCACGGAGTTCGCCAGCTGGAACCTGATCGAGGCGAACGACAAGTGCTACGCGCGGATCAAGGTGCTGCGCCTTTTGTGCGAACAGATCAAGAAGGGTCTCGAGCAGGGGCCGGTGTCGGTTCGAGCGACGTGCGGCGCGAGGCGAATCGACAGCAAGTCGGGCAATGGTCGCGCTGCGACGGAACCCGAACCGCCGGGTGCCTGATGTAGGTCGTGAATCGGGACCCGGTGATCTTGTGCACCGCGTAAGGCGCTGTTCAGACGCCGCAACAGGGCCTATTGGGCTGGCCGATGCGCTGGTTGGTCGGCCCTAGCCCCCTCAGTCGGTGGCATCCGCGACGACCAGGGCCATCCGGACCAGATCGGCAAGTGATCGAGCTTGCATCTTGTCCATGACGCGGGCACGGTGCGCCTCGACCGTCTTCGCGCTCACCCCGAGGGTGGCCGCGATCTCCTTGTTCGATTTTCCGTCGGTCACCAGGTTCATGACCTCGTGTTCGCGCGGCGTCAGTTGACCCAGTCGAGTGGCGATCTCGGCGCGTCGCAGACGTTGCGCGCGTTGCGTCGCATCATAGTCCAGGCCGCGTCGGATGCTGTTGATCAATGCCTCGTCATTGAAGGGCTTTTCGATGAAGTCGAGCGCGCCGGCCTTCATCGCGCGGACCGCCATCGCGATGTCGCCGTGCCCGGTGATGATGATCACCGGCAAGGTTATGTCGGCACGGGCCAGATACCCCTGGAGTTCCAGTCCGCTCATGCCCGGCATGCGCACATCCAACAGCAGGCAGCCCGTACCTCCTTCCGGAACGTAGGATGCGAGGAACGCGCGGGCCGAATCGTAGGTGCGCACGCGCAGGCCGACGGATTCGATCAACCATTTCAGAGAACTGCGCATGGCTTCGTCGTCATCGACGACGAAGACCGTAGGTTGAGGCGTCATGTTGCGTTGTCCGTGATGGATTCGGTTCGCGCCGATCTGAGCGGCAAGGTAACGTGGAACCTCGTGGTCTCGCCCGGAGACGATTCGACCCAGATGCGCCCCTGGTGATCCGCGACGATGGTTTGACTGATGGCCAACCCCATCCCCATCCCCGAGTCTTTCGTCGTGAAGAAGGGTTCGAACAGGTGTGCCATCTGCGCGGGCTCGATACCGGGGCCATTGTCCTCGATCACGCACTCGGCGTCATCGTGGGCGGCCCGCGTTCGAATCGTCAGACGGCGATCGTCGTTGGGTGTGTCCGATAAGGCGTCGAGCGCATTGCGAATCAGATTGAGCAGAACCTGTTCGATCTGCACCAGGTCGACGCTGATCGGGACGGGGGCCGTGGCCAGGTCCAGATGGATGGTCACATCGGCCCGATTCGCCTCGAACTCGACGAAGCTGCATACCTCGCGGATCAGGTGATTGAGATCCGCATCCGCCCGGATCGGGGGTTGTTTACCGACCAGCGCGCGCAGTCGGCGTATGATCTCGCTGGCGCGCTGAGCCTGGTTCGCGATTTGACCCATCACCTGTACCAGTTGGTCTGGGTCGATGTTGGGGCCCTGGAGACGACGGCTGGCCCCGTTGGCGAAATTGACGATGGCCGACAGAGGCTGGTTCAATTCGTGGGCCATGCCGGTGGCGACCTCGCCGAGCGTACTCAACCGGCTCACATGAACCAGTTCTGCTTGGTGTTGCCGTGCCTCCTGTTCGGCGCGACGGACGGCCGTGATGTCGCGTGCGTAGATGTTGACATAGCCCAGATCCGAAATCGGTGTGAGCAGCAAGGCGAAGGTTCGGTCGGCGGCGATGGTTTCCTTCTCGCGAGTCTGGCCATCGATGAGGGCATCGGCGACTTCCTGCAGCCATTCGGATGGCAGATGGCCGTTCGCATCGCTGTCCCAAGCCTTTAGCAGATCACGGCTGGCGCGATTGGCATAGACGATTCGTCCGCGCCGAGTGACACGCAAGACAGGACTGGGGCTCTCGCTCGCGAATCGCGCGAGACTCTTGATCTCGCGCTCCGCCTCGCGCCGTTTCGTGATGTCATGCATGTACAGCGTATAGAAGGACTGGTCGTCGACATCGATGGGCACGATCGACAGCTCGACCGGCATCGTCGACCCATCACCGCGCAAGGCCGCGAGCTCGCCGCGGACATGCGGTTCGCGGCCCTCGCGTTGGGCCAGGCGTGATCGGGCCAGCAATCGTTCGAAACGAGGGCGTTCCGAGGCTGGCAGCGCCCGCGCGGCGAACAGCCGCCCTAGCGCCTCGTTCCGGCGCAGCCCCAAGGCCGATTCGGCGGTCGGATTGAATTCGATGATTCGCCCCCGGCCATCGATGGTCACGATCGAGTCGAGCGAGGCTTCCATGATCGCGGCCTTGAGTGCCTCCGTCTCCCGCATCTCGTTCTCGTAGTGACGGCTCAACTCCTGTCGGGCCTTGAGAACCAACTGCGTGAAATCCCGAATCCACTCCTCGAGCAACAAGAGTTGATTGACGCCGCGCCGAAAGCGCGGCTGTTCGATCCCGAGGGCACGGTGTGCGAATCGCGACATCCGGGTCAGTATCCGGTTCAGTCGGGCCGAGACGAGATAGATGATCAACGAATAGAACAGGATGAAAACCAACGCCGCAAGCGCCCGTTGGCGCCACTCGAAGCTGCGAACATGGCGCGACATGCGGTCGACGCTGGCATGGGGGACGAAGGTCGCGAGGTGCAGGTCCAGATGTTCGTAATGGGGGAGCGACAAGGAGGTGACGACATGGTCGTCTTCCCAGTCGGTGACCAGGGTCCCCGGGGTCAGGGAATCTGGATCGATACTCGACAGGATCCGCTGTTCGGTGCGATCGATCAGGGCCACCGCGACGCGCTGCAAAGCCAGACCCTGCTGTGAGGCGGCCAGGAAAGCCGCGTCGATCGGCACCAAGACCACCAGATAGCCCATCGGATAGCCCGCGGAATCCTCGATGCGGTCGCCGATCGCGAGGTAGACCCCGTTCGTTTCGGTCGACAGGATCGTTGTGGCGCCACCGGGCTTGGTCAAGGCACTGCGAATCTCGGGCGAGAGTTCAATCAGTGGCAAACCCTCATCGTCCTGGTAGATTTCCCGGACCTGGCCGTTCCCATCCAACAGCAGCACATGGCTCGGTGCGGGCAAACCGTAGCGATCGAAGATATCGGGTAGCCACACCGGCTGGAACCGATCGTAGACCGTCGGGACGACGTTGTCGTCCGGTTGCCAGATGACTGGATCCAGGTACTCGGCGAGACGTCGGTGGTTGGCGAGCAACCTCGTGGTCGCGGCATAATTGGCGATGTATCGATCGAACCGCACCAGACTCTCGCGCGACCTGAGCTCGAGCTGCACGTGCAGCTCGGAGGTGAAGATCTTGGTCACGGCCCGGCCCTGTATCAGATCGAGCGCGGCCCACAGTACGACGCCGGCGAGCAAGCCGACGAGGATCGCCAGGACCGGCATCGGCACGAACCGCAGGATCTTTATGAAGGATTGCTTGTTAGTCACTGACTTAACGACAACGAAGGTACTTCCCCGATGACCGTCGATATCACCCAGGTCTGCGCTCCCGGTCTGCTGCGGCGACTTGCCGCGATACTATACGACGCTGCGCTCTTGATCGGTGTCTTGATGGTCGCGGTGGCGCTGCTCGTCATTCCATACTCGTTTCTGATCGGTCATCCTTTCCCGCACGAAGACCCGGTGCACCGCTCGGGGTTGCAAGGGTATCTGCTATTGGTCATCGGCAGCTTCTTTACGTTCTTCTGGGTCCGCGGCGGTCAGACCCTCGGGATGCGGGCCTGGCGGATATGCGTACTTCGGGACGACGGGGAGGCCCTGACATGGCGCGATGCCTGGCGGCGCTTCTTCAGCGCGATCCTGGCGTTGGCCCCGCTCGGCCTCGGGCTCTTCTGGGCGTTGTTTGATCGAGAAGGTTTGGCCTGGCACGACCGGTTGTCGAACACCCGATTGGTGATGCTGGCCAAGCCGCAGCGACGAAGATCAGCCGATTCGCCGCAGGAGCCAGAAGGCGCTCAGCAGGAACAGGAGCGGCGGTAATACCGCCGCAAGCATCGGGTCGAGATGGAAGACCAGGGACAGGTAGACGAGGGTGCGGCTGAAGATGTAGAAGAGCACACCGATCACGATGCCAGCCACGATTTGCGGCCCGAGGCCAGGGGTCCGTGCCGAGCCAACGAGGATCGGGATTGCCACGAGGATCATCGCGAGGATCAGGACTGGATACGCGATTTTGGCCCAGAGTGCGATCTGGTAGGCGCGGGCATCCTGCTCTGTCGTGTCCAAGTACCGGATGTACCTGTAGAGATCCCACACTGGTAGGGCCTGCGGCTCGACGACGATGACCTCGAGCAGGCGCGGATCGAGCAATGAATCCCAGCGCGCCAAGTCGATCCGCTCGACCTGGACGCCCTCCGGCGAGACATGACTGCGGGCAATCTCTTCCAAAGTCCAATGGCCACCGCTGAAGCGGGCCTCGCGCGCGTGCGTCGCCAGCGTCAAGGCTTGGTCTGGTGCCAGCTCGTAGATATGGATGTCTCGCAGATGGCCGCCGCTCACAACCTCGCGGATGTTGACGAACGCGAGCCCGTCGCGCGCCCAAACGCCTGAAGGCGTGCGCTGCATGACATGGCCCGTCAGGGCTTGCGTGCGCATCTGCAGGGCCTGTTGTTGCGTGAAGGGTGCGACGACTTCCCCGATCGCGACCGCGACAAGCGTCAACAGGATGCCGCCCTGGATCGCCGCGAACACGATTCGGCCAATCGACAGACCAGCCGCACGCATCGCAACCAGTTCGGAACGCGCCGCCAGCGAGCCGAGACCGATCAAGGCCCCGATCAGGGTCGCGATCGGGAACACCTGATAGAGATAGCGCGGCATGTTGAGCGCGACATAGATCAGCGCGTCGACGAAGTGGTAATCCCGTTCGCCGATCTGATCGATCTCGTCGGCGAGGATGAAGAAGCCGATCAACGGCAGTAGCGCGGCCAGCGCCATGAACGTTCCGCCGATCACGGCGCCGGCAATATAGCGGTCGAGGATGCGCAAGACGGCGGTCCGACTGGTCCGAGATTGGGCGAGCGTGCGATCAGATGGTCCAATGGCCCGTGCGCGGCCGGGGAGCCGGGCCCGGTCGAGGCCGCGCCGACGTTCGGGGTCCAATTCGGTCGACAGCAACTCTTGTCGATCGATCCCGCGAGACTCGATCGAATCGCGGCGGGGCGCGCAACAACCGTTGAATCTTCGCGGTCCCGCCCTCTAATATGGTACACCAAGCTGCGTCTTGTGCGGGCGCAGCGACCCTTGCCTCTAGTTGCCATGCGGGAGTCGGGATGGAATATCGAGTGAAGACCGGGGTTCTGACGGAGCTCCGCACTGCTTGTCTCGTGATCGGCGTGTTCGAGCAGAACAGGCTCTCGGCACCGGCCGAGCTCGTCGATGAGGCGAGCGGTGGGCGTCTGCTGGAGATCCTGCGACGCGGCGATCTGAGCGGTGACCTGGGCGATTCCCTTCTTCTTTACGATCTGCCCGGCCTAGCGAGCGATCGTGTGCTCGTCGTCGGCTGCGGGAAGCGCAAGGAGTTCGATCGCACCAAGTATCGGCAAGTCGTGACGGCTGCGGCTCAGGCCCTGAATCGGCAACGCAGCACGGACGCCCTGTCGACCCTGTCGGAGCTGATCCCGCCAGGAATGGGTCGCTATCGGACCGTGCGCGATGCGGTAACCGCGACCGCCGCCGCCGTCTACCGCTACGACCGGACCAAAGAAGACAAGAAAGCGCCGAAGCATCCACTGAAACGCCTTGACATCTGGGTCGGCCCGGACGGCGATCCAGAAGAGGCTCGGCTTGCCGTCCGGCATGGCGAGGCGATCGCGCGGGGCACCGCATGGGCACGGGAATTGGGTAATCTGCCGGGGAACCTGTGTACTCCGACCTATCTCGCCGAACAGGCGCGGTGGCTCGAGGCCGACGCTCAGACCGAGCGTCTTCGGGTCGAGGTCCTCGAAGAGGCCGATATGGAGGCGCTCGGCATGGGGGCGCTGTTGTCGGTCTCGCGCGGGAGTCGGCAGCCGGCCAAATTGATCCTGATGCACTATCGGGGTGGCGGCGACGACCAATCGCCGGTCGTCTTCGTCGGTAAAGGCTTGACTTTCGATACCGGTGGCATCTCGTTGAAGCCGGCCGCCGATATGGACGAGATGAAATTCGATATGTGTGGCGCCGCCGGCGTCTTCGGCGCCGTCCGCGCGGCCGTCGATCTCGGTCTCCCATTGAACCTGATCGGGGTCGTGCCGGCTTCGGAGAATCTGCCCGACGGGGCCGCGAACAAGCCCGGCGATGTCGTGACGAGCCTGTCGGGTCAGACCATCGAGATATTGAATACCGACGCCGAGGGTCGGCTGATCCTCTGCGATGCCTTGACCTATTGCGAGCGCTTCAACCCGGACCTGGTCATCGACCTGGCTACCTTGACCGGTGCCTGTGTCGTTGCGTTGGGCAAGCACCCCGCCGGCCTTTTCACCAGCGACGATCGCCTGGCCGACGAGATCCTGCGGGCTGGTGAGGCCAGCGGCGACCGTGCCTGGCGTCTGCCTTTGTGGGATGATTATCAGACACAGATCGACAGCAACTTCGCGGACATGGCCAACGTCGGCGGGCGGGACGGTGGGGCCATCACGGCGGCCTGTTTTCTGTCGCGCTACACGAAGAAGTACCGGTGGGCGCATCTCGACATCGCCGGGATCGCGTGGCTCAGTGGAAAGGAGAAGGGCGCTACCGGGCGTCCGGTAGCCTTGCTGGCCGAGATTCTGCTGAGGCGCAGTGGGGTGCTGCCGCGCCCCGAATGACCCGCGTCACCTTCTATTTGCTCGCCGAAAGCGCCCCTGGTGATCGTTTCCAGTTGACCTGTCGCTTGGTCGAGCGGATCCATGCCGAGGGGTTGGGTGTCTATGTCCAGGTTGGGACGGATGACGAGGCGCGCCATCTCGACCGGCTGCTGTGGACCTTTCGTCAGCAGAGCTTCCTGCCGCACGGCGTCCAGGGGGAGGCCGACGCGGAGCTGACGCCGATCCTGATCGGTCGCGAGGAAATCCAGGTTCGCGATCGGCCGGTTCTGATCAATTTGACGAATGGGGTGCCTGCCGGCTTCGATCGTTTCGAGCGCCTTTGCGAGGTCGTCGATCACGAGCCAGAGCGCCGGGCCGCGGCCCGCGCGCGCTACCGACACTATCGCCAGCTCGGTCTGTCACCCGAGCACCACGAGATCCGGTTGTGATCGGCCGTCGCGTCTGTTTCGCATAGCCGGCGTGCGACGGCCGGAATAGCCGTTCGCAGCAGGAACGAATCCCGGCGCGAGCGGCCGATCGGCACGGCCCTCGCGTGCACGGCAGCGACAGCCGCATGATGATCGGTTACGCTCTTTCAGGGGCCGGATAAGGTCCGCGAGGCGGCGCGTGCTCTAGAAGGCGCCGAGTCACTACAGGGGCGCGTCGGCACCGGAGTGGAAATTGCCGAGTAGGGGATAACGCCCTGATGGGATTGGTCGGGGTGACTGGATTCGAACCAGCGACTTCTGCCTCCCGAAGACAGCGCTCTACCAAGCTGAGCTACACCCCGTTTACTGGCTGGCTGCGGCCGACCGGACCTCGTGACACTGCTGTGTCAATAGGTCCGGTGGACCGCGAAATCGGCGAGCTGCGCCAGCGCAGCGCGCTCCGCTGAAGCGGGCAGGGCGGTCAATGAAGCCTGCGCCGTTTCGGCGTATTTCCTTGCAAGCTCCACAGTGTAATCGATCGACTTCGTCGAAGCAATCGCTGCAGCGACAGCATCGATGTTTTCACGGCCGCCGCTTTCGATTGCCACGCGAAGCAGCTTGCGCTGTTCGTCGGTGCCGATCTCGATCGCGCGAATAATCGGCAAAGTCGGCTTTCCCTCGGCGAGGTCGTCACCGATGTTCTTGCCCAACTGCTCGTCGGATGCGTTGTAATCGAGGGCGTCGTCGACAAGCTGGAAGGCGATGCCGAGCGATTGCCCGTAAAGGGCCATCGCCTGTTCGGTCGGGGCCGGACTGTTCGCGAGAACAGCGCCGATCCGTGTTCCAGCCTCGAACAGAGTCGCGGTTTTGCGCCGAATGACCTCCATGTAACGGTCCTCGGTCGTATCCGGGTCGTGGCAGTTGAGAAGCTGCATGACCTCGCCTTCGGCGATCCGATTGGTGGCGTGCGACATCACGTCCATGATTCGCATGTTGTTGACTTCGACCATCATCTCGAAGGCGCGCGAATAGAGGAAATCGCCGACGAGGACGCTAGCCTCGTTACCCCAGACGGCGTTGGCGGTATCCCTGCTCCGGCGAAGATTCGAGCCGTCGACCACGTCGTCGTGCAGCAGGGTCGCCGTGTGGATGAACTCGACGACCGCAGCCATGTCGATGTGCTTGGCCTCGCTGTAGCCGCAGGCACGAGCCCCCAAGAGCACGGCGAGTGGCCGCAGCCGCTTGCCGCCGCTCGAAACGATATAGTGGCCGATCTGGTTGACGAGGACGACGTCGGATTCCAGCCGGCGCAGGATCAACCGGTCGACGGCTTGCAGATCGTCGACAACCGGTTGCCGAATTACCGATATCTCCATCACGTAGCCCATCCAGACGCCCAACAATAACCGGTGGATGCTAGGGGCGCTCCGTGGGGCTGTCAAGCGGCCGTGACAGAAGGCATCTGCGATCCCTGCGTCGGGCTCGGGCCTAGCGGTCGAGCTGCAAGCATCTGTTTACCTTGTCGCTATCGGCGGATAAAATGCTAGGTTAACTCTAAATCTCTGTCTTCGAGGGGCTGGTGCACGCGTCGAAATCACAACCGAAGTTCCTGATGGAACCGGGCGGGTGCTTGCGCGGGGTCATCCGCGTTCCGGGAGACAAGTCGATTTCGCACCGGGCGATCATGCTCGGTTCGCTGGCGGACGGGACGACGCAGGTGTCCGGATTCCTCGAAGGGCAGGACGCGCTGGCGACGCTGGCGGCCTTTCGCCGGATGGGTGTCGACATCGAGGGTCCGGCCGATGGACGCGTCGTCATCCATGGGGTCGGATTGCATGGCCTGCGTGCCCCGGACGGGCCGCTCGATATGGGCAATTCCGGCACCTCGATGCGGCTGCTGTGTGGGCTGCTCGCGGCGCAACCCTTCGCGACGACGCTGATCGGTGATGCCTCATTGGTGGCCAGGCCGATGCGCCGGGTCACGGAGCCGCTTGCACGAATGGGGGCGCGGATCGTGACGACCGGGCAGGGCACTGCACCTTTATCCATCGAGCCGGTGCCCGCGTTGCGGGGGATCGACTACCCGATGCCGATCGCGAGCGCCCAAGTCAAATCGAGCCTGTTGCTTGCCGGCCTGTTCGCCACCGGCCGCACCTGCGTCACGGAGCCGGCCCCGAGCCGCGATCATACCGAGCGCATGTTGGCGGCCTTCGGCTATCCGGTCGAGCGCGCGCAGGGTCGTGTTTGCGTGCACGGCGGCGGGCGACTGACCGGCTGCACCCTGGCCATCCCGGGAGATATCTCGTCGGCGGCCTTCTTCCTCGTCGGAGCCAGTATCGCTGCGGGTTCCGACCTGTTGCTCGAGCAGGTCGGCATGAATCCTACGCGCATCGGTGTCATCGAGATCCTGCGTGCGATGGGTGCCGATATCGCGATCCTCGATCCCCGGGATTGCGGTGGTGAACCGGTGGCCGACTTGCGGGTCCGCTCGGCCCCGTTGCGTGGGATCCGCATCCCCGAACCACTCGTGCCTTTGGCGATCGATGAGTTGCCCGCGGTCTTCATCGCCGCCGCCAGTGCCGAAGGAGAAACCTTGCTGACCGGTGCCGAGGAACTGCGGGTCAAGGAAAGCGATCGGATCCAGGTCATGGCCGACGGTCTGGCGGCGCTTGGCGTGCCGGTCGAGCCGCGTCCCGATGGCCTGTCGATCCAGGGTGGGGCTTGGGCGCAATCGGGGCTGGAGGGAGCGCGTGCGCCGGTGTCGATCGACAGCCATCATGACCATCGCGTTGCGATGTCGTTCGCGATCGCGGCACTGCGGGCGCCAGCCCCGATCGAGATTCGCGACTGTGCCAATGTCGCGACCTCCTTTCCGGATTTCGCCGCCCTGTCGGCGCGCGTCGGATTGCGTATTCGCGTGGTGTGACATGGTGCCCGTGATCGCAATCGATGGCCCATCGGGGAGCGGAAAAGGGACGATTGCGGCGCTGGTCGCCGAGCGGTTGGGTTGGCACTGTCTCGACAGCGGCGCCCTGTACAGGGTGTTGGGTCTGGCAGCCGAGCGGCGCCGGCTGGATCTGGATGATCCCCTCGTCTTGGTGGAACTGGCGGCGACCCTGCCGGTCGCGTTCGAGGCGCAGCGTGTCCTGCTCGATGGCGAGGATGTCACGAACCTGATTCGTACCGAGGCCGCCGGCTTGGCCGCGTCGCGGGTCGCGGTGCATCGCGGGGTTCGAGATGCACTGTTGGGCTGGCAGCGGCGCATGGCGCGGCCGCCGGGGCTGGTGGCCGATGGGCGGGACATGGGCACGGTGGTCTTTCCCGATGCGCCGCTGAAATGTTTCCTCGATGCGAGTCCCGAAGCGCGCGCGATGCGGCGATATAAACAGTTGAAAGAAAAGGGGTTGGATGCTAACCTGCCAACCCTGGTGGAGGAGATTCGGGCACGTGATCAGCGTGACCGGGAACGCGCGGCGGCCCCGTTGAGGGTAGCCGATGGGGCGCTCGTATTGGATACGACGGCCCTCTCCATCACACAGGTGCTCGACCAGGTCCTGGATGCGGCGAGGCGCGTATTCGGGGATCTGGTCCGTCAGCGCACGAGTCCCTGATGACTCGCAATGGTGGTCGGCCTCAGGGCCGGCCTGTTTTCCCTACAACCTCCTCGTTCCAGAAGGAGCGGGCCTACGCGCCGCGGCAGGAATATTGGATCTCATGAGCGAAAGCTTTGCTGAACTGTTTGAACAGAGTCTGAATACAACCCAGCTCCAGCCCGGGACCATCGTGACCGGACAGGTGGTGGAGATCACGAACGACTATGTCGTCGTCTATGCGGGCCTCAAGACCGAGGGCATCATCCCGAGAAACCAGTTCCTCACGGCGGACGGGCAACTGGAGGTTGCGATCGGCGACGATGTCCAGGTCGCGCTCGACGCGGTCGAGGATGGCACCGGTGTGACCCGCCTGTCGCGTGAGAAGGCCAAGCGCTTCGCGGCCTGGGATTATCTGGAAAAGGCTTTCGAGGCCGGGAACACCGTCAAGGGCCTGATCAACGGCAAGGTCAAGGGTGGCTTCACCGTCGAGTTGGGCAGCGTTCGCGCCTTCCTCCCCGGTTCGCTGGTCGATGTGCGCCCGGTGAGAGATACGACCTACCTGGAAGGCAAGGAGCAGGAGTTCAAGGTCATCAAGCTGGATCGGCGCCGCAACAACGTCGTGGTCTCGCGTCGTGCCGTCGTCGAGGAGGAGTACAGCGCCGAGCGCGACGCCTTGCTGAAGAACCTCGAAGAGGGCATGGAGCTTCAGGGTGTCGTCAAGAACCTGACCGACTATGGCGCCTTCCTGGATCTGGGTGGTATCGATGGTCTGCTGCACATCACCGATATGGCCTGGCGCCGCGTCAAGCATCCGTCCGAGGTCGTGCAGATCGGCGACGAGGTCATGGTCAAGGTCCTCAAGTTCGATCGCGAACGCCAGCGTGTCTCGCTCGGCCTGAAGCAGATGGGCGAGGATCCTTGGATCAATATCTCCCGCCGGTATCCGGAGGGCACGCGCATCTTCGGCAAGGTCACCAATATCGCTGACTATGGCTGCTTCGTCGAGATCGAGGAAGGGGTCGAAGGTCTCGTGCATGTCTCCGAGATGGACTGGACCAACAAGAACGTCCATCCGAGCAAGGTCGTCGCGGTCGGGGACGAGGTCGAGGTCATGGTGCTCGATATCGACGAGGATCGGCGGCGGATCTCGCTCGGCATCAAGCAATGCCAGTTGAATCCGTGGGAAGAGTTCGCCGCGACCCACAAGAAGGGCGACCATGTTGCCGGCGAGATCAAGTCGATCACCGATTTCGGCATCTTCATCGGGCTGGACGGCGGCATCGACGGTTTGGTTCATCTGTCCGACATCTCCTGGGACGAGGCGGGCGATCAGGCCTTGCGCCGTTACAAGAAAGGCGATCGTCTCGAGACGGTGGTCTTGTCGGTCGATCCGGAGCGCGAGCGCATCTCTCTCGGTGTCAAACAGCTGGACAAGGATCCGTTCTCGTCGTTCGTTGCCGCCCATGAGAAGGGCAGTGTCGTTCGCGGCACCATCACCGACGTCGATCCTAAGGGTGCCACCATTGCGTTGATCGACGGTGTCGAGGGCTATCTGCGAGCGTCGGAGATCTCGCGCGATCGGATAGAGGATGCCCGGGCGGTGCTAAAGGTCGGCGATGCACTGGAGGCCAAGTTCATCGGGGTCGACCGCAAGAACCGAACGATTTCGTTGTCGATCAAGGCCAAGGACGTCGAAGAGGAGCAGGCCGCGATCAAGGGCTACTCGCGCGATGCCGCGACCGGCACCGCGACAACCCTCGGCGATCTCCTCAAGGAGCAGATGGAAGAGGCTCGGCGCGACTGAGGATTCGCGGCGTAGATTTACAGCGTCTTCGAGGCCCGGTCCGCCGGGCCTCGAATCATGTTTTCAGTCGGAAGGAATGGCATGACGAAATCAGAGCTGATCGATCTGTTGGCCGCCGGCCAAAGCCATCTAGCTTACAAAGACATCGAACTCGCGGTGCGCTGTATTCTGGACCAGATGAGCAGCACGCTGGCGTCCGGTGACCGTATCGAGATTCGCGGATTCGGCAGCTTCTCGCTCCACTATCGGCCACCTCGGATCGGGCGTAACCCGAAGACGGGGGATGCGGTGGCCTTGGCTGGCAAGTACGTGCCGCACTTCAAACCAGGGAAGGAACTGCGCGACCGCGTCAATCATGCCTACCAGCAAGACTTGGAGGCCGCCGACCGGGCGGCTATCGAACGACCCAAGCGGGCCGTTGGAGCCCGTTGATCGCGCGTTCGCGACCTTTCGTTCGTCACCTTTCGGGCGGCCGGGCTACGCCGATGCCCAATTCCTATCCCAGAACGAACGCCTTCATGTGACCGAGATCATCGCCGAGCTGTCGTCGTCATCGCGTCGTTCGCGTCGCTGGAGCTCCCACATCGCCGCGTAGCGGCCGCCCGCGGCCAATAGGGCCGAGTGAGTGCCCTGTTCGATCACGCGGCCCTGATCCATGACGAGGATGCGGTCGGCGTCGACGACGGTCGACAGCCGGTGCGCGATGATCAGGGTCGTATGATGGGCGGCTACCTCGGCCAAGGTCGTCTGTATCGCCCGTTCGGTATGGCTGTCGAGTGACGAGGTCGCTTCATCGAAGATCAGGATCCGCGGGCGCTTGAGGATTGCGCGGGCGATCGCGACGCGCTGCTTCTCGCCACCGGAGAGCTTGAGGCCGCGCTCGCCGACGACCGTGTCCCAACCCTGTGGGAGTCCGTCGATGAAGGTGCGGATATGGGCCATCTCGGCAGCCTGTTCGATCTCGGCGCGGCGTGCGTCCGGACGCCCGTAAGCCAGGTTGTAATAGAGCGTGTCGTTGAACAGTACGGTGTCCTGCGGGACGATGCCGATCGCGGCACGCAGGCTGCTTTGCGTCAGATCGCGAATGTCCTGTCCATCGATCAGTATCCGGCCGTCGCTCACGTCGTAGAAGCGAAACAAGAGGCGCGCGAGCGTCGACTTACCGGCCCCGCTCGGTCCGACCACGGCGATCTTGGCGCCGGGTTCGATCGTGAAGTCGACGCCGTGCAGGATCGGTCGCTCCGGCTGATAATGAAAAGCCACTTGCTCGAAACGCACCTGTCCTCGGTCGAGCGCCAAGGGTTTGGCCTGTGGTCGATCGGCGATCTCCGGAGGGCGTTCGAGAAGCTTGAAGACCAGGTCCATGTCCGCCAGCGCGTACTTGATCTGGCGGTAGACGATGCCAAGGAATCCAAGCGGGATGAAGACCTGGAGCAGGAAGGCATTGACCAGCACCAGATCGCCGATGGTCATGGTTCCCGTGACGACCCCTTGCGCGGCGAATACCATGATGAAGGTCACGCCGAGTGCGATGATCGCGCCTTGTCCGAAGTTCAGCAGCGACATCGAGGTCTGACTCTTGACGGCCATCTCCTCCCATTGCTCTAGGGTGCCGTCGTAGCGATCGAGCTCCATGCGCTCGTTGCCGAAATACTTGACCGTCTCATAGTTCATCAAGCTGTCGAAGGCCCGCGCGTTGGCCTGCGAGTCGAAGCGATTCATCTGGTGCCGGTAATCCATCCGCCATTCGGTGATCGCGAACGTGAAGGCGACATAGACGAGCACGGTCGCGAAGGTCACCAGCGTGAAGACGAGCGCGTATTTCGACAACAGGATCGCCGCCACCAGCGACAACTCAACGAACACCGGGATGACGCTGAAGACCATGTAGTTCAGGATGGTCGAGACCGAGCGCGTGCCCCGTTCCAGGTCACGGCTGATGGCGCCGCTGCGCCGTTCCAGGTGGTAGCGCAACGACAGTTCGTGCAGATGGGCCAGGACCTTCGTCGACAGGCGGCGCATCGCGCGGTAGCGAACCCGTGCAAAGACGACGTCGCGCAACTCGTTGAACAGGGCTGCGGCGAGTTTGAGCAGGCCGTAGGCGAGCAGCAGGCTCAGCGGGAGGACCAGGGCTTGGACCTCTGGTTGTTGTTCGAAGCTGTCGACGATCTCCTTCAGCGTCAGGGGCACCCCGACATTGGCGAACTTGGCCAGGACCAGACAGCCGATGGCGAGCAGCGCGCGCCCGCGAAACTCCCAGAGATAAGGCAGCATCCCGCGCAGGTTGTACCAGTCCCGGCGGTCCTTGTGGATCCGCTCGGTGGCCGGGATCGGTTGCATCATCGGGCTTGCCTCGACGGCGCGGAGGCCCCATGCTCGCGATCGAAGTCACCCGATCGCTCGCCAAGGCGGCCGGCCTGCGGGTGGGTCTGTCGAGCACGACGTGAGGCGAGGAACCACCGTGAACGAGGGGATGCCGGACAATTCAGGCTGCGGATTGCAGGAGCCTTTCGCACTTCAGGTCCTGGGCAATGAGATGGAGCCGGAATTTCCGGACCGGTGCGTGATCATCGTCGAACCGACCGATCGGTGCCGGGATGGCATGTACGTCTTCGTCGAGGTCGAGGATGTACGCTGGTTTCGCCGGTACCGAATCGATGCAGAAGGGCGCGAGCGGTTGGTGGCCGACAATCCCCTGTACCCGGATATCGAACTGAACGGACTCCAATGGCGCGTTCTCGGTGTGATCATCCAGCGCAATATCCGGCGACAGATCAAGCACTACGCGTACGAGGCGCCGCAACCGCCGACGCCCGCAACGAGCCCGGAAATCACGGATCTGACGGCTCCCCGGGGAAAGCCGCGTACCACCGGGCCGGCCTAACGGATCTCCTCCTGGAGCAGGCGCAGGATTCGCTCCGCCGTCGAAGAGGTTTCCCGGTTGCCGGCAGCATCGAGCACGGTGACGCGTGTTTCCTGGTCGCGTCCGGTCAGCTGGATCTGGTATTTGGCGACGGGAACGCTGTCCTTGCCGCGCCAGAAGGCCAGCCTCGATGTCCAGCCGTCACGCGTCGGCTCGCGGTTCGGATCGTCGTAGCGAACCAGGAATAGGCCGCTGGAGTAGTCTTGATCCTCGACCGCAAAGCCTACCCGATCGAGCGCCAATCCGGTCACGCGCCACGCCCGGCGGAATTCTTCGGCCACCACCAGTTCGGGGCCGGCTCCGTCCGTCACGAGCTGGGAGCGCGCCGGGGCGCTCGCGCCTCCGGCGATCATCCGGGTCGCGCCTTGTTCGGAGACGCCGAGCGAGACCATCAGGCGGCGCAACATCTCAGCCTCTTTGTTCGGATCGCTTCCGCTCGGCTCCCAAACGGTGCGGCCTCCCTCGCCGGCGGTATCGCGGAGCAGGCGTTCCGCCATGCCACGGTGGGTCAAATAGATCTCGGTCGTATTCGGCGTCGTGCCGGGTTCGACGCGGACGCGGAACTGGTCGCGCGTCGCGGTGGCATAGAGTCCGTCCGCGACCCGGCGGAGAAGATTGGTCAGCACGTCTTGGGAAATCTCGGCGCGGTTCTCGATCCAGTCGGTGCTCATGACGCCGATCACGGGATCCTGTTCGGTCAGCAGGATGCCCTGTTCGCGCCAGAAGGCGATCACCCGTGGCCAGGTCTGTTGCGGGGGTGCCGCGACGATCAGCCATCGGTTTTCGCCCTCGCGACGCAACTCGACGCCCTTGATCTCTGGCAGAACCTCGCCGGCTGTCGCGACTTGCTGGCGGCGGACACGTTGTCCCTCGAATTCCGAAAGGGTCGCGGTGCCCGAGCCGGGCATCGGAATGTCGAGGGCGTCGTCGAAGGTGGCCGCCGTCAGATCCGGCGGGATCTCGAGGTTATCAGGGGCCTCCCGTTGTTGCTTGTAGGCCAGGCGCTGATCCGGCGCGACCCGTTCGGTCATGCCGCCACAACCGGCCAAGAGCAAGGCGGCCGTCAGCAACAGGGCGAGGCTGAAAAGGTTTCGCATCGATCGCATCCGGCCCTCGCGGCCGTCTTTAGGGGTCATCACAGCACGCCAGCCTGGGCCATCGCGTCGCGGACTGCGGGCTCGTGGTCCGGGGTCAGCCAGGTCAAAGGCAGGCGAATGCCGCGCGGTGCCAGGCCGAGCTCGGCCATCGCCCACTTGACCGGTATCGGGTTGGACTGCACGAACAGCGCCCGGTGCAACCCGTCGAGGCGCGCGTTGATCTGCTCGGCCGTCGCGCGGTCGCCGGCCAGCGCGGCCTCGCACAGGGCTTGCATCTGATGCGGAGCGACGTTGGCCGTCACCGAGATGACGCCTTGTCCGCCGCGCAGCAGAAACTCGCAACCGGTGGCGTCGTCGCCACTGAAGAGCACAAAGGATGGCCCGCACAGGTCACGCAGGCGAGCGACCCGCGTGAGGTCCCCGGTGGCCTCCTTGATGCCGACGATGCTCGGGATTCTTGCCAGTCGCGCGACCGTCTCGGGTAACATGTCGCACGCGGTGCGGCCTGGCACGTTGTAGAGGATCTGAGGTATGTCTACGGCCTCGGCAACCGCCTTGTGGTGCAGATACAGACCTTCCTGCGTCGGCTTGTTGTAATAGGGCGTCACGAGCAACGCGGCGGTGGCGCCGGCGGCCTTGGCGCAGCGCGTCAAGTGGATCGCTTCGCGGGTATCGTTGGCACCAGTCCCGGCGATCACCGGAACGCGGCCTGCGGCGAACTCGACCGTCAGCCGAATCACCTCGCAGTGTTCATCGGCATCCAAGGTCGCCGATTCACCGGTCGTCCCGACCGACACGATGCCGGCCGTCCCTCGTTCAACATGAAAGTCGACCAGCCGCCGCAAGCTGTCCTCGGCCAACCGTCCGTCCGGGTGCATAGGCGTGATCAAGGCAACGATACTGCCGCGAAACATGAAGGCGGACTCCAAGGCCAGCGAAAACCGCATGGTACTTTGGGCGAATCGGCAAAGACAACCCGCGGCCGCCTGGAACCCGGATGCGCCGACCGGGAAACGGCCTAGGGCTCGCAACACACCTGGCCGGAATGTGTCGAGTTCGCCGGATTCAAGGCCAGCATCGCGCGTGCTACACTCGGCATCTGACCGTCACCAGCCCGAAATCCCGCGCAACGAAAACACTGGATATGGCCACGCAGAAGACTTACCTCGTCATTTCCGCCCTGGGCGAAGACCACCCCGGTATCGTCAACCAGCTCTCGCGGGTCATCCTCGAGCATGGCTGCAACATCGAAGACAGCCGGATGACGGTTCTCGGCGGGGAATTCGCCGCGATGCTGTTGGTCGAAGGCCGTTGGAACACCCTCGCGAAGGTCGAAAACGGGCTTCCCGAGCTCGGTCGCCAACTGGGCATGACCATCGTCTCGAAGCGGACCAGCGGCCGCGCGGCGGGGGGCAACCTGATCCCCTACGCCGTCGATGTGGTGGCGATGGATCATCCGGGCATCGTCAATAACCTGGCGGCCTTCTTCGCCGAGCGCAATATCAACATCGAAGATATGGCGACCAGCACCTATGCCGCGGCTCACACCGGGACCCCGATGTTCTCGGTGCACATGACCGTCGGCATCCCGGCCGATCTGCATATCGCCGGCCTTCGGGAGGAGTTCATGGATTACTGCGACGGGCTGAACCTCGATGCGGTGTTGGAACCGATCAAAGGGTGAATGCCGCCGCAAAGTGGCTATGACGTTCGATCAGGGCCAATCATTCAGACATGACGCAACGCGGAGGCCAAGGCCATGGCTCTAGCAATCGGTGACAAGGTGCCGGATATGGCCCTATTGGCCACGGGGGATCGCACCGTCCATCTCTCGGATTACCTCGGTCGGCATCTGGTCCTGTATTTCTATCCGAAGGCCAGCACACCGGGCTGCACGCAGGAGGGGCAGGATTTCCGCGATGCGGCGGCTGACTTCGCGACCAAGGGTGCGGTCATTGTCGGGGCGTCGCGCGACGGACTCAGGGCTCAGGAGAACTTCAAGGCCAAGCAGTCCTTTCCGTTCGATCTGATTGCCGATACCGACGAATCCCTGTGCCGTCTGTTCGACGTCATCAAGATGAAGAAGATGTACGGCAAGGAGCATCTCGGTGTCGAACGCAGCACCTTCCTGATCGATGCCGCCGGCGTGCTGCGCCAGGAATGGCGCGGGGTCAAGGTCAAGGGACACGTTGCCGAGGTCCTCGCGGCCCTAGACCAGCTCGCGCACATCGAGTGATCGGGCCGTCCACGCTTACCGCTGCCATCCGACCTTCCCGGTGTCGTCCCGCGACGCCGCCTAGCCCCGTGAGCCCATGATCAAGCGCCAAGACGACAAGCCCTGTTTGTTCATCCTGGATACCAACGTGCTGATGCACGACCCGACCGCGCTGTTTCGGTTCAAGGAGCACGACATCTTTCTGCCGATGGCGGTGCTCGAGGAGCTCGATGCAGCGAAGAAGGGCATGTCCGAGGTGGCCCGTAACGTGCGCCAAGTCAGCCGTTTCCTCGATCAGTTGATGCATGGTGCGACCAAGGACGCGATCGACCGCGGCTTGCCGATCAGTCCGTTGACGGAAAACGGCGGCGGCTATATCGCGCCCGCGACGGGCCGTCTGTTCTTCCAGACCTCGTTGTTCGACCTGAATCCGATCGCGTCGCTGCCGGGCACGATCGCCGACAACAACATCCTGGCGACGGCGCAGGCCCTTCAGGCGCGCGATGAGACGCGCACCGTCATCCTCGTATCGAAGGACATCAATCTGCGCATCAAGGCGACGGTGCTCGGGATTCCGGCCGAGGACTACGCCAACGACAAGGTGCTCGACGATGTCAATCTGCTTTACACGGGCCTCGAGAGCTTGCCCGGCGACTTCTGGGATGCCCACGAAAAGACCGTCGATTCGTGGCAGGACGAGGGCCACACCTATTATCGGATCACCGGACCCGATGTGCTCGATTGGTATCCGAGCCACTGCCTGACGATCGAAGGCGATGAAACCTTCGAGGCGATCGTCCGGCAGAAGCCGGCGCCGGGGGAGGCGATCGTCGAACTGGTCGAGGATTTCCGCGCCAGCCGGCGCAACGTCTGGGGCATCAATGCCCGGAACCGGGAGCAGAACTTCGCGCTCAACATGCTGATGGATCCGGCGCTCGATTTCGTCACGTTGCTCGGACCGGCCGGTACCGGCAAGACGTTGCTGGCGTTGGCGGCCGGTCTGGCTCAGGTGCTCGAGCGCAATACCTACCGCGAGATCATCATGACTCGGATCACGGTTCCGGTGGGCGAAGACATCGGTTTTCTGCCCGGGACCGAGGAAGAGAAGATGACGCCATGGATGGGCGCCTTGATGGACAATCTGGAGGTCCTGACCCAAACCGAGGGCGGAGACTGGGGGCGGGCGGCAACGCAGGATCTGGTGCGCAATCGCATCCGCATTCAGTCCTTGAATTTCATGCGTGGTCGCACCTTCCTGAACAAGTACATCATCCTGGACGAAGCCCAGAACCTGACCGCGAAGCAGATGAAGACGCTGATCACGCGCGCCGGTCCAGGCACCAAGGTGGTGGCGCTCGGCAACATCTCGCAGATCGACACCCCGTACCTGACCGAGACCAGTTCCGGTCTGACCTATGTCGTGGATCGCTTCAAGGGGTGGGCCCATGGCGGCCACATCACGCTGGTGCGGGGGGAACGCTCGCGGCTTGCCGATTTCGCGTCGGCGGAGCTGTAGCGCCAGCTCGCGTCTTGTGTGCATACCGCGCACGCTGGATTGGGTCTCTCCTTGCTGCTGAGCGCTACCCGGAATCGGCCGGTTCAGAGGCCCGGCGCAGGGTGCTCGGCCCCGTCCGAGGTCCCGGCCGGCTCGGGCGGTCCGTCTATTTCCCTTTAACGATTGTTCGAGATGATGGAGTCCAACGATGATCCTGACCCGCCGCCGCTTCAGTCAGCTACTGATCACCGGCATTGGTCTGGCCGCGGTTCCGGCCTGGGCCGCCAATCTGGTCGAGGGCCGTGATTGGCGCCTCTTGTCGCCGGCGCAACCTTCCGATGCGGAACCCGGCAAGATCGAGGTGTTGGAGTTCTTCTCCTACGGCTGCCCGCATTGTTCCGACTTGAATCGGGTCTCCAAGCCCTGGGTGGCGACCCTGCCTGAGGATGTGCTCGTGCGGCGGGTCCCGGTTTCGTTCGGCCGTTCGGCGTGGGCCAATTTGGGTCGCCTCTACTATGCGCTGGACTACACCGGGGACCTCGACCGCCTCGACCGAGCGGTCTTCGATGCGCTGCACAAGGAACGCCGCCGGCTCTTCACCGAGCGAGAGATTCTCGCTTGGTTGGGGGACCAAGGTGTCGATACCGAGTCCTTCGCCAAGGTCTTCAATTCGTTCGGTGTGCATGCGCGCCTGGCGCGCAGCGATCAACTGGTCGCGAACTACCAGGTCAACGCTGTGCCGATGATCGCGGTCGCGGGCCGCTACATCGTGGTCGGCAGCGAGGCCACCGGGTTTGGGGATCTGTTGGTCATCACCGAAGGCCTGATCGACAAGGCCCGGACCGAACTCGTCGGCTGAAGGTCCTGGCAGCAACCCCACGGCCGGCGGCCATGCGCCCGGCCGTCCCTCAGCCCGGGTCCCTTTGCCGGCATCACGCCGGAGAACCTGCTCGCGGACGTCGGCTTCGGCGAACCCGTGGGTAAGGAAGTGCTCTGATGACTCGGCGTTACGTCCCCGAGGCCGACGATATCCTGTGGCTCCAGTTCAATCTGCGGGCTTGGCACGGGCAGGCTGACCACAGGCCGGCGCTGGTTGACAGCCCTTCGGCTTACAACGGCAAGACCGCGCTGTTCTGCTGCCCCATGACGACGCAAGTCAAAGGCTACCCTTCGCTCGGTGCGAACATCGCCCGCCGTCGAAGACGCCCCGCTGTCGTTCTGCTCTCTGCCCATCTGGGATGAGCCGTGTCTTGGCAAACGCGGTTTCACACCCAATTCCCTAAGAATCCGTTCAGGGCCACCGAGCGACGGTCATGTCAAGCGCTGCCCAGATCCATTCCACTGTCCGGCGGTCATCGTTAGTCGTCCTGTCGGTGCTATTGGTGCTCGGCGCGCTGCCATTCGGGTGTCGCTCCCTCTCGGAGAGGACCTTTAACATCGTGGCCTTGCCAGAGGATACCGCCAGCATCTGGGGTGGGAACTTCGAGAACTTCGGCATTTGCTATCCGTTCATTTTGGATCGTCGCGGTGTCAGACTCTACCTGTGGGACGAATTCGCGCGTCAGCGCGCAGCCGGACCGCCACGTTACCGGGTCGAAACCCTTGCTGGCTATGAGGTGGCGGTCAGCCGTGGAGAAACCTGCCACCTGCGCATCAACGAGCGATTTCAGGCAGCGGCCCGCTTCGACCTGACGAGTCTGCCCGCGGACGCGGTGGTTACCCGCGCCGAATTGCGCATCTATCAGGAGTTTTACCCGCTGGACCTGCCATATGAGCGAGGCAGCTATGAGCAATGCAATATCATCATGGTCGGTCAGGCTACGGAGGAATGGTCCGGTGGTCTCTATCGAGCGGGTCGTGCCGAGGGTGGGCGGCCCTTCATTCGCTCGCGGCCCGCGCGCCCGGATCCAGGTCCCATCGCCGCCTACGGCAGTAGGCCGGACCGGGTCGATTTGGATGTCACCCGGACGGTCAGCGAATGGGTGCGCGGCACCCAGCCGAATCACGGTTTCACCCTGACCCCGGATCTAGCTCGCGTAAGGGCGATCTACAGTGCGACGGACGAGGGCGGATTCCTGTGTGATCTCGGAATCCCCAGGTTCGAGCTTTTCATCACCGTGGTCTTTCCCGTGGATTAGCCAAAGGACCGGGCACCACAGCAGGGGTACCCGGCACGGTGCGGAGGTGCCGAACTGGCCTGGCACCTTGCCATTTCCGGCTCGCGGAGCTATGAATCAGCGATCCGATGCTTGGGTGCCGAGGGCGGCGGCCACCTCAGTCCGCGCCATCATCCTCGGCATCGTCGGGCTCGACGGCGAGGCTCGGGCGGTAGATCTCGACGCGACAGCCGTCGGTGACCTTGGCGTCGAGGCGGGTGATCTTGCCGAAGATCCCGACCGGCTGGGTCGCGAGGTCGATTTCCGGGAACTGACGCAACAGGCCCGAGTGTTCGATCGCGTCGCGAACCGTGCTGCCATCGGGTACATCGAGTTTGAGCCAGACTTGTTTGAAGCGGCTGGCGTAGGCGACACCGATATGCATCTGCGTTCTCCGTTTCGATCTAACGCGGCGGGGTCGTGGCCGAAGCCGCCGAGACCTTGCGCCGTGGGCGGTTCGCGAGGCGGCGGTCGAGCAGGCGCTTGCCGGCCAGCATGAAGCCCAGGACCAGGAACCCGCCCGGTGGCAGGATCGCGAGCAGGAATCCCCGATACTCCGGGATCAGCGTGACCTCGAGGAACCCCATCGCCGGACCGAGCAGCAGCGAGGCGCCGGCGAACAGGGTGCCGCTGCCGATGATCTCGCGCGCGGCACCGAGACCGACCAGGACCAGCGTGAACCCGAGACCCATCATCAGACCATCGAACGCGGCCGGGAGCGGCGGTTGGCGGGCCGCGAAGGACTCGGCGCGGCCGAGGATCGCGCAGTTGGTCACGATCAGCGGGATGAAGAGCCCGAGGACCTTGTGCAGGTCATGGAGCCAGGCATTCATCGTCAGGTCGACGAGGGTCACCAGCGTCGCGATCACGAGCACGAAGATCGGGATCCGCACGGCGGCCGATAGCAGGCCGCGCAGCAGCGCGATCAGCAGGCCGGACGCGGTCATCACGACCGTCGTCGCGATCCCCATCCCGAGCCCGTTCGTGGCGGTGCCGGTGACCGCCAATAGCGGGCACAGGGCCAGGGCCTGGGACAGCACGACATTGTTGTCCCAGAGTCCGTCGCGTGCGATGCGTCCGTAGCCGGGTGTCTCGGGCGGTTTCATTGGGGCACCGGTTCCTCGGGGTCGTGTTCGATGATCACCGCCGCGGCCGTCAGGGTTTCGCGGTGGTCGGCAAAGAATTCGAGCGACTCGCGCACCGCACCAACCACGGCCCTGGGCGTGATGGTCGCGCCGGTGAACTGATCGAAGTCGCCGCCGTCCTTGGCCACGGCCCAGCGTTCGCGCGGCGGATCCTCGAGGGTCCGTCCGTTGAAGCTCAGGATCCAGTCGTCGCGGATCACCTCGATCTTGTCACCGAGCCCGGGGGTCTCCGAATGGGACAATACCCGCGCACCGAGGACGCGGCCTTGGGCGTCGATGCCGATCAGCAGCTCGATCGGACCGGCGTAGCCGCGCCCGACCGCGCCGAAGGCGACGCCGGTCACCTGATAGCCATGCAGCGCGCGGTAGATGGTCAGCGGTTGGCCGTTGCGTCCCGGCAGCGTCAGCGGGTGGGCCAACAGGTCATTGTCGTGGATTTGCGGCGGCAATACCTGGCTCAGCGAGGCCTTCAGATCCTCGGCGCGCCGTTCGGCGATCGGCCCGCGCGTGAGCAGGTCGCCGACAGCGAGCAAGGCCGCGGCGATCAGCGAGAAGGTGCCAAGCAGTAGGGCTTGGTACGGCACCCGGTCGCGCCAGGCCGGGCTCGTTTGGGTCGTGTCATTCATCGGCTTTTCTCGCCGGTATCGTCGGCATAGGCGAGGGGCTCGCCGCGCCGGTCGCGGCCGTAGATCCGCGGCCGCACATAATGGTCGAGCAATGGCGTGCAGGCGTTCATCAGCAGGACGGCGAAGGCCGCGCCCTCCGGATAAGCGGACCAGGTCCGAATGATGTAGACGAGCAGACCGCAGCCGATGCCATAGAGGATTCGCGCGCGGGCCGAGACGGGCGCCGTCACCGGATCGGTCGCGATGAAGAAGGCCGCGAGCATCGTCGCCCCGGAGACCAGGTGATAGCCCGGATTCAGGAAGACTGCGGGGTCGAAGATGTGCATCGCCGTCGCGCAGACGGTGATCGTGGCCAGCATCGCGACCGGGATATGCCAGGTGATGACGCGCTTGGCGATCAGGAACAGGCCGCCGAGCAGGATCAGCACCGCCGAGGTCTCGCCGAGGCTGCCGGCGATGGTGCCGATCGCGGCTTGGCTCAACTGGTAGGTCGACGGCAGGATGTCGATCAGCGTCAATCCGGTCGTCAGGTCGGTGCGGACCTGGCCGAGCACGGTCGCGCTGGTCATCGCGTCGTAATATTCGCCGCCGAACGTGATCGCCAGCCCGCCGACGAAGTCCGGTGCGCCTTCCGAGAACAGCGGCGTCGGCGCGACAAAGGTCGTCATCGTGACCGGAAAGGAGATCAGCAACGCGACGCGCGCGACCATCGCCGGGTTGAACAGGTTTTGGCCGAGGCCGCCGAACACCTGCTTTGCGATCACGATCGCGATCAGCCCGCCGACGACGCCGATCCACCAGGGGGCCCAGGGCGGCAGGGTCAGGCTCAGGAGCCAGCCGGTCAGGATCGCCGACCCATCGAACAGATGGGCGCGGACCGGCCGGCCGGCCAGACGCAGACAGGCCGCCTCGACCACGACGACGGTCGTGATGGTCACGACGAACAGGTTGATCGCCGGCCATCCGAATTGCCACAGCCCGATCAGCGTGCCCGGCGTCAGCGCTAGCATCACGAGCCCCATCGTGCGACCGATGCTGCTGCGCGCGTGGGCAAAGGGGCCGGCAACCGGCGACGCGGAGGCGAACTCGTTCATGTTTCGGCCTCCACCGGCTCGGGCTGTTTTGCGGCGGTGGCCTGTTTGCGCCGGGCCATCGCCTCGCGTTTGGCCCGCTTCGCGGCCTCCATCCGTGCCGTGCGCAGTTCGGCCAGTCGCTTGGTCTCGATCTGCTTGTGCCGGGCGCGGCCGCGCGCGGCCATCTCGCCCTTCGCGTAGTGGATGAACTGGACCAACGGCAGGTGCGCCGGGCAGACATAGGCGCAGGACCCGCAGCCGATGCAGTCCATCAGGCCATGTCGGACCGCACCCTCGAGATCGGCGGCGCGGATCCGCGCGGCGAGGTCCAACGGCAGCAGGCCACACGGACAGGCCGCGACGCATTGGCCGCAACGGATACAGGGCATCGGCTCGCGGCGGTGGACCTCGCGCCCGGTCAGCGCCAGCACGCCGTTGCTTCCCTTGACGATCGGCACCCGGATGCTCG
The DNA here is from genome assembly GCF_041197575.1 of Thioalkalicoccus limnaeus. NCBI lineage: Bacteria > Pseudomonadati > Pseudomonadota > Gammaproteobacteria > Chromatiales > Chromatiaceae > Thioalkalicoccus > Thioalkalicoccus limnaeus. The sequence continues at coordinate 1,312 of NZ_JBDKXB010000018.1, read as the reverse complement.
GCAGCGGCTGGCCCATCATGGGGCCGCCACTGATCAGTCGTTCCGGCTCCTCGACCAGGCCGCCGCAGTGCGCGAGCAGGTGCTCGACCGGGGTGCCGACCGGCACCCGCAGGTTGGCGGGGCGGGCGACCGCCTCGCCGGTGACCGTGACCACCCGCTCGACGAGCGGGCGGCCCTGGCGCAGGGCTTCGTGCACCGCATAGGCCGTGGCCGGATTGTGCACGACGACACCGATGTCCGCGGTCAGGCCGCGCGCCGGCGTCTCGCGGCCGGTCAAGGCGAGGGACAGATGCTTCTCGGACCCCATCGGATAGCGGTTCGGCAGCCGTGCGATCGCGATATCGGGAAAGGCCCGGGCCGCCTCGGCCAGTGCGGCCTGCGCCTGTGGCTTGTTGTTCTCGATCGCGATCAGGATCCGTTCGGCGCCCAGCGCATGGGCCATGATCCGCGCGCCGTCGAGGATCGCGACCGGTTGCTCGCGCATCAGGCGATCGTCGCAGGTCAGATAGGGCTCGCATTCGGAGCCGTTGATGATCAGGGTGTGGATCCGGTAGCGCTGGCGCAGATTGAGCTTGACCGCGGCCGGGAAGGTGGCGCCGCCGAGGCCGACGACACCGGCCGCCGCGACCCGCGCCGCGATCTCCTCGGTGGTCAAGGCGAAGGGGTCCGCGACCCCCTCGAGCTCGTCGGACCAGCGGTCCTCGCCATCGGGCAACAGCGTGATGGTCGCGACCGGCAGGCCCGAGGGATGGTTGGCCGGGTAGCGTCCGATGCCGACGACGCGCCCCGAGGTCGGCGCATGAATCGGCGCCGAGATCGCACCCTGGCGCTCGCCGATCAGATCCCCTTTGCGCACCAGTTGGCCGCGCCGCACGGCCGGGTTGGCCGCGGCGCCGATGTGCTGTTGCAGCGGCACATGCAGCAGGTGGGGCAGGGTGGTCCGCTCGATCGACCGGTCACCGGACAGGGCCTTGCGGTCCTCCGGGTGGACGCCGCCGCGGAAGCGAAAGAGTCTCATCGGCGTCTCCGGTCAGGCGGCGAGGGCTGGCTTGGGCCAGTGCCAGTTCGCGAGCGTCACGGGCACCGGCTGCATCTCGATGCAGCCGTGCGGGCAGGCGTCGTAACATTTCTCGCAGCCGGTGCAGGCGTCGTTGAAGACCGCGTGGATCATCTTGGGGCCGCCGATGATCGCATCGGTCGGACAGCGCTTCAGGCACTTGGTGCAGCCGGTACAGAGGCGCTCGTGGATCATCGCGACGCGCGGTCCGCGGTCCTGGATCGCGGCCAGATCGACGCTGACGCCGAGCTTCGC